>NZ_JBMKHA010000018.1:0-123831 GCF_049238365.1 Enterobacter cloacae complex sp. IR53030
CCAGATCCGCGAAATTTTAATCAGCGAGTCAGCTTGGGAAGAAATGACCTGCTTATTCGCACCTTCCCTAATAGATCTGCTGCAAAAAATGAGCAAAATTAGGTTGCATACTTTACGTGAAACCTCATTATAAATATGATTTTTTACTTTAAAGAGGGATTTTAAGTTGGAAATATCATATCTGAAACTTAAAGGTTTTAGAAACTTTAAAGATGCACATATCAATTTTAATTCGAACACTCTGATTATCGGAGCTAATGATGTTGGCAAAAGTAATATGCTGCATTCGCTAAGAATGCTATTAGATAAAAGTGTATCAGATTCAGAAATTGAACCAAATGAGCTTGATTTCCATTTAGAAAATGGGAATTCATGTGAAGAGTTTGAGATTATTCTTCATTTTAAAGATATCAATGAAGATGCGGTTCTTTCAATTTTGAAAGGTAATGTCAGTGACTCTGGTGAATCTTTTATTAAGTATGTTGCACAAAAATCTGATCTCAGCTACAAACTTTTTATAGGTGACTCTTTAGAGTCTTTACAAGAAATTAACTCTCGTTATTATCTTAAGTTCGTTAATCTAAAATATATTCAGTCACAACGAGATTTAGAAAGATTTATCCGCAAAGAAAAAAGACAACTCTTAAAAATTGCCCAACAATCATTGAACTCTGATGAAAGAAAAGAAGATGAAGATTTATTAGGAGAGATAAGTACAGATTTGCAGTTGATCAATGATAAAATATCTCAGCTTGTATATGTAGAAAGAGCTACAAAAGAAGTCAACGATGAGTTGAAAAAACTTGCACATCATTATTCAGAGTATTCTGTGCAACTAGATACTGGGGCAATTGGAATAAACGATTTTATTGATAATCTACAACTTGGAGCTAATACAAATGGTTCTAACGTAATGCTTGGAGGAGACGGACGGAACAATCAAATATTATTAGCATTATGGAAAGCGAAAAGTATTAAGGAACATGATATCGATAACGAAGTCATCTTCTATGTTATCGAAGAACCTGAAGCACACCTACACCCTCACCAACAAAGAAAATTGGCTGATTATTTGATAGCTGAACTCCCAGGTCAAACGATCATTTCATCACATTCTCCCCAAATAGCGGTAAACTTTGGGCCAGACTCTATAATAAGATTGCTTGACCGTGGGGGACACACTGTAGCCGCAAGTGAAGGATGCTCAAAAGGTATTTCAGATGGCTGGGAGGATATGAGCTATCGGATGAGTATATTACCAGCAGAATCATTTTTTTCAAATGGCGTTTTCTTAATCGAAGGGCCATCCGAAATTTTGTTTTATCATTCCTTAGCTAAAAGTTTGAAAATTGACCTAGATTATTTAAATATTTCATTGATTTCAGTTGATGGAATATCATTTAAAATATACGCAGCAATTCTAGATGCTTTAGAAATTCCATGGGTAATGCGCACTGATAACGATGTATCAAAGCTAAAAGATAAAGAAAAGTGGCACTATGCAGGGATTAATCGATGTTTAGATATAGCTGGTATAGAAAAGTTTGAGCATAGCGACAAAAAAATATCTTCTCAAGATACTCTTGCTAACGGTGATTGGCAAAAAGTTTCTGATGAAGTGAATAGATCTGGAATATATTTATCAAAAATTGATTTGGAAACTGATCTTGTAGAAGAATTAGGTGCTTCAATATTAGATGCACTAGATAAAAAAAATAACCAAAGCGCAATAGAATATTTACAAAAGAAAAAAGCAATAAGAATGCGTATACTTCTTAAGAAAATTAAAAATGACCTTGATAAACTTAGTATGGGTGATTTGGTTAAACCGTTACACCATCTTGTAAAAATAGTTAAAGGTGAATGAAATGAGCGTTTTTTCACCAACCACTCAGCAAGCATCAGCCATTGACTACCCTAAAAGTATGGTAATAACAGCATGCCCTGGTAGCGGTAAAACTACAGTTATAAAAGAGAAAATTAGAAATATTACCGGTTGTCTTCCTGAGCATAAAGGAGTCATTGCTATTACTTTTACAAGGAAAGCAAGTGCAGAACTAGAGCGTAGATGTAAGGCCGATGGGCACGATATAAAACATAGTTTTTTTGGTACGATTGATAGCTTTTGCTTAAATGAAATAATCATTCCGTTTCTTCCCAAAATATGGGGTGGCAAACCAACAGAATGTAAAGTACTTAAGAAATTAGATTCTCCATATAAATATTATTTAAAGGAGGATTTTTTTGGAACACCATCAATTGTTAATGTCAATGAAGACGCTGGCTATAAGAGACTGTATGATGAGGGAATGCTGTGGATGAGTTCATTTGCTGCCTTATCTTTAAAAATACTCAATGAATCTCCTGCAGCACAACGATATATAAAAGCGAGATATAGCCATATATTTATAGATGAATATCAAGACTCATCCTTATCACAGCATCAATTATTTTTAAAAATAAATGAGATCGGTTTATGTTCTATTGCTGTTGGTGATGTTTGGCAATCAATTTATGAGTTTCGAGGTGGAAATGCAGAGTTGTTACTTGACTTGGTTAGAGATAAAAGTATTTTTGAACATTTTGAGATAAATTTAAATCATAGGTGTCATTCATCAATAATTAATTATGCATCTCGACTACTAGATTCAAATTTCGTATTATTGCCAAGTGAAAGTATTAATGTTTATAGGAAGAGATTGCCTGGAAATCTTAAAGATGTTTCGATGACATTATCATCATGGATTTCAAAATGGTTAAATGTAGGTCAATGGGGCGTGGAGCAAGCAAGCCAAATAGCTATTTTTGCAAGAAAAGAACAGTCATTACTATTGCTATGCTCGGGATTGACATCAAATTTCAGGGTTTATATTGATACGCCATTAGATAAATTGGGTACAGAATGTTCAGATTTATATAAAGATCTTCTAGCGTATAGATACAAGGCAATAGGTACTGCGCAAGAATTAATTAATAAAGTATTTGATGGCTTAATCATGAATGACAACCATCAGTTTTTATTAAGGAAAAAAATTAAAATTCTCAGGAGTAATCTAACTGATGAGGAACTAATTAATTACTTCCATGAAATCGCTGGAATGCTAAACATTCAGTTTACTGAATCTAATGATAATGCAGTTTTGGAAATTATATCAGATGGTATGTACTTAAAGCAGTTTATGCCATTAGATAAAAATGAAGTTCAAGTAATGACACTTCACAAGTCTAAAGGACTTGAATTTAAAATAGTATTACATTTGGATATGGATGAATGGTCTTTTCCATATAGATTAGTAAATGAGGTTGATAGAAATATAGCACTTTATCCCAGTCTTCCACAAGAAACAAACCTTCATTACGTTGGTATTACAAGAGCTGAGAAATGCTGCGTATTAATTAATGCAGAGTTACGCCAAAACTCGACTGGGGCATTTAAGAAGTCTGAAGCATCTTACTTTTTTAAATTGCCCCAACTAGAGGGTCTTTATCGTTAGGAAATACTGGTGCATATTTTAATATGCACCATATTTGTTCTTATCTGCTTTAAATACCCACAATGGCTTATACATTAATAAAGATAATTAACATATTACATATTACATATTACATATTACATATTACATATTAATGGTTTTTAGGTCTGGAAAGTATACTGAACTATCTCTATCAACAATAAGGTTGTCAAGATAGTTCCCATACCACTGCATCATCTCCCTACGCCCCTCCAAATACTGCGCATGGTTGTAAGTCCCACGTATCGCGTTCTTATCCACATGTGCTAGCTGCGTTTCTATCCACGCTGAGTTAAAACCTTCTTCATGGAGGATGGTACTCATCGTGTGGCGGAAACCATGTCCTGTCAGCCTTCCTTTATATCCCAATAACTCAATAACCTGATTAACGCTTTCCTTTGAGATCGGCTTCGTTCGATCGTTACGTCCGACGAATACCAGTGGGTATAGCCCGGTAATAGGTTTAAGTGACTCAAAGAGTTCGACAACCTGATCCGACATCGGAACGATGTGTGGTCGTTTCATCTTCATCACTTCAGCAGGGATCTCCCAAAGCCGCTTTTCAAAATTGATATCCTCCCAGCGGGCAAAACGTAATTCCTGGGTTCGTACCCCTGTAAGCATGATGATTTGAGTCGCAGTCTTGGTAATAACGCTACCGGTGTAACCGGCAAGATCCCTAAGAAAGTGAGGGAGTTCTTCGGCTGTCAGGAATGGAAAATGTGTTTTCTTTGGTGTTGCGAGGGCTGTGGCGAGATCGGGTGCTGGATTGTATTCAGCGCGTCCGGTCACAATCGCATGACGGAAAACTTCACCGCAGCGCTGTCTGACTTTGCGCATCTTTTCTAATGCACCACGCTTTTCCATACGACGAAGGGTTTCCAGCAATTCCATGGGCTTAATTTCAGCTATAGGGCGCTTACCGATGTAGGGGAAAATATCCTTTTCAAAGGTATCAATAATTTCATCGCGATAGCGTAATGACCAACGATCCGCTCTCAACTGATGCCATTCACGGGCAATAGCTTCGAAGGTATTTTCATAGTTAAGCTTTTGGGCAATTTTCTCTGCTTTCTTTACTTCACCGGGATCGCTTCCGGCAGACAGCAGCTTTTTCGCAGCATCACGCTTTTCGCGTGCTTGAGCGAGAGAAATCTCGGGATAAACGCCGAAAGCAAGACGCTTTTCTTTACCTGCGTAGCGATACTTTAAACGCCAGTAACGTGAGCCGTTGGTAGTTACTTCAAGGTAGAGGCCGCCACCATCAGATAGCTTATACGGCTTCTCTTTGGGTTTGGCTGTATCAATTTGTCTGACTGTTAGCTTCATTGGGGGCATCTCAAAATAGGGCTATAAATCATGCCCCCCATTATGCCCCCAGAATGCACTTGATTCTGGTAGAGACAGTAGACCTCGGGAGAACATAATCAGCTTTAATTGCGGGTATTATAGGGGATTTACTTGAGACAGTGGAGTTCAGTAGAGGCTAATTGGCGGAAGATCACAGGAGTCGAACCTGCCCGGGAACGCTGGCGTCCCCAACTGGATTTGAAGTCCAGCCACCTCACCGGAGATGACGATCTTCCGCGCCTGCATTGCTACATGGAGGCGGGGCGCATTATAGCTACTTTCAGGCATTTACCACATACCCCGACACACTTTTTTCACCTCTCTTTTGACCTGTACCCCCCTGTTTCAGTTAATTCTTAAGAAAATCCTCAGGTTAGCGTTTTGTGCTCTCCGACATTTACCGCGATCACAAAAAACAAGAAACGTAATCTGCTAACCAGAAAACGCAATACCCGCTCATGAAACAATGGTTTAAAACCAATGCAACCGGTCTCAGCGCCCCCTACAGCGTGAAGGATGAATAAAAGATGAGCGAAGTATTGTCAGTAAAAGAGAAGATTGGCTACGGCATGGGAGACGCCGCCAGCCACATCATTTTTGATAACGTCATGTTGTATATGATGTTTTTCTACACCGATATTTTCGGCATTCCCGCCGGGTTTGTCGGCACCATGTTCCTGCTCGCCCGTGCGCTGGATGCAATCTCCGACCCGTGCATGGGGCTGATTGCCGACCGCACCCGCAGCCGCTGGGGCAAGTTCCGTCCGTGGATATTGTTCGGAGCGATCCCGTTTGGCATCGTCTGCGTGCTGGCCTACACCACGCCGGACCTCAGCCTCAACGGCAAAATGGTGTATGCCGCCATTACCTATACGCTGCTGACCCTGCTCTATACCGTGGTTAACATCCCGTACTGCGCATTGGGCGGGGTGATCACCAACGACCCGACGCAGCGTATATCCCTGCAATCCTGGCGCTTCGTGCTGGCGACGGCGGGCGGCATGCTCTCCACGGTGCTGATGATGCCGCTGGTGAACCTGATCGGCGGCGACGATAAAGCGTTCGGCTTTCAGGGCGGGATCGCCGTCCTGTCGGTGGTCGCGTTCCTGATGCTGGCGTTCTGCTTCTTCACCACCAAAGAGCGCATCCAGGTGCCGCCGAGCACCACCGCTATGCGGGAAGACCTGCGCGACATCTGGCGCAACGATCAGTGGCGCATCGTTGGCGTGCTGACCATCCTCAACATCCTCGCCGTCTGCGTGCGCGGCGGGGCGATGATGTACTACTGCACCTGGATCATGGGCTCGCCGGAAGTGTTCGTCGCGTTCCTCACCACCTACTGCGTCGGCAACCTGATCGGCTCCGCGCTGGCGAAACCGCTCACCGACTGGAAGTGTAAGGTCAGCATTTTCTGGTGGACCAACGCCGCGCTGGCGGTGGTGAGCGTAGCGATGTTCTTCGTGCCGATGCATGCCACCGTGGTGATGTTCGCCTTTATCTTCGTCATCGGCGTGCTGCACCAGCTGGTGACGCCGATCCAGTGGGTAATGATGTCCGATACCGTCGACTATGGCGAATGGACCAACGGCAAACGTCTGACCGGGATCAGCTTTGCGGGCACGCTGTTCGTGCTGAAGCTTGGCCTGGCGCTGGGCGGGGCGATGATCGGCTGGATGCTGGCAGGCGGCGGCTACGACGCGGCAGCCAAAACCCAGAACAGCGCGACCATCAGCATCATTATCGGCCTGTTTACCCTGGCCCCGGCGGTCTGCTACGTGCTGAGCGCCATTATCGCCAAACGCTACTACACGCTGAAAACCCCCTTCCTGACCAAAATCCTGGGCGAGCTGGCGCAGGGTGCGCGCCGCAATCAGCAGGAGTTTGAAAACCTGCCGGTCAGCAAAGAATTGCAGAACTAAGAGGACGAAAGCATGAAAATCAGTGATGGAAACTGGCTTATTCAACCGGGTCTGAACGTGACGTATCCGGTACAGGTGTTCGACGTGGAGCAGCAGGGCAATGACCTGGTGGTGTACGTTGCGCCGCGCGACGTGCGTGAGCGCACCTGGCAGCTCGACACGCTCATGTTCACGGTGCGCCTGTTTGCCCCGCAGGAGGGGATTGTCGGGGTGCGCATCGAGCACTTCCAGGGCGCGCTGGACAACGGCCCGCACTACCCGCTGAACGTGCTGAAAGACGTGAAGGTCGAGATTGAAAACAACGCGGAATTTGCCGAGCTGAAAAGCGGAAGCGTCAGCGTGCGCGTCACCAAAGGGGAATTCTGGGCGCTGGACTTCCTGCGCAACGGCCAGCGCATTACCGGCAGCCAGCTGAAAAACAACGGTTACGTGCAGGACACCAACACCGATCGCAACTACCTGTTTGAACGTCTCGACCTCGGCGTGGGCGAAACGGTCTACGGTCTGGGCGAGCGCTTTACCGCCCTGGTGCGCAACGGCCAGACGATCGAAACGTGGAACCGGGACGGCGGCACCAGCACCGAGCAGTCCTACAAAAACATCCCGTTTTATCTGACCAACCGTGGCTACGGCGTGCTGGTGAATCACCCGGAAAACGTCTCGTTCGAAGTGGGTTCGGAGAAAGTCTCCAAAGTGCAGTTCAGCGTCGAAGGGGAATATCTGGAGTACTTCGTGATCGACGGCCCGACGCCGAAAGAGGTGCTCAACCGCTATACGCGGTTCACCGGGCGTCCGGCGCTGCCGCCCGCGTGGTCGTTCGGCCTGTGGCTGACCACGTCGTTCACCACTAACTACGACGAAGCGACGGTTAACAGCTTTATCGACGGCATGGCCGAGCGCGATCTGCCGCTGCACGTCTTCCACTTCGACTGCTTCTGGATGAAGGCCTTCCAGTGGTGTGATTTTGAGTGGGACCCGGTGACCTTCCCGGATCCGGAAGGGATGATCCGCCGCCTGAAGGAGAAAGGGCTGAAGGTCTGCGTGTGGATTAACCCGTACATCGGCCAGAAGTCGCCGGTATTTCGCGAACTGAAAGAGAAGGGCTACCTGCTCAAGCGCCCGGACGGTTCCCTGTGGCAGTGGGACAAGTGGCAACCGGGGCTGGCAATTTATGACCTCACTAACCCGGAAGCGTGCCGGTGGTATGCCGACAAGCTGAAAGGCCTGGTAGACATCGGCGTCGACTGCTTTAAGACCGACTTCGGCGAGCGCATCCCGACGGACGTGCAGTGGTTTGACGGATCCGATCCACAGAAGATGCATAACCATTACGCCTACATCTACAACGAACTGGTGTGGAACGTGCTGAAAGAGACCGTGGGTGAGCAAGAGGCGGTGCTGTTTGCCCGCTCGGCGTCCGTCGGTGCGCAACAGTTCCCCGTTCACTGGGGTGGTGACTGCTACGCCAACTATGAGTCGATGGCGGAAAGTCTGCGCGGCGGGCTGTCGATTGGCCTGTCCGGCTTTGGGTTCTGGAGCCACGATATTGGCGGATTCGAAAACACCGCCCCGGCACACGTCTACAAGCGCTGGTGCGCGTTCGGGCTTTTATCCAGCCACAGCCGCCTGCACGGCAGTAAATCTTACCGCGTGCCGTGGGCGTATGATGACGAGTCCTGCGACGTGGTGCGCCACTTTACGCAGCTGAAGTGCCGGATGATGCCGTATCTGTACCGTCAGGCGGCGCTGGCGCGCGAGTGCGGTACGCCGATGCTGCGGGCGATGATGCTGGAGTTCCCGGACGATCCGGCGTGCGATTATCTTGACCGCCAGTACATGCTGGGGGATGCGGTGATGGTCGCGCCGGTGTTCTCAGAGAAGGGCGATGTACAGTTCTGGCTACCTGAAGGACGCTGGACGCACCTGTGGCATAACGACGAAATTCAGGGTAGCCGCTGGCATAAGCAACAGCACGACTTCCGCAGCCTGCCGGTCTATGTGCGCGATAACACCCTGCTGGCGCTGGGCAATAACAGCCAGAAACCAGACTATGCGTGGAACGAGGGCACGGCCTTCCAGTTGTTTAACCTGGAGGATGGCGCAACGGCGGTGAGTGAAGTGCCTGCGGCGGACGGCGCGGTGGCGTTTACGCTGAAAGCGTCACGAGAGGGCGATACCGTGACCCTGAGCGGCGTGGGTGAGGCGCGAAACTGGTCGGTGTGCTTGCGCAACGTGCAGAAGGTGGGCGGCGTGAAAGGCGGTTCACATGCGGGAAGCGAGTGGGGCGTGGTGGTGAAAGCGGAGGGGAATGAGGTGGTGGTTCACCTCTGAGCGATAAAAATGCCCGGTGGCGCTTCGCTTACCGGGCCTACGGTAATTATGCGGTCTGATGCCCTCACCCTGACCCTCTCCCACAGGGAGAGGGAATAAAACCGCCACCCGGCTTGTTTATTGCACGGGTGTTGAAACAATGCCACTCGTCATCGTCTGCTCTACCTGCTGTTTATCCATATTCACCGCGCTCAGCTTGCCGTTCACCGTCGGCTTCAGCGGCGCATTGGCCTGCACGCTGCCGCTGGCGGTGAGTTGAATATTGCCATCGCCCGTCACCGGTAGCGCTGGCCAGCCCCACTGCTGCAGCACGTTGAGCGGCACGCCGCGCCCGTTAAGGCTTACGGTGGTTTGCCGTTGCGGCAACTGCGAAACCGTCGCCGTCGCTTCCAGAATGCCTTTCTCGGTAAATGCGCTCAGGTCGGTAATGTTCACCGTGGCGGCGTTGGCATTCAACGCCAGCGACGGACGGCGCACGTCCACGCGGTTAAAGGTCGCCGCCGCGCCGTTCAGGGTTGCGCTGCCGCTCCACACGCCCCACTGGCGGTCTTTCACCAACTGCAGGTTGGCACCGTAGCCATCCAGGGAGGTGATCTGCCACGGGAAGGCGGGATCGATGTCGATCACCAGGTTGCGGCTCAGGCCGAATTTTTGCAGCGTGACGCTGTTCAGCCAATCCGGGAGCGGCTCCATCCACAGCGTTTTCCAGTTCTGCGGCAGGGTGTACTCCAGACCGGCGATGGCGACATCGTCCAGCACCAGCGCTTTGCCGTCGCGCAGCCAGTTGCCGGAGGTGCGCACCATACCGCCTTCCCAGCGGGAGGTAAACTGGCGCAGCGCCATACCCTGCGGGGAAAACTCTGCGTTCAGGATCGGGTCAAACAGATGCAGCGAGCCGTAGATAAACTCGCTGGCGTTCATGGACAAACGCCCGTCCTGACTTTGCCAGTCGCCTTTGCTTATCGTCAGGTTGCGCAGGCTTAAATCGAGATCGGTCACCGCCCAGTCCGGGCCCTGCAGCCGGGCGGCGGTGACCTCCAGACGGCCTATTTGCAGAGAAGGGATGGTGGCCAGCGGGGCAAAGAAGGCTGTCAGCGTGTTGTCGCTCTGCAGGCGGATCTCATTCAGACGCAGGGTGTCGATAACCCAGCTTCCGTCGGCGTTACGCAGGGCGGAGCCGGTGAGCGAACCGCGCGCCATATCGGCCCCGATAGTGTTCAGCACCACCTCCTTACCGTTAAGCTGGCCCTCAATTAACACGTTGGTGGCCGGGACGCCGTTGAGGGTCAGCGAGCCTGCGCTCATCTGAATCTGCGCGTTTTTCCCCAGCACGTTGCCTGCTTCCGGCTGCCATGGGCTGACGCCGCCCGTCACCTTCTGCGCGCTCAGATCCCATTCGGTATTCGGGCTGTTAAAGGCCATGTTGCTCAGTTGAAGACGATCGGCCTGCAAGGGCAGCGGTGCCGTCTGCGGCGAGAGGTTCAGCGTGCCATCGAAAAGGGTAATGGTGTCCATATGCAGCGGATCGGTCACCTGACGGCTGCTCAGGCCGATATCAACTTTTTTGGCTACCAGCGTGGCAGGTTTACCGTCCCGCCCGAAGGTGACGTTTTCCAGAATAAGATGGGAAGGCGACGAAAAGCGGTGATTCATCTTGTCGAAACTGAGTTCGTAATCGGTATTCACCGTCACCCAGCTGCTGACCTGAGCCGCGCCCCAGCGGGTCTGGAGCAGAATATAGAGCGCCAGTATCACAATGAGCAGGGCTACCAGAAGATAGACGAGCAGCTTTCCAATAAATTTCATGGTCTTCCATCCCGCAAACGTACATAAGGGAGTTATGCACGATTTATGCGCAATCCTCAAGGCGGGAATGGTGTAAATAGATGTCACGGCAGGCATTGACTGCCTGCCGTGAAGGGGATCAGTTCTTTTCAGGCGGGAAAACGAGGTTCAGCACAATAGCGGTGATACCGCCCGCGGCGATGCCGGAAGAGAGCAGGTTTTTCACCCAGTCAGGGGCAAACTGCAGGATCAGCGGTTGCTGAGAAACGCCCAGACCCACGGCCAGCGACAGCGCGATAATCATGATCGCCCGGCGGTTCAGCGGTTCGCGGGAGACGATACGCACCCCGGACGCTGCGATAGTCCCGAACATCACCAGCGTTGCGCCACCCAGCACCGGCTCAGGAATGTGCTGCACAAAGCCGCTCACCGCCGGGAACAGGCCGAGGACGATCAGCATCAGCGCCACCACAAAACCCACGTAGCGGCTGGCGACGCCGGTCAGCTGGATCACGCCGTTGTTCTGGCCGAAGCAGGAGTTCGGGAAGGTATTGAATACCGCAGAAACAAACGAGTTCAGGCCGTTCGCCAGCACGCCGCCTTTCAGGCGCTTCATGTACAGCGGGCCGGACACCGGCTGCTCGGAGACGTCGGAGGTAGCGGTGATATCGCCGATGGTCTCCAGAGAGGTGATCATAAAGACCAGCATCAGCGGCAGGAGCAGACCCCAGTCAATGCCCAGACCGTAGTACAGCGGCGTGGGGACGGTGATCAGCGCGCTGTTGGTCGGTGCGGTGTTCTCCGGCAACATGCCCAGCGCCCACGCCAGCAGATAACCGGCTGCCATGGCGATCACCAGAGAAGCCACGCGCAGGTAAGGGTTACGCTGGCGGTTAAGCAGAATAATGATCGCCAGCACGACGCCCGCCAGCAGCAGGTTTTTCGGCGCGCCGAAGGTATGGTCGCTCATTGCGGCATAGCCGCCGCCGATGGAGGTGAGGCCGACCTGAATCAGCGACAGGCCGATAATCATCACCACCACGCCGGAGACCAGCGGGGTAATGACGCGGCGGGCCAGATGCAGCACGCGGGAGATGACCATCTCCGTGCAGCTTGCCAGCATCAGGGTGCCGAACAGCGCCGCCATCATGGTCGGGACATCCGCACCGCCGGTTTTCAGGGCTGTGCCGCCCATGATCAGCGGTGCCACGAAGTTAAAGCTGGTACCCTGGATCGACAATAATCCCGACCCCACCGGACCCCACGCTTTAATTTGAATAATTGAGGCCACGCCAGAGGCGAAGAGGGACATACTGATGATGTGCTGCGTATCCTGCGCCGGTAAACCGAGCGCCTGGCAGATCAGCAGCGCCGGGGTGATCACCGCGACAAACATCGCCAGAAGATGCTGGCAGGCCGCGAAAAGCGTCTGAGGCAGTGGCGGGCGATCTTCAAGGCGGTAAATCAGTTCGCTATTTTGCTTCTGCGCAATCGGTTGCGCATCAGGCGACTCTATGGTGTTAACGGACATCGGCGGCAATCCCACGGTGGAAAAGCGGGCATTTTATCTGACCACCTGGTAAAAGCAAACGATTGCCAGCAAAAAAAGGGAAGAAAATCTGCCGTTGTGAGCAGGTTTTCTACAACCCGTCGGGAAAAAAAATTACACTTTTTGCGCCGGTGGCTCATGAAGAGCGCAAACCGGCCAGGATAACGCCGCGTGTGTATGGAACACGCGCATAACAGGAGCCTTTTATGATTCATCTCGATACGTTGTCGACCCTTGTTGCCGCAACGCTGGTTCTGCTGCTTGGTCGCAAGCTGGTACATAGTGTTTCCTTTCTGAAAAAGTACACCATTCCTGAACCTGTCGCCGGTGGTTTGCTGGTGGCGCTGGCCCTGCTGGTACTGAAAAAAAGCATGGGCTGGGAAATTGATTTTGATATGTCCCTGAAAGATCCGCTGATGCTGGCCTTCTTTGCCACCATCGGCCTGAACGCCAACCTGGCGAGCCTGCGCTCTGGCGGTAAGGTGCTCGGCGTATTTCTGATTGTGGTGGTGGGACTGCTGCTGATGCAAAACGCTATTGGCATCGGCATGGCGACGCTGCTGGGGCTGGATCCGCTGATGGGTCTGCTGGCAGGTTCGATTACCCTCTCAGGCGGCCATGGTACCGGAGCCGCGTGGAGTAAGCTGTTTATCGAGCGTTACGGCTTTGAAAACGCAACGGAAGTGGCGATGGCCTGCGCAACCTTTGGTCTGGTGCTGGGTGGCCTGATTGGCGGCCCGGTGGCCCGTTATCTCGTTAAACATTCCACCACGCCGAATGGCAGACCGGACGATGAAATGGTGCCCACCGCGTTCGAAAAGCCGGATGTCGGGCGCAGCATCACCTCGCTGGTACTGATTGAAACCATCGCGATGATTGCCATCTGCCTGACCGTGGGCAAAGTGGTTGCGCAATGGCTGGCGGGTACAGCGTTTGAACTTCCGACCTTTGTCTGCGTGTTGTTTATCGGGGTCATTCTGAGCAACGGTCTGGCGCTGATGGGCTTCTACCGCGTGTTTGAACGTGCGGTATCGGTGCTCGGTAACGTCTGTCTGTCGCTGTTCCTGGCGATGGCGCTGATGAGCCTCAAACTGTGGGAGCTGGCCTCGCTGGCGCTGCCGATGGTGGCGATTCTGGCGGTGCAGGCACTGTTTATGGCGCTGTACGCCATGTTCGTGACCTGGCGCCTGATGGGGAAAAACTACGATGCAGCGGTGCTGGCAGCGGGTCACTGCGGGTTTGGTCTGGGGGCAACCCCAACGGCTATTGCCAACATGCAGGCGATCACCGAACGGTTTGGGCCATCGCACATGGCGTTTCTGGTGGTGCCAATGGTCGGGGCGTTCTTTATTGATATCGTCAACGCGCTGGTGATTAAGCTGTACCTGATGCTGCCGATGTTTGCCTGAGATCAGGCGTTGGAATAGCGCTCGGTTTCCGGCATCCAGCGCTCAATTAACGCTGCCGCCTGTTCGGGGTAGCGTTCATGAATATGGCGTGCGAGGCGCTGAACTTCCGGGATCATGGCCTGATCGCGCAGCAAATCCGCCACCTTAAATTCGGCATTTCCCGTCTGACGCGTGCCCAGCAATTCGCCCGGGCCGCGTATCTCAAGGTCTTTTTGTGCAATCACAAAACCGTCGTTGCTGTCGCGCAGCACCTGCAAACGCATCTGGGCAGTTTTTGAGAGCGGCGCTTTATAGAGCAGCACGCAGTGGGAGGCCACTGCGCCACGCCCAACGCGCCCACGCAGCTGGTGGAGCTGAGCAAGGCCAAGACGCTCCGGGTTTTCGATGATCATCAGGCTGGAGTTGGGGACGTCGACGCCCACTTCAATAACCGTCGTCGCGACCAGTAAATGCAGCTCACCCTGTTTGAACGCCTGCATCACCGCCTGTTTTTCGGCAGGCTTCATGCGCCCGTGCACCAGACCCACGTTTAGCTCCGGCAGCGCCAGCTTTAGCTCTTCCCACGTTGCTTCAGCAGCCTGCGCTTCAAGCAGTTCTGACTCTTCAATCAGGGTGCAGACCCAATAGGCCTGACGCCCTTCGTGGGTACAGGCGTTGCGCACGCGGTCGATGATATCGCTGCGGCGCGTATCCGGTATGGCGACCGTCGTGACCGGCGTACGCCCCGGCGGCAGTTCATCGATGGTGGAGGTATCCAGATCGGCATAGGCGGTCATCGCCAGGGTGCGCGGGATTGGCGTGGCGGTCATGATCAGCTGATGCGGATGAAAGCCCTGCTGCAGCCCTTTTTCCCACAGCGCCAGACGTTGATGCACGCCGAAGCGGTGCTGTTCGTCGATAATCACCAGCGCAAGGCCGTTAAACTGTACCTGCTCCTGGAAGATAGCGTGTGTGCCGACAATCATCTGCACCTGGCCGCTGGCGATGGCTTCCTGCTGCGCAAGACGCGCTTTGCCTTTTTGCTTCCCGGCAAGCCAGCCTACCTCAATCCCGAGCGGCGCGAACCAGGCGCGGAAATTATTGGCGTGCTGTTCAGCCAGCAGCTCAGTCGGCGCCATCAGCGCCACCTGTTTACCGTGGGCAATCGCGCGCAGTGCTGCCAGGGCGGCAACCAGCGTTTTACCTGACCCGACGTCGCCCTGCACCAGGCGCATCATCGGCACGTCGAGGGCCATATCGCGTTCAATCTCGGCCGTTACGCGCGCTTGAGCGCCGGTCGGCTTAAACGGCAGAGAGGCCAGCAGCTTATCTTTGAGCGCATCATTCTGGCTTAACGGCTGAGCGTGGAAACGCTGCGCGCCTGCGCGAAGCGCCAGCATGCTCAGGTTATGTGCCAGTAATTCCTCAAGGATAAGACGCCGTTGTGCGGGATGTTTGCCGCTTTCTAAATCGCTGAGCTGTAATGTGGGTGGTGGGCGATGCAGTGTGCGCAATGCCTCGGGCAGGCTCATCATGCCCTGTGCCAGCTCGGGGGGCAGAAGTTCGGTAATCGCGCAGGTATCCAGCAGCTCCAGCGCCTGATCGGTGAGTTTACGCAGCGTTGCCTGCTTAATGCCTTCAGTCGTCGGGTAAACCGGCGTAAGCGTCTCCTGCAGTTCCGGTGTGCTGAGGTCGCCCTGCACGCGGTACTCCGGGTGGATCATCTCTGCGCCGTATTTACCGCGTTTGGCTTCGCCATAGGCCAGCACTCGGCGGCCTGTCGCCAGGCTGTTTTTCATCGCTGCACTGAAGTTGAAAAAACGCATGGTGAGAATGCCGGTACCGTCGCTGATCTGACAGGTCATCATCCGGCGTCCACCAAACGTGATGTTGCAGTTCAGGACTTCGCCTTCAACGGTGGCGTAAATGGCAGGCAGCAGATCGCCAATTTTGTAGAGCTGAGTGCGGTCTTCGTAACGCAGAGGGAGGTGCAGGAGGAGATCCTGCACGGTATGCAGGCCAATTTTTGCCAGCTTACTGCTTTGCGCCGCGCCCACGCCCGTCAGGCTATTGAGCGGAATGGCATCCAGCAGGCGGCCTTTCATCAGTTACCCGGCGTACTGCATGGTGGACCACCACTCGGCATCGGCTTCAATTTCGCCCTGCGCGTTGACGTGGGGGTAAGGCAATTTTTTCTGCTTCGCGACGCGAGCCAGCACCGGATAACCGCCTTCAAACAGCAGGCGCTGCTGTTCCTCTTCCGGCAGCATACTGTTGCTGCGCTCGTACATTCCGGCGTTCTGGCGCTGGCGCTGCGCTTCATACAGAATCAGCGCAGAGGCAACCGACACGTTCAGGGACTGAACCATACCGATCATCGGGATTATGATGTCCTGATCCGCCAGATCCAGCGCTTCCTGGGTGATCCCGGTTTTCTCCTGCCCCATCAAAATGCAGGTTGGGCGGGTGTAGTTGATCTCGCGGAAATCCACAGCTTTAGCAGAAAGGTGAGTCGCAAGAACCTGCATACCGCGGCCTTTCAGGTGCGATACGGCTTCACCAATCGTCTGATGCGTTTTGACGGATACCCAGCTGTTGCTGCCTGCGGCAGCAGACACCATGTTTCGCATGCGGGTGCCCGGCCAGACGGCGTGCACTTCATGCACGCCGACGGCGTCTGCGGTACGAACGATAGCAGAGACGTTATGAGGCTTATGAACCTGCTCCATGCAGACCGTCAGGTCAGGCTGACGCCTGGCGAGCATTTCGCAGATACGTGTATAACGTTGTGAATTCATAAACCTAGTTTCGGTTTCGGGTAACTTTAATCACGTCCGGCATGACGCGGATCTTGCGCATAATATTCGCCAGATGCACGCGGTCGCGGGCGGTCAGACGAATAAAGGCGCTATAAACGCGGCCGTCTTTTTCTTCCGTATTCAGGCTCTGAATGTTGGACGAGGCCGTGTTGATCGCTGCCGTCAGGTTTGCCAGGGCACCCTGGTGATTGAACATATCCACCTTAATTTCGGTGATAAATTCCTGCGCCGTCTCTTTGTCCCACTCGACCGCCATAAACTTCTCGGCTTCTTTCTGGTAGCCGCGAATGTTACGACAGGATTCATGGTGGATAACCAGCCCTTTGCCGGGGCTGACGTGCGCAATAATCGGGTCACCGGGGATTGGACGGCAACATTTTGCGAAGGTGATCAGCACCCCGTCCGCGCCTTTGATTGGCAGATGAGCGTGGCCGGATGCGCCAGGAGCAGAAGGTATCGCTTCGCCCTGCTGCAGGTTTTTCGCCACCACGACGCTCATGGCGTTACCGAGACCAATTTCCGCCAGCAGATCGTCCAGAGACGTGAGCTTCATACGGTCGAGTTCGCGCTGGATATGCTCTGGTGGAATTTCAGCCAGCTTACGGCTACCGCCCAACGCGTGGTTGAGCAGACGGCGTCCCAGGCTGACGGAGTCGTCGCGCTTGAGGTTTTTCAGCAACTGGCGAATTTTGGCGCGCGCTTTGGAGCTCACCACAAAGTTCAGCCAGGCCGCGTTCGGGCGTGCGCCCGGTGCGGTAATAATTTCTACCGTCTGGCCGCTGGAGAGCGGCTGAGACAGCGGATAAGGCTGTCTGTCGACGCGTGCGCCCACGCAGGCATGCCCGATATCGGTATGTACTGCGTAAGCAAAGTCGACCGGCGTTGCGCCCGCAGGCAGTTCGACAATCCGACCTTCTGGGGTGAAAACGTAAATCTCATCCGGGAAGAGATCGGATTTCACGCTCTCGATAAATTCAAAGGAGCTACCCGCACTCTGCTGCAGTTCCAGCAGGCTCTGCATCCAGCGCTGGGCGCGGATCTGTGCAGTCGTGCTGCTTTCGCCACCGTGCTCTTTATACGCCCAGTGCGCGGCGACACCCATCTCTGCCATCTGGTCCATGTCTTCGGTGCGGATCTGCACTTCGACAGGCACGCCGTGTGGACCGATCATCGAGGTATGCAAAGATTGATAGCCGTTCGCTTTTGGAATGGCGATGTAATCTTTCATGCGCCCCGGACGCGGTTTGTAGAGGCTGTGCATCTGCCCCAGCACGCGATAGCAGGTATCGGCATCGTGGACGATCACGCGGAACGCGTAAATATCCATGATCGAGTGAAAACGCTGCTCTTTGAGCACCATTTTGCAGTAAATCGAGTACAGATGTTTCTCGCGACCGCTGACGCGGCACGGAATGCCCGCTTCCTGTAAACGCCCTTCAATTTCCGAGAGGATCTTTTGAATCATCTCTTTACGGTTACCGCGTGCGGCTTTCACCACCTCTTTAATGACGCGATAGCGGTTCGGGTATAACGCTTCAAAACCCAGCTCTTCCAGCTCGGTTTTAATGTGGTGAATACCTAAACGGTGCGCCAGCGGACTGTAAATTTCCAGGGTTTCACGAGCAATGCGGCGACGCTTGTCCGGGCGAAGTGAGCCCAGCGTGCGCATGTTGTGGGTACGGTCAGCGAGTTTGATGAGAATGACGCGGATATCCTGCACCATCGCCATAATCATCTTGCGGAAGTTTTCGGCTTGCGCCTCTTTCTTGTCGCGGAATTTCAGCTTATCAAGCTTAGAGACCCCTTCCACCAGTTCGGCAACGCTTTTGCCAAACAGCTGTTCCATATCCTGGTAGGTGGCAGGGGTATCTTCGATCACGTCATGCAGCAGAGCAGCCATCAGCGTTTCGTAGTCGAGTTTCATCTCGGCCAGAATGCAGGCTACCGCAACAGGGTGCGTGATGTAGGGTTCACCGCTTGAACGTGTCTGGCCCTCGTGAGCGTCACGTGCAACGAGATACGCCTGCTGAAGACGCTTAATCTGGTCTTCAGGCAGGTAGGTTTGAATCAGTTGATTCAGGCTTTCAAACAGATACAAGGGCGACCCGCAGGTTTAATTAACGACGACCTTCAGCAATGGCGGTTACGGCCTGCAGTTCTGCGGCTTCCTGCTCTTGCTGCTCCTGGCGCTCACGCACGTCGAGGATCTGGTTGTTGATCAGACCTTCTTCGATTTCGCGAAGTGCAATAACGGTGGTTTTATCGTTTTCTTCCGGTACCAGCGGATCTTTACCGCCTACCTGCATCTGACGAGCGCGACGCGCGGCGACCAGTACCAGGTCAAAACGGTTACCAATTTTCTCTACAGCGTCCTGAACAGTTACGCGTGCCATACTTAAAATGCTCCACAGGTGAAGAAATGACTGGGCATGATACTGAAAGTGGGTTCAGTCTGCCAACAGTTTGGTGATTAATGCGTCATGTCGCTGCTTCTGGCGGCTCATACGCAGACGTTCTGCGCGAAGGATGGTTTTGAGATCGCTCAGCGCGGCATCAAAATCATCATTCACAATAAGGTAATCATATTCCGCGTAATGGCTCATTTCTGCAACTGCCTGGGCCATACGCTTTGCAATCACGTCTTCGCTGTCCTGACCGCGGCCACGCAGACGGCGATCCAGCTCATCTTTCGATGGCGGTAAAATAAAGATACTGCGTGACTCCGGCATTTTCTTGCGAATTTGCTGTGCGCCCTGCCAGTCGATATCCAGGAAGACATTCACGCCCGTGGCCAGAACCTGCTCAATGGTTTCACGCGAGGTACCGTAGTAGTTACCAAACACTTCAGCGTGTTCAAGAAACGCATCCCTGGCGATCATCGCTCTGAACTCGTCGTGATCCACAAAGAAATAGTGTTCACCGTGCACTTCACCCGGACGCGGCTGACGCGTGGTGTGAGAAACAGATACCTGTGTGTCGTACAACGGTTGGGTTTTTAACAGTGCCTGAATAAGGCTGGATTTACCCGCGCCACTAGGGGCAGAAACAATATAAAGCGTGCCTTGAGCCATGAGAGTCTTTTGTATGTGTTAGCGAAGAAGTCCTACATACGGGCTTATTATACACGTCGGCGCAGTGTGACGTAGCCTTTGTCACACTTTTTCCCCTGGATTATTGAATTTTGCGTACCGTTTTCAGGTTTTACCCGCGGTTTGCTGCAATAAAAATGAATACTGGATAGCGTCATCGCATGATGAGAAGTTGTTATTAGCCATGTTTCTCACGTCAGGTTATACCTCCGGCATTGCAAAGGAGGGGTAGCGATGTGGCGATGGATAAGCGGGTTAATGCTGTTGTGGTGTGGTTATGGGGCGGCGGTGTGTCCGGTGTGGTCACAGGCTAAAGCCGGAAAAGAGATTGCATCCTTAAGCGCACAGATCAAACGCTGGGATGAAGCCTACTGGAAGCAGGGCGTCAGCGAGGTCAACGACGAGGTATACGACCAGCTCAACGGACGCTTAGCCCAGTGGCAGCGCTGTTTTGGCCATGATCTCTCAGAGAACACCTTACCTGCGCTGACGGGAAGCGTAAAACATCCTGTTGCCCATACGGGGGTGCATAAGGCTGCCAGCAAAGAAGCGCTAGGTCAGTGGATGCGAGGCCAGAAAAATCTCTGGATGCAGCCAAAAGTCGACGGCGTGGCGGTGACGCTGGTGTATCGCAACGGAAAGCTCGCCCAGGCTATCAGTCGCGGTAATGGGTTAAAAGGTGAGAACTGGACCGCTCGCGTGCGTTTGATTCCGTCAGTGCCTAAAGAGGTATCCGGCGCGCTGGCAAACAGCGTCCTGCAGGGGGAGCTTTTCTGGATGCGCGAGAATCACATTCAGCGGCAGATGGGCGGAATGAATGCACGCGCAAAAGTGGCGGGAGCGATGATGCGGCAGAACGACGGTGCGCTTCTGAACCAGACAGGAATATTTATCTGGGCCTGGCCGGATGGTCCGAAAGAGATGGAAAGTATGCTTTCGGCGCTTTCCGGAGCTGGGTTTTCCCTGACGGCGCCCTATACCTTGCCCGCCCGAACGGTTGATGAAGTTGAAAAGCAGCGTTTGGCCTGGCAAAACACAGCATTACCCTTTGCCACGGATGGCATTGTGGTTCGGTCCGCGGAGTCGCCTTCAGGGGAGCGCTGGCTGCCTGGCGAAGGCAACTGGGTCATGGCGTGGAAATATCCGCCAGTTGCGCAGGTTGCTGAGGTCAGGGATATTCATTTTTCAGTTGGGCGTACGGGTAAAATTTCCGTCGTGGCGGCGCTGGAGCCGGTGCAACTGGATGATAAACAGGTACAGCGGGTGAGCCTGGGGTCGGTTGGACGCTGGCAGAGGCTGGATATTGCCCCTGGCGATCAGATCCAGGTGAGCCTTGCCGGGCTGGGTATCCCACGGTTTGATAAGGTTATCTGGCGAGGGACGGACAGACAAAAACCAGAACCACCGGCCTCGCGTTTTCACTCCCTGAGCTGTTTTTATGCTTCGCCAGAGTGTATGGAACAGTTCTTCGCCCGGTTGACATGGCTCAGTTCTAAGCAGGTATTCAACATTGAAGGATTAGGCGAGTCAGGCTGGCGAACACTCTGGCAGGCGCATCATTTTGAACATCTCTTCTCATGGCTGCTCTTAACGCAGGCGCAGCTCCAGTCTACGCCGGGGTTTTCTCCAGCGCGTGGGCTGGCGCTCTGGCATCGCTTCAACCTGGTACGTGAACAACCTTTTATCCACTGGATGATGGCGTTGGGTGCGCCATTGCCACAAGCCTCGCTGAAGGCGTTGGGGGATATGTCATGGCAACAGATGCGTGAACGCAGCGCAAAGGCTTGGCAGGCCTTGCCGGGTACGGGGGAAGAGAGGGCGCGGCAGATCGTGAGCTGGATAAATGCACCAGAGATTGATGTGCTGGTCCGGTGGCTTGCCCGGCAGCACATCAACGGTTTCTGAGATCAGTGTACGCCGTGCTTATAGTGAAACACGGGCAGTCCCAGCTTCAGACGCAGCGCCAGCATGCGGGCCGTAAAGCCAAACAGCAGCGTAGAGATAACCACCACATCATGGTTAGAAACATAGTGCTGCAGGGCGATGTAGAGCACCGCTGCGGCGAAGGAAATGCCGGCATACAGCTCTTTTTGAAAGACCAGGGGAATGCGTTTGCAGAACATATCGCGCAGTACGCCGCCAAACACCCCTGTGACCACAGCAGCAATCGTGGCGATAACCGGCCCTTCACCCATATCGAGCGCGATCTGTGCACCGATGATAGAAAAGACAATCAGCCCCAGCGCATCCAGCACCAGAAACAGGCGGCGCAGATGGGGCATAACGGGTGCCACAATGGTGGTTAATACGGCGGCTGTTGCCACGATAATCACATACTCAGGGTGTTTAACCCAGCCGAGAGGGTAATGGCCAAGCAGGATATCGCGCACGGATCCGCCGCCCAGCGCGGTCGCGGTGGCAATAATGATCACGCCGAAGGTGTCCATGCGGCGTCGTCCGGCTGCAAGTGCGCCGGTCATGGCTTCTGCGGTGATACCAATAAGATAAAGAGTGTGAAGCAGCATATACCCTCCGGTCAGAACGCGGGCAGGTTAGCGATTTGTGCGCAAGATCACGATTGAGATTTTCTAAGGTGAATGAGTTTTCCCTACAAAATTTTATCAATTTGTATCAGGCAGGCTTGATGAACATGGAAGAGATGGGGAGTGATGTGAAAATATGGATTAGAAATAATAATGGGTGGCGTCCAGCGGACACCACCCGAGAGTAATTATTCGATGTTCTGGATCTGCTCTCGCATCTGCTCAATCAGCACCTTCAGCTCGATCGCTGAGTTAGTCACTTCAGCATTGATCGACTTAGATGCCAGGGTGTTCGACTCGCGGTTGAACTCCTGCATCATAAAGTCGAGGCGGCGGCCTACCGCTTCCTTCTTCTTCAGGATGTTGTAGGTCTCTTTCACGTGTGCTTCCAGACGATCCAGCTCTTCGGCAACGTCAATACGCTGCGCCATCAGCACCAGCTCTTGTTCCAGACGGGTGTTTTCCAGCTGAACTTCCGCTTCTTCCAGTTTGGCTACCAGACGCTCGCGCTGCCATTGCAGCACTTCCGGCATATGGGTGCGGACTTTTGCCACTTCGGCGCTTACGCCTTCAAGACGCTGCTCAATCATCGCTTTCAGCGCCTGGCCTTCGGTTTCGCGGGCAACGATAAAGTCATCCAGGGTTCCGTCGAGGGCGGCAAGGATTTCGGCGGCGATGGCATCCAGATCCTGCTCACCGGCAGCCATGACGCCAGGCCAGCGCAGAATATCAACCGGGTTGATTTCGCCTTCATCACTTTGCATTTTGACCCAGTTCGCCGCATTCACGAGCTGTTTAGCCAGTTTTTCATTCAGGATCAGTTCGCCTTGCGCACTGGCATCAGGCTCAAAACGCAGGTTACATTCCACTTTACCGCGCGTCAGACGAGTACGGATGCGCTCGCGTACAACGGGCTCGAGGCTGCGGAACTGCTCCGGCATACGGAAATATGTTTCCAGATAGCGCTGGTTTACCGAGCGCATTTCCCAGGTAGCGCTACCCCAGCTACCCTTGATTTCACGCCGGGCGTAGGCGGTCATACTGCGGATCATAGACATTCCCGTTTTTAAAGGAGAGATGGGGGGATTATAGCTTTCGGGGGCTTCTCAGGATAGGAATAAGCGTCCTTTATCCGTATAATGCGCAGCCACATTCGTTTCAAGCCGGAGAATCCATCATGCGTCCATCAGGTCGTAGCGCCAATCAGGTGCGTCCCGTCACCCTGACCCGTAACTATACAAAACACGCTGAAGGTTCCGTGCTGGTTGAGTTTGGTGACACCAAAGTACTGTGCACCGCGTCCATCGAAGAAGGTGTTCCGCGTTTCCTGAAAGGCCAGGGCCAGGGCTGGATCACCGCTGAATACGGCATGCTGCCGCGCGCGACCCACACCCGTAACGCCCGTGAAGCGGCCAAGGGAAAGCAGGGTGGCCGTACCATGGAAATTCAGCGTCTGATCGCGCGTGCGCTACGCGCTGCTGTGGACCTGAAAACTCTCGGTGAATTTACGATTACGCTCGACTGCGACGTGATTCAGGCTGATGGCGGCACGCGTACCGCGTCCATTACCGGTGCCTGTGTGGCGCTGGCCGATGCCCTGAACAAACTGGTTGCAGCCGGTAAGCTGAAAACCAACCCAATGAAAGGCATGGTTGCGGCGGTTTCCGTGGGTATCGTTAACGGTGAAGCGCTGTGCGATCTGGAATACGTCGAAGATTCCGCCGCCGAGACCGACATGAACGTAGTGATGACCGAAGACGGTCGCATCATTGAGGTGCAGGGCACGGCGGAAGGCGAGCCGTTCACCCATGAAGAACTTCTTACCCTGCTGGCTCTGGCCCGAGGGGGAATCGAATCTATTGTCACGTCGCAGAAAGCGGCGTTAGAAAATTGATTTTAAAGGCGACCAATGAGTCGCCTTTTTTTTGCCTGCAAGACAGAAACCAAAGGAGCGAATCCATGAAATCGTATCAGCGCCAGTTTATTGAGTTTGCGATTAATAAACAGGTCCTTAAGTTTGGCGAGTTTACGCTGAAATCCGGTCGTAAGAGCCCTTATTTCTTTAACGCCGGGCTGTTTAATACCGGGCGCGATCTGGCGCTGTTGGGTCGTTTCTATGCCGAAGCGCTGATGGATTCCGGAATTGATTTTGACCTGCTTTTTGGCCCGGCCTACAAAGGCATTCCGATTGCGACCACCACCGCAGTAGCGCTGGCGGAACATCACGATCGCGACGTGCCGTACTGCTTTAACCGTAAAGAGGCTAAAACCCACGGTGAAGGCGGTAACCTGGTCGGCAGTGCACTGCAGGGCCGCGTGATGCTGGTGGACGATGTGATCACCGCAGGCACTGCGATTCGTGAATCGATGGAGATTATCCAGGCTCACGGCGCGACGCTGGCTGGCGTACTGATTTCTCTGGATCGTCAGGAGCGTGGTCGCAGCGATATCTCTGCTATCCAGGAAGTTGAGCGTGATTACGGCTGCAAAGTGATCTCTATCATTACCCTGAAAGAGCTGATTGCGTATCTGGAAGAGAAGCCTGAGATGGCGGACCATCTGGCTGCGGTGCGTGCGTATCGCGAAGAGTTTGGCGTGTAGATGAATTGCCCGGTGGCGCTACCGCTTACCGGGCCTACATCACCCGTAGGCCGGATAAGGCGAAGCCGTCATCCGGCACCGGAGTTATTGCAACTGAGCGGCGACGAGCGGCCAGCGGGCGTCAAAATCGTCCGTTGGACGGTATTTAAATTCGCTACGGACAAAGCGTGAGAGCATACCTTCACAAAACGCTAAGATCTGGCTTGCCAGCAATGTCTCATCCATCGTGTATCCTTCGCCTTCACGCATTTTCTTCTCGCGAAGTACCTGGCGCAGCTGCGCTTCAATACGTTCGAAAAGCTGATTAATACGGCCCTGTAGCCTGTCCTGCTCAAACATCAGCGCGTGGCCGGTGAGGATACGGGTCAAGCCCGGATTACGTTCACCAAAGCCCAGAATTAACAGCACAATCAGACGCAGACGCGCGGTGGTGTCTTTTTCGTCTTTCAGAATCAGGTTGATGCGTGTGATCAGGCTGTCTTCAATAAACTCAATCAGACTGTCGAACATCCTGGTTTTGCTGGGGAAATGACGGTATAGCGCCGCCTCAGACACGCCTACAGAGGCGGCCAGTTTAGCGGTGGTGATGCGTTGACTGCCATCGCTGGATTCAAGCATCAGAGCCAGAGATTGAAGTATTTCTTCGCGACGATTCCTTTTCGCGGTTTGTTTTTCTGCCATGTTACAAAATACCCCTGAAAATAAGCACTTGCCAGGCTGGCATCCACACAGCGACCGCAAACGGACGTTTGCGGTTTGTTATTGCATTATGGCGCTGTGAGATACGTGTTTGTTGGGCGTTTATTTGCGCCCGGAATGGCCGAAGCCGCCTTCGCCACGGTCGGTGGCGTCAAAATCTGCCACCAGGTTAAATTCTGCCTGAACCACTGGCACAAAGACCATCTGCGCGATACGCTCGCCCGGTTCAATGGTGAAGCTGTCCTGACCACGGTTCCAGACGGAAACCATCAGTTGACCCTGATAGTCGGAGTCGATCAGGCCAACCAGGTTGCCCAGCACAACGCCATGCTTATGGCCAAGGCCAGAGCGTGGCAGGATGACTGCCGCCAGAGACGGGTCAGCAATGTGAATGGCCAGGCCCGTCGGGATCAGGGTGGTGGCACCCGGAGCCAGTTCTACGGCGTCATCGAGACAGGCGCGCAGGTCAAGTCCGGCAGAGCCGGAGGTGGCATAGGTTGGCAGCGGGAATTGCTCGCCAACACGCGGGTCCAGAATCTTAACGTCGATTTTTTTCATCATAACGGGTAACGATCTCGTCCAGTAATTGTTGGCCCAGGAGTTCCTTGCGCTCAAGCGGTAAGATTTTATCTCCATCCTGCCAGAAAAGGTGCAGTGCGTTGCTGTCGCTGTTAAATCCTTGCGTGGCCAGCGATACATCGTTCGCGCAGATTAAATCGAGGTTTTTGCGCGTACGTTTTTGCCGGGCATATTCTTCCACATTATTCGTTTCTGCGGCAAACCCAACAACGTAAGGACGATGGTTTTTTAGTGCGGCGACACCGGCAACAATGTCCGGGTTTTTCACCATTTTTAGCGTTAATTCATCGCCTTGCTTTTTGATTTTCGCATCAGAGATGGTCTCAGCGCGGTAGTCTGCCACGGCCGCACAACCGATGAAAATCTGCTGGCTTTGCGCATGAGCCTGCACGGCGGCTTCCATCTCCAGGGCGGTGGTGACGTTAATGCGCTGCACAAAAGGCGGCGTAGGCAACGAGACCGGACCGCTTACCAGCGTGACGTTGGCGCCGCGTTTTGCGGCGGCGGCAGCAATGGCAAAACCCATTTTGCCGGAACTGTGGTTAGTGATGTAACGCACCGGGTCCAGCGGCTCGCGCGTAGGGCCCGCGGTAATCATGATGTTGAGATGTTGCAGATCGTTGACAGGTGAAAAATGGGCTGCGGCCATGTCGACAATCGTCAGTGGATCAAGCATGCGACCCGGGCCCACATCGCCACAGGCCTGGCTGCCGCTGTCTGGACCCCAGATAAGCAGGCCGCGTGATGCCAGCGTCTCCAGATTATGCTGGGTGGCAGCGTTACGGTACATCTGCTGGTTCATCGCAGGCACAACGGCGACCGGGGCAGGTGTAGCGAGGCATATGGTTGAAACCAAATCGTTCGCCATACCGGCCGCAACTCGGGCAATCAAATCAGCCGTGGCAGGGGCAAGAATCACAAGATCTGCCCACTTCCCAAGCTCAATGTGGCCCATTGCGGCTTCGGCGGCCGGGTCGAGCAGGCTGTCAGATACCGGGTACCCTGACACGGCCTGCAGGCTCAGGGGAGTGATAAAGGCTTTGCCGCCTTCGGTTATCGCGACCCGCACATCCGCCCCGCGCTCGCGCAGACGACGCACCAGCTCCGGCGCTTTATAGGCAGCAATACCGCCGCTTACGCCAAGAACGATTTTTTTACCGGCCAGGCTCATCATAATTCTTTCCTGTTGGGTTTCACCAGAGAGCGGGCATTTTATCACAATCCCCTGAGCGCGGTGATTTTGTCCTTAGCTCACTTTGCGAGGCGCTACGCAAGAACGATACGAGGCCGTCGAGTGCCTGACTGGCCTGTGGCAGCATGTGGGTAAAAAGGGAGAAAGAGCATGGAAGAAGAGGATGAACTGCTGCTGCCGCGCGAAAAGTTGCTGCGCAACGGCGTCACCCCATTAACAGACGATGAGCTGCTGGCGCTCTTTTTGCGTACCGGGACCCCGGGGAAAACGGTCTTTACGCTGGCAAAAGAGCTGATCGCTCATTTCGGTTCACTGTATGGCTTGCTGACCGCCGACCTGGCGCAGTTTAAGCATATTGGCGGGATCGGCGTGGCGAAATATGCTCAGCTGAGGGCGATTGCCGAGCTGGCCCGCCGTTTTAACAATGTCCGCCTGCAGAAGGAGGCACCGATCCTGACGCCAGCGATGACGCGAGAATTCCTGCAAAGTCAGTTAACCGATGTTGAACGCGAGATCTTTATGGTGATCTTTCTCGACAACAGGAACCGGGTGCTGAAACACAGCCATCTTTTTTCGGGTACCCTGAACCATGTTGAGGTACATCCGCGTGAAATTGTGCGCGAAGCGATAAAAGTGAATGCAGCGGGCGTGATCCTCGCGCATAATCACCCCTCTGGCTGTGCAGAACCGAGCAGAGCTGACAAAGAAATGACCGAGCGCATTATCAAATGCTGTCAATTCATGGACATTCGTGTGCTGGATCATCTGATAATTGGCCGCGGAGAGTACCTTTCTTTTGCCGAACATGGCTGGATTTAGGCTATTTCTGGCGATCCATCGGGATCTTTGTCTGTTCGGGACTTGAGCACACCGCCGAGTCAGCGTATACTACGCCACCTTTGAGAATCTCGGGTTTGGCATTTGGGCCTGGCAATCGAGAGTTCACTTAGAACTATGCGATGACCGGGCTGTAAAGCCTGACGAGGCGCCGATACCCCATACGAAGCTCGAGCTAATTTGATTTTTGGAGAATAGACATGTCCCGAGTCTGCCAAGTTACTGGCAAGCGTCCGGTGACCGGTAACAACCGTTCCCACGCACTGAACGCGACTAAACGCCGTTTCCTGCCGAACCTGCACTCTCACCGTTTCTGGGTTGAGAGCGAGAAGCGTTTTGTCACCCTGCGTGTATCTGCTAAAGGTATGCGTGTAATTGATAAGAAAGGCATCGATACAGTTCTGTCTGAACTGCGTGCCCGTGGCGAAAAGTACTAAGTACTTAAAGAGGAAATAAATCATGGCTAAAGGTATTCGCGAGAAAATCAAGCTGGTTTCTTCTGCTGGTACAGGTCACTTCTACACCACCACGAAGAACAAACGTACTAAGCCGGAAAAACTGGAACTGAAAAAATTCGATCCAGTTGTACGCCAGCACGTACTGTACAAAGAAGCTAAAATCAAATAATTTTAGCCTCCTTGTATTGAAAAACCCCGCAACTGCGGGGTTTTTTGCATTCTGCATCTCAACGGAGGAACCATGCCTGAATTACCTGAGGTAGAGACCAGCCGCCGCGGCATTGAGCCCCATCTGGTCGGCGCGACGATTCTTCATGCTGTCGTTCGCAATGGACGTCTGCGCTGGCCGGTGTCCGATGAGATCCACGCGTTAAGCGATAAACCCGTGCTTAGCGTGCAGCGCCGCGCGAAATACCTGCTGCTGGAGCTGCCTGACGGCTGGATTATCATCCATCTGGGGATGTCCGGGAGCCTGCGCATCCTTACTGAAGAACTGCCCGCGGAAAAGCACGACCACGTCGATCTGGTGATGAGCAACGGCAAAGTGCTGCGTTACACCGACCCACGGCGCTTTGGCGCGTGGCTGTGGACTAAAGAGCTGGACGGGCACAATGTGCTGGCGCATCTGGGCCCGGAGCCGCTCTCAGACGCGTTTAATGCGGAATACCTGAAAGCGAAGTGCGCGAAGAAGAAGAGCCCGATTAAGCCCTGGCTGATGGATAACAAGCTGGTGGTCGGCGTGGGGAATATCTATGCCAGCGAATCGCTGTTTGCCGCCGGGATCCATCCCGATCGGCTGGCCTCTTCACTGTCGGCTCAGGAGTGCGAACTGCTGGTCAGAGTGATTAAAGCGGTATTGCTGCGCTCGATTGAGCAGGGCGGAACCACGCTGAAGGATTTCCTGCAAAGCGACGGCAAGCCGGGCTATTTTGCTCAGGAGCTGCAGGTGTATGGCCGTAAAGGTGAGCCATGCAGAGTCTGCGGAACGCCAGTTATTGCCACGAAGCATGCCCAGCGCGCCACGTTCTACTGCCGTCAGTGTCAGAAATAGCGCTACTTTAGCTTTTCCATCAACGCCTGGTGGACGTTAACCGGCAGGAAGTGGGTAACGTCCCCGTGATGGCGCGCCACCTCTTTCACCAGCGAAGAAGAGATAAACGACCACTCTTTGGACGGCATCAGGAATACGCTTTCCAGTTCCGGCATCAGGTGGCGGTTCATGTGCGCCAGCTGCATCTCATACTCGAAGTCTGCCACCGCGCGTAACCCGCGAATCAGGATGTTTGCCTGCTGGGCACGGGCGAAGTTTGCCATCAGGTCGCTGAAGCCCACTACCTCTACATTCGGCAGGTGTGCAATCGCATCGCGGGCAAGCGCAACACGCTCGTCGAGGTCAAACATGGGTTTCTTGCTGGGACTGGCGGCAATCGCCAGAATCACCGTGTCGAACATGCACGCCGCACGGGTGATGATATCAAGATGACCGTTGGTGATCGGATCGAAGGTACCCGGATAAATCGCTTTTGTGCTCATGGCTCACGTTTTCTCTGAGTAGCCGCGGCAGAGCGCCCACAGCTCGGTGTATTTGTTGAAAGTATACTGGGCATTCACCACCGCCAGTAACCAGCCCTGCTTACCGTCCAGCACCCCGCCACGCAGCAGCAACGTTTTCAGAAACGCGCCCAGCGTGTGGGTGAAGATGCCGGTCAGCGTGGCCTTCTTGCCGCGCTGGTGGCGTTCCTGCGCCCACGCGGTGGCATAGCTGAGCTGTTTACGCTGGAAGCTGGCGAAATCGCGGCAGGTCAGGTGTAGCAAATCGCCCGTCAGGGGGATCTGCCGGGCGCTGTCGCAGACCAGTGACTCGTGGACCAGGTTGTCGTTGTACTGATAGCGCTCGCGCTCATAGAGGCGCATTACGCGGTCTGGATACCAGCCGCTGTGGCGCATAAAACGGCCCAGGAAATAGTTACGACGGGCAATGCTGTAGACCGCTTCGGGCTGCGGCGCGGCAAGCACGGTCTGAATGGCTTGCTGGAGTTCCGGGGTGACACGCTCGTCGGTGTCGATCATCAACACGTAATCACCGGTAGCATACTTTTGCGCGCGCTGGCGCTGGATGCCATAGCCTTGCCAGTCCGTATTGATAAAGACCTTTGCACCCGCTGCGCGGGCAACGTCCACCGTGTTGTCCGTGCTGCCGGAGTCAAGGACGACGATTTCGTCAGCCCAGGCGATCGAAGCCAGGCAGTCCGGAAGCAGGTCGGCGGCGTTTTTGGCGATCATCACGACCGACAGACGCGTTGACATTAGTGGCTCCGCTGAGGCAGATAAGGTTGCAGAAGCTGCAGAAGACGGGTGAGTGCGCCCTGGTTCTGATGCAGCACTTCGACGGCATGGCGACCGTACCACAGACGATAATCTTCGTCCGTCAGAAGGGTCGACACCTCTTTGACGACGGAGTCCGCGTCGGTCACGGTAATTAAACCATCGGCCTGCTGCAATTTGGCGCAGATATCTTTGAAGTTAAACGTGTGCGGACCCATCAGCACCGGAATGGCGTGCGCAGCTGGCTCGAGCGGGTTATGGCCGCCGCGTTCCACCAGGCTGCCACCGACAAAGGCGAGGTCGGCAATGCCGTACAGCAACATCAGCTCGCCCATCGTATCGCCAATCACCACCTGGGTGCTGCCGGAAGGGATCTCACCGCTGCTGCGCAAGGTGAAGCTGAAGCCGCCTTTCTGCACCATTTCACGGGCATCTTTAAAACGCTCCGGATGGCGGGGAACGAGGATCAGCAGTAAATCAGGGAATTTTTCCAGCAGCTTGCGGTGCGCCTGCAGGATGATCTCTTCTTCGCCATCATGGGTACTGGTTGCAATCCAGACCTGACGACGCGGGGCCCACTGGCGACGCAGCGTGATCGCGCGGGCGGCGAGTTCAGGGGTAACAGAAATATCAAATTTCAGGCTGCCCGTTACCGCAAGCTGGTTGCGTTTCAGGCCCAGCGCGATAAAGCGTGCGGCATCTTCTTCGTTTTGCGCGGCAATCAGGGTGATTTTGCTCAGGAGACGGCGCATAAATTTACCCAGCTTGCCGTAGCCTTTCGCTGAGCGCTCTGACAGGCGCGCGTTGGCAATCACCAGCGGAATTTTACGGGCATGCAGGGCGGAAATCATGTTCGGCCACAGTTCAGTTTCCATCACGATCACCAGTTTCGGGCGAACGGTATTAAGGAAACGATTCATGGCGCAGGGCAGATCGTAAGGGAGGTAGACGTGATGAACGTCTTTGCCAAAGGCGGATAACGCGCGCTCTGAGCCGGTTGGCGTCATCGTCGTGACGGTGATGGGCAGCGATGGGTAGCGGTGACGCAGGGCGCGAACCAGCGGGATCGCCGCCAGCGTTTCACCAACAGAAACGGAATGCAGCAGAATACCGTCCGGGGCGACTTTATTGCGGCAAAAGCCATAGCGCTCAGCCCAGCGTTTACGGTACGCAGGCGCTTTACGGCTACGAAGCAACAGTCTCAGCCACACCAGTGGCTGAATGATGTAGAGCAGGGCGGTATACAACAATTCCAAGCGATTATCCGTTTTTTAGTTTCGGCCGGGAAATTCTAAGCATTTAAGCGTGCTAAAGCTATCTCTTATGCCAGATACCGTTTTAAACGGAAGTAGCGTCGACCCAGACGCCAGCGCAAACGCGGACTTTTAGCACTTTTCCAGATAAGCTTCCAGATCCCGGTATCAAAGAACTCTTTGATAATCATGGTCTTCTTCGCCTCATCCTTCATGTTGTCGAAGGTATGAATGATCCCCAGCCCCTCTTTGGCGATTTGCCAGTGGCAAGCCGGGATATTTTTCACTTTATCCGGGTAACGCTGGTTAATGGCGTCAAGCATCTGCAGGATTTTCATGTAATGACGGGCGGAGCGAATCAGCGTGTCGTCATTATCCGGAGTATGCGATACCGAAGCAGAGTGAATGTAGTAGTCATAAAAGCGTTCGCTGGTGTACTGAACGCGTTCCGCGGCAAGCAGCACTTCGGTCGTCCACGGAATATCCTGATGGCGAAGGCCGGGTTCAAAATGGAAACTGTGTTTACGAATAAAGTCGTGGCGATAGATGTTTAACCAGGTGACGTGCAGGAACTTTCGTGAATCCAGCGCCTTCTTTAACCACGCCGGGCCAGTCATGACATCCGTCGAGGCGAGTTTATCTTCAGGGAAAATAGGGCGAGAGGGTTTCTTGTTGTTTTCCCAGACGTAGTTCCCATTGCAGGTCGCGACATCCAAATCCTGCGTGACGGCCATATCCAGAAGACGATGGTACATGCCCGGCTTGAAGACATCATCAATATCCGGGAAAGAGAGATACTGACCCGTTGCTACGGCCAGGCCGGTATTACGCGCGATGGATACGCCCTGATTTTGCTGTTCAATCACCTGCAACTGCGGCAGTTTTTCACGCCAGCTTTCGACGATCTGCATCGAACGGTCAGTAGAGCCGTCATTGACAATAATGACTTCCATGCTGTCGATGCGTTGATTCACAAGGCAGGTAAAGAACTGATCCAGAAAAGCTTCACCGTTATATACGGCAACCACCACGCTTAATAATGGCGCTGAATTTTGCATAAGAAACCTGATTATTTTTGATTGTCTACCAAAGCAATATATTGCCGGCAAATGGCATTGATGCCGAACGACGCAATGGTTGCACCGCCAACGACCGGCGGGGAGGTATAAATATCGACCAGCGTTTTTGCCAGTGATTCGTCGTTTAACTCTGACAGCCCGCGCGCCAGGTCTCCCGTGAGGATTTCAGCGGGGCCTCCTGGACAATTTGTACTGACCGGCGGGGTCTGGCAGATAATGGATTCGACCAGCACATTACCAAAACCTTCGCAGTCAGAACTTAACACTAAGAGCCGCGCCCCTTTTATCCAGGGGTAGGGGTTGGCGTCGAATGGGCGGAAAACCGTTTTGTTTTCAATACCCAAATCTCTGGCAAGCTGCTGTAATTTTTGGATTTTGGCGTCGGATCCATTGCCCATCATGACCAGTGTAGTGTCAAGTTGACTCAGTGCGAACGCACGTAAAAGCCGATCGTGACGTTTGTGCTCATGGAAGCGGCCAACATGAATGATGTAATCCTTCCCTTGCATTTCAAAGGGGGCATCAGCCAGACGCTGAATTTCAGGGATATCAAACGGGTTATGGATTACCGCTTTGCGTCGAAGAGTGAGCGCCAGCGTTTCTGAAAGATCTTTCAACACGGCGCCTGAAACAGCGACAACATTACGATTTTCGTAGGTATGACGAATTTTAAGATGCTTAAACCAGCGAGAAAGCCCGCGGCGATGGCGCAAATAGGAGAACGAGAACATGCCATGCACGCAAAACCAGACTTTATCGCGTTCCAGCGCACGGCAGTGTGCAACAATGCGGTCGGTTTTGTGCAAATGAGAGAACACAACGTCAAATTTTCCGCTGCGTTCAGCCCGCTCAATAGCCCGATCCAGCAGATGGGCGCGGCGTGGGATCTCCGTCAGCTTTCGCCACGGTTTTTTGCAGGTATCCTGAACAACCTGATAATCAATGCCTTCCGGGATGGCGTAATCGCACACTTTCCGCAGGGAGAAGAGAGAGACCTGATGTCCCATTTCTATCAATCCACTGGAAAGTGTAAGAACCGTTTTTTCAGCTCCCCCACCGGGTAAACCATCAATAATCATTAGGATGCGCATTTTTAATCCAGTAATTTTTGATAAAGCGAAATAAGCTGACTTGACAGTTTTTCGGGGGTGGCGTCTTTCACACGTTCCCGTGCCGCGCGTCCCATATTGTTATTTTTTTCCAGAGAAGGAATAGCGGATATCGCTTCCTTCAATGTCTTGATATCAAGGGCATCGCAATAAAATCCGTTCTGGCCTTGCTGAATAAATTCAGCGCCTCCGCAACTCTCTGAAGTAATGACGGGTAAACCGCAGGCCATCGCTTCAAGAATGACGTTAGGAAAGGGATCATACAGCGTTGGCAACAGTAAACCATCGGATAGCTGATAAAAAGGAAGCGTTTCTTTTTGCATCCCCAGGAAACGGATTTGCCCTTCGCAGCCGAGTGAACGGGCAAGATCGCGATAACGACTTTCTGCTTTATCCTGTCCAACCACAATCAGCCATGCCGCTGTTCCAGCGATAGCCCGTATGGCGCTGGCCAGGCCTTTTCGTTCGAACCCGGAGCCGACAAAACAGAACACCACGGCATCGGCTGGCAAACCAAATTGCTGACGCAACGCGGCACGTTGTGCCTCCTGAGCCGGAACGAAGCGGCTGGAATCAATAGAATTATAAATTACATGTATTTTTTTTGCGTCAATATCAAAATCTTCGACAATTTCGCGTTTGATCATCTCCGCATTACAGATAACCGCTTTGAGTTCCGGTGCCTGGTACATCTCTCGTTCGGCATGCATCACATAGCGGTGATAGCGATCGACCATCAGCATCTTTGCACGCCAGGCGGGTAGAATGCGTGCACGCTGCAGTAGCCAGCGGCGGTGGACGCCATCGCCTGCGCGGTAGATGTCACAGCCCGGGATTCGCTCGTGGCTTTGCACAATATCAAACTGTTGTTGTTGCCACAGTTCACGTGCGGCATGAGCAAAACCACGCTCGCGGCTGATGCGGCCCCACTTTCGCGGATCGCAAATGTGGATATGCCAGTCGTCCTGCTTTTCTCCCTGCCATTCACGGGTGATGACATTCAGCTCAAGATTTTGGTTGCTTAACGCGGTGAGCGCGCGGGAGACGAACCGTTCCGCTCCGCCATCAGGACGATATTTTTGGCGCACAATAGCCAGACGATGGTGTTTCATGACAGATATCTCTTTGCAGCAGAGACGACAGCATTTACGGGAATGGCGTCGAGATAGCGCTCTTTAGTGTTGGTATCAATGGCGTCCGGATCGGGGAGCGGGCCGAAGTCGCCAGCCCAGATAACGTCGCCGTTGACCTGCCACGGAGACCAAAACGTCAGTTTGGAAGGGCCAAAGAGTGCCACGCAGGGCGTCTGCAGCGCGGCGGCCATATGCATCGGAACCGAATCAACCCCAATGAACAGGCAGGCATGATCGATCAGCGCTGCAAGCTGGCGCAGCGTTAATTGACCGGCCAGCGAGACGACGCCGGTCTTCGGGGACGCGGCGAGAATGCGATCGATCATCGCCATCTCTTTTTTATCCGGCCCGGCCGTGAGTACGACGGTATGCCCATCTTGCTGCAGCGCTGTAATCGTTTGCGCCATTTTGTCTTCATCCCAGCATTTGAAGAACCAGCGGGATGTTGGCTGAATCACGATATAGTTATCACTCACACCCTTTTTCTCCAGCTGTTGGCGGGCGAAGTGCCAGTCATCTGCGCTGTAGGCCATGGTGACGGCGGGCTGCGCCGCGACCTGTAATGGAGACAGAATGGAGAGGTTTTGCTCGACGGTGTGCAGAGACTGGTGATTTGCAACGGAGACTAAATCGCTGTGACAAAAACGCCAGAATGCATTGTTGCGTTTGTTAAAGGCAAATCCGAGACGAACCGGCGCGCCGGTGAAGCGGGTGACAATAGCGCTACGCCACTGATCGGCAAGGTTAATCACCAGATGATAATGTTGTTTCCTTAACGCACACAGCAACTGCCACTCTTTCTGTAGATGCTTGAGTGTGCCCAGGTGCTTCCATTTACGATCGATTCCATAAATGGTGCCAATTGCCGGATGCGCGGCGAGCATGTCGCGCGTTTCTTCATACAACAGCACATCAATTTGCGCGTGTGGCCAGTGTTGACGTAATGAATCAATGACGGGGGTGGTCAATAACATATCGCCATGATGGCGGAGTTTGATCAGTAAAATGCGCAAATCAGGCGTGTCAGGTAAGTTATTCATCATCATCTTATCGGCGTTGTACTGTTGGCAATTCTAATAGACCTGATAGCGACTTGCACTCTTTCTCCATAATCTCAGGAATTTCCCAGCAAGGGTTTACTGATGGTTTGGAGAGTGCGTAACATAGCGCTAACTTCCCTGTCTTGCGGACTCATTATGAAAAAACCCGCGTTTATCATCACGATTGATACTGAGGGCGATAATCTCTGGCAGAACCACCGCGTCATTAAAACGGAAAACGCGCGCTATCTGGCCCGGTTCCAGACGCTGTGTGAACGTTTCGGCTTTAAGCCCGTGTGGCTGACAAACTATGAGATGGCGATCGAGCCCGTTTTCATCGACTTCGCCAGGGACGTGATCGCTCGCGGCCAGGGGGAGGTGGGCATGCACCTCCACGCATGGAATAGCCCGCCTGAGCACGATCTCACGGGTGATGACTGGCGCTGGCAGCCTTATTTGATTGAATTTTCAGACGAGGTGATGCGCGAGAAAGTGCTGTTCATGACCCGCCTGCTGGAAGAGACGTTCCAGACCAAAATGTTAAGCCACCGCGCCGGGCGCTGGGCGTTTGATAGCCGTTATGCCAGGTTACTGATTGAGCTGGGGTATCAGGTTGATTGCTCGGTGACGCCGCGAGTGAACTGGCGCAATGCGAAGGGGGCTCCGCAAGGCCATGGTGGGACGGATTACCAACATTTTCCGGACCGTGCCTACTTTATTGACGTTAACGACATTTCCCGGGCGGGCACGAGCCCTTTACTCGAAGTGCCGATGAGCATTCAGTATAAACATCCTGCCTGGCTGAACACGATCAAACAGGGTTACGATCGTCTTCGTGGTAAATACCGCTCACCTTCTGTGAACTGGTTACGTCCGACAGGTGGTAATGCGTCGCAGATGATTGAGGTTGCGCAGCAATGCCTTTCTCAGGGAAATGATTACGTCGAGTTTATGCTCCATTCGTCGGAATTTATGCCCGGGGGCAGTCCTACGTTTAAGGACGAGGCGGCGATCGAGGGGTTATACCAGGATCTGGAAGCGCTGTTTAGCTGGTTATCCGACAAGACGGTGGGGATGACGCTGGCGGAGTTTTATCAACACAAGAAAAAATAATGCCCGCATGGCGGGCATTATCACTTACTGGCGTTGTCTGGTTTGTGAAAAGAGTGTACTCAGCGCAAACACGGTGACAAAGAAGATGAGCGCCTCTGAGCTCAACAAAATGACGTCCGTCAGACCATAGAGCAATAAAAGAAGCATGGTCGTCAGCAGCAGACCATTTTTATTTTTAAGTGCGTACACGATCATCGAGATATAGAAAAAGAATAATATTACCAGCCCAGGGATCCCCTGAAGAGAGTATTTTTCAATGAACTCGTTGTGCAGATGAATCCGGGTAAATTCAAGCGCTGCCGCGAGATGTGGATGTCCATTTTTCACATATTGCTGTGACCAGACTTCGCGGTCTTCGACTGACTGCCCCATGGGGTGGGCAAGTCCGTTTTGAGCACCAATAATCCACATAGAAAAACGTGCACCGAGTGAGGTGGCGTCATATCCTTTTTGATAACGTTCTATTTCAGATTGTGTTTGTTGTATCTTAGGCAGAATTAACGGCTTGTAACTCACAACCACTATACCTGCCACAATACATAAGAAAATCAGCGTTGATTTCAGATGGATTCTTCTGAAGTGGTAGAGTGTGAGTACAATCGCCAGAAGCAAATATAATCCCATTGCGGCGCGCGTAGCCGTCAAAAGGATGACGAAATAAGAGATCAAGATGGTGAGCCCTGCGGCCACATACAGCTTTCTGTTTTTCTGAAGATAAAGGCTGTATACAAACGCCAGTGACAGTACGGAGTAAACATAGGCCGACACGGTTGGACGATTGATGGCCATCTCAACACGTTCCATACCCTGTGACGCTTGCCATAAGCCATAACCAGTAGCAAGGACAAATCCTGCACCAGAGGCATACAAGAAATATTTCAGGAAGGCTGTTTTATCAATATAAGATTTGAACCGGTCAAGATAGAAAACGAGAATACTCGCCAAAATCAATTTCTTGCTGGCGCCAAGGTAATCGCTATAAGCGTTCAAGCCTTCGTTATGATATTCATAGGCCATATACCAGATAAGATTGAGCAACCCAATCAGCAAAATGGGTAGCGCAATCGAAAAGGGACGAAGGGTGATTTTTTTATATTCGCACGCCAGGCCGATAATGCTGGCATAAACCGCAATATAGAAGAATTCACGCTGTTTCCCCGAGCTCAGTAACGCCAGCGCAAGCGAAATGAGGCTCAAAATAAGCGTCAGTTGATAGAGCCGCAGTTTTACTTTTTCCATAATGCCTCAATAACCCTTTTTTTGTAGCTGAAACGAACATCGCTGGAGAAGAAAAAAGAGAACGAATAAAGTGCTTTTACTCGTTGCATAACCAGTTTGAGTTGCGCGTCGGTCAGATATTGTCGATGGTTACTGTAAATATCAAACCAGTGGCAATTAATGAGATGCCTGAATGATTGCGGGAATATCTTTTCCATCTGTAATGTGCATTCAACAAGCGTAGCGATTTTACTGGCGTCAAGACGGCTCGATAAACTATCGTTACGTTTGATGTAATAATAGTGCCCCTTCCGCTGGAAGACTATTTTACTCGATTGCATCAGCATGCCGGGAAACACGGCGAAATCTTCATAACAGACCATTGAAGGGATCGGGTTGTTTTCGTACAGCCTGCGATGAACGAATTGCCCGATGAGGTGCGCCTGAAAGTCTTTATGCTGAAGGAAACGCGTTATTGCCTGGTGTTGTGATAAAGCAACGGGAGAGAACCCCTGCCAGTCAGCGGTGATTTTATGCGTATCGCGTATTTCCAGCAGGCGCGTCAGGAGCATATCAGGCCGCTGTGCTTGCAGAAATGCCACGGCGTCCCGGATGCTGCCCGGTTTCAATCGGTCATCGCTATCCAGCATGGTAATGTACTCACCTGACGCCAGAGAGAGTGCGCTGTTTCGAACATGACCGACGTTACGGTACTCAACGTATCGGGATTGCGCATTCGGAAGCTTTGGCAACCACGTCTCAATAATATCCTGTGTGGAATCATTGGAACTGTCATTAAAGATAATGATTTCTACATCATCGCCCGCATTATCAATCGCGTTTTGCAGGCTTTGTAGCGTTGCGTCAAGCGTGTCCTGGGCGTTATGTGCGGCAATAATGATGCTTAGAAAAGCCATAACAATTAGTTTCCCTGGGCATCAACGGTATATGCGGCCGCGTTAGCCGTTGGTAACGCGCAAATGAAATGTCTAATGTTGTCCAGCGATTCATCTGTTACAGAGAAGAGTTCTTCCCGGCTTTGTGAGAAGTAATAGCGAGTCTCAAAAACATACGAGCAAATATTGTCATCATTCCCAACCAACAGTACGTTGCCAAGCGGACGCTGTTCATAGTGGCAACAGGGTCCAAACAGTAAGATTACCGGCACGTCCACCGCGTCGGCAACGTAGACATTTCCTGAGTCGGACGCGATATAACAATCCATTTTTGAAATGGCCCACGGGAGTTCTTCAAGCGAAATTTTGCCAATCAGATTGATGAAGTTGGGCAATTCGCCATACGCGCGGGTGATATCATCCATCCACGATTGTTCGTTCGGGGCGCCAAACACATAAAACTCGCAGGGCAGGTCGGCGAGATGATCGGCAATCCGCTTCCAGATGCCCGGCGGGACGGTTTTCGCTTTATTTCCTGCGGCAATACTGATGCCAATGCGGATCACGCCGGGTTTATCAAGGATTGCCGGATATGTCGCGGGTTTAAAAAGTGGTCTGGTGGCGTGCTTTGGTGAGTCTTTCCAGGTCAGCGTGCGGTCGGCAAGTTTGAGATAGTTAGTCACCGACAATGTCTTTTTGCCGTGTTCAACGGTGCCGTCTGCCGTTGCATAGAAAATTCCGTGATACCACCTGCGTGTGTATGTGCTTAAGAACTGTTTGTTTTTGGCGTTACAAACGGAGGCAAAAAAAAGATTTACGCTGTTAGGCTGCAGAAGATACACATTGTCATAGCGGTTCATGATCCGGCAGGCAAAGCAGAGCTTTCGCCACAGGTTACGCTTATGCTGTTCGATGAAAAAAATCTCGTCGATCGTCTCATCATGCTTCGCCAGTGCACCTACGCTGCGACTAATAAGTACGTCGCTTTTTTGCAGGTATGCCAGAAGGGGCGTTGCATTAACAAAATCGCCGATTTTTGCTGTCTGAATAACCAGGTTTTTACCTGTGTCTTTGCGAAACAGCTTTCGGATGAGTTTCACCGGAAAGAGTAAAATCAGCAGAAATACATAACTCATGGGTTAAATATCCCTGTCAGAAAGCCGATGGCTGCCCTGTAAAAATGAAAAAATAGCATCTGCGCTAATATCCTTCGTGTGTTGCGTTGGGCTGACCATCTGGTGCTGGTTTTTGCCGTAGCCCCCAATCAGACCCGGATCGGTCGGGCCGAATATCGTAATATTCGGGCGATCCAGCGCTGCGGTTAAATGGCTTAATCCTGTATCCACGGAAACGACGGCATTCGCCCCCGCCAGCTCTGCGGCCACCTGCGCCAGCGTGAGTCTGGGCAATACCTCAACGTGCGAAAAACCGGAGGCCAGACGTTCTGCACGCTGTCGCTCATGTTCAGCGCCCCAGGGCAGTTTAATATGGATCCCGGTAGGTTGCATTAGTTCAATCAGTCTTCGCCAGTGCGTTTCCGGCCAGTGTTTATCGTCGCGCGTTGTGGCATGGAGGAAGACAAGATAAGGCTGAGTACAGGGGTCTGTATTGCGCAAAAAGTGCTGCGCAATGGCGTAGTCGCCCTGGGATTCCGGTTTTACATAGCCAAGACTCTTGGCAAACAGTTCACGGGTACGCTCCACCGCGTGCTGTTGTTTTGCAATACGGTGGCGACGGTTATAGAACAGGCTCGCCAGCGGCTCGCGGGCGGAGTGCCAGTCCATGCCATGCTTTACGCCGTGTGCCAGACGCGTCACCAGCGCGGCGCTTTTCACCAGCCCCTGCGCGTCGATGATCGCGTCGTAACGCTGCGCCTGAACCGCTTCGCGGAAGGCGGTGCGCTCGGCTTTAATCGGTGTGGAGAACCATGCTTTGCGCCAGCGGCGAATGGCCACCGGGATCACGCGGTCTACTGCTTCATGCCAGGTAGGGATCTGCGCGAAGCCTTCTTCCACCACCCAGTCAAAACGGATGCCCGGAATGGCCTGCATCGCGTCCGTCAGCGCAGGCAGCGTATGCAGAACATCACCCATAGAGGAGGTTTTAACGATCAATACCCGCATCCGTTACCCTTCTTCGCTCAACAGCAGTTCGTTGAGTTCTTCGAGAACACGCTGCGGCGTGATGTCGATCAGGCTCTGGTGATAGCCTTCTGCGGCATCGCCTTTGCGCACCTTGTGGTAGCCGGTAATCAGGCGAATGACGCGCGCTTTGTGCGACAGCGGCGGCGTGAAGTCCGGGCTGCTTGGACCATACAGCGCGACCAGCGGGCGGTCCAGCGCGGCAGCGACGTGCATCAGGCCGGAATCATTGGTCACCACGGCTTTACAGGCGGCGATCAGAATAACAGCTTGTTCGAGCTGCGTTTCCCCGGCCAGGTTTCGGCACCAGGCCTGCTGCTCTGTGCTGAGCGTGGCGAGAATTTCATTGCCTGCTTCGTGGTCTTTTGCCGAGCCAAACAGCACAATCTGATAGCCTTCGTCGATCAGCTGTTTTGCCAGCTCCGCATAGTGATAGTGCGGCCAGCGTTTTGCCGGACCGAACTCCGCACCAGGGCAGAAGCCAATCATCGGGCGTTCAGACGAAAGACCAAACGCGTTGCAGGTCTGGGATTTCTCGCCGTCATTAACCTGAAGCTGCGGCCAGAGCAGCGGCTGCGGCAGATCTTTCGCACTGCGCATCACGCCTTTGTCGTAGGCCAGCGCCACGTAGCGCTCCACCATTAGCGGCCAGGCCTCTTTGTCCAGCACCCGCGCGTCGTTCAGCAGGCCGTAGCGCATTTCACCGCGCCAGCCGGTACGGTGCGGAATACCCGCAAAGAAGGGCACTAAGGCAGATTTGAAAGAGTTCGGCAGGACATACGCGCGATCGTAGCGCTTCTCGCGCAGGCTATGGCCGAGCTTGCGGCGTTCGCCGATTTCCAGCGCACCGTGGCCGAGCGGCATCGGGATCGCCTCGTTCACTTCCGGCATACGCGATAACAGCGGACGGCACCACGCGGGTGCCATCACGTCGATTATCGCCTGGGGATAGCGCGCCTTGAGCGTGCGATAGAGACTTTGCGACATCATCATGTCGCCCACCCATGACGGGCCGATCACCAGAATTCTCATACTTACGCGTCGCGGTTCAGCCAGGCCATATATTCCGTTACGCCTTCGGCAACGGTCTTGAACGGCTTGTCGTAGCCAGCTTTACGCAGGTTAGTCAGGTCTGCCTGGGTGAACGCCTGGTAGCGGCCTTTCAGCTTATCCGGGAACGGAATGTACTCAATGCTGCCTTTTTTGTGGTACGCCAGCGTCGCGTCTGCCACTGCCTGGAAGGATTCCGCGCGGCCAGTCCCCAGGTTGAAGATGCCGGACACACCGTTTTCCCAGAACCACAGGTTGACTGCAGCCACATCGCCCACGTAGACGAAGTCGCGCTTAAAGCCGTCGCTGCCTTCGAACAGTTTCGGGCTTTCGCCATTATTCAGCTGGGTATTCAGGTGGAATGCCACGCTCGCCATGCTGCCTTTGTGCCCTTCGCGCGGCCCGTAGACGTTGAAGTAACGGAAGCCGACAATCTGGGAGTTCGCTTCTGGCAGAATCTGACGCACGTATTCGTCGAACAGGAATTTGGAGTAACCGTAGACGTTCAGCGGTTGCTCGTATTCGCGGGATTCGATGAAGTCTGAGGTACGCCCGCCGTAGGTGGCAGCAGAAGAGGCGTACAGGAACGGAATTTCACGCTCCAGGCAGTAGTGGAGGATCTCTTTGGAGTACTGATAGTTGTTGTCCATCATGTACTTGCCGTCCCACTCGGTGGTGGATGAGCACGCACCTTCGTGGAAAATGGCTTCAATCTCGCCAAACTCTTCACCTGCCATAATCTGGATAAGGAAGTCTTCTTTATCCATGTAGTCAGCGATGTTCAGATCCACCAGGTTAACGAACTTGGTGCCATCTTTCAGGTTGTCCACCACCAGGATGTCGGTGATGCCTTTGTCATTGAGAGCCTTAACAATATTGCTGCCGATAAAGCCTGCGCCGCCGGTAACGATGATCATAACGGTAACCTTTGAAGTGTGGAGTCCGGGGACAATCCCGAACGCTAATGTTTCTATCATATCATCACAATGCCCTGTCTTCAGCCATTCACCGATATGCGGTAGGGGTACACGTGATTTATGCTGCAAAAACGACAAGAGATACTGCGTCATCTCGTCATGAACTATAGGTTTGGGTAATATGTCCCGAAATTTGCCGAGTCTGGAGAATTGCAATGCGTGGTGATTTTTACAAACAGTTAAACAGCGACCTCGACACCGCACGTGCGGAAGGGTTGTTCAAGGAAGAGCGTATTATCACGTCTGCTCAGCAGGCGGACATCACCGTTGCCGACGGCAGCCACGTGATCAACTTTTGTGCGAACAACTACTTAGGTCTTGCGAATCACCCTGAGCTGATTGCCGCAGCGAAAAACGGCATGGATACCCACGGTTTCGGTATGGCCTCCGTACGCTTTATTTGCGGTACCCAGGATAGCCACAAGCAGCTTGAGCAAAAGCTGGCGAGCTTCCTTGGAATGGAAGACGCGATTCTCTACTCCTCCTGCTTCGACGCCAACGGCGGTCTGTTTGAGACCCTGCTTGGCGCAGAAGATGCGATTATCTCCGACGCCCTGAACCACGCCTCCATCATCGACGGCGTACGCCTGTGTAAAGCGAAGCGTTTCCGCTACGCCAACAACGACATGGTTGAACTGGAAGCGCGCCTGAAAGAGGCCCGTGAAGCGGGTGCTCGCCACGTGCTGATCGCCACCGACGGCGTGTTCTCCATGGACGGTGTGATCGCTAACTTGAAAGGTGTCTGTGACCTGGCGGATAAATACGACGCGCTGGTCATGGTCGATGACTCTCACGCGGTCGGTTTTGTCGGCGAAAATGGCCGCGGTTCCCACGAATACTGTGATGTGATGGGCCGCGTGGATATCATCACCGGTACGCTGGGCAAAGCGCTCGGCGGCGCGTCCGGTGGTTATACCGCTGCGCGTAAAGAGGTGGTTGAATGGCTGCGTCAGCGCTCCCGCCCGTATCTGTTCTCCAACTCCCTGGCGCCGGCCATTGTTGCCGCCTCCATCAAGGTACTGGAGATGGTGGAGTCCGGCGCGGGGCTGCGCGATCGCCTGTGGTCGAACGCCCGTCTGTTCCGTGAAAAAATGAGCGCCGCAGGTTTCACCCTGGCCGGTGCCGATCACGCCATCATCCCGGTGATGCTGGGTGATGCGGTCGTGGCGCAGCAATTTGCTCGTGAACTGCAGAAAGAAGGGATTTATGTCACCGGGTTCTTCTTCCCGGTGGTACCAAAAGGCCAGGCGCGTATCCGCACCCAGATGTCTGCGGCGCATTCGCCTGAACAAATTGAACGTGCGGTGGAAGCCTTTACCCGCATCGGCAAACAGCTGGGCGTAATTGCCTGAGGACGTGTGATGAAAGCGTTATCCAAACTGAAAGCGGAAGAAGGGATTTGGATGACCGACGTGCCGGAGCCGGAAGTCGGTCATAACGATCTGCTGATCAAAATTCGTAAAACCGCCATCTGCGGTACTGACGTTCACATCTACAACTGGGATCAGTGGTCACAGAAAACCATTCCGGTCCCGATGGTTGTCGGTCACGAATATGTGGGTGAAGTGGTTGGCATTGGTCAGGAAGTCAAAGGTTTCCAGATTGGCGACCGCGTCTCCGGTGAAGGCCATATCACCTGCGGCCACTGCCGCAACTGCCGCGGCGGGCGTACGCACCTGTGCCGTAATACCATTGGCGTGGGCGTAAACCGTCCGGGATGCTTCGCGGAATACCTGGTGATCCCGGCGTTTAACGCGTTCAAAATCCCGGACAATATCTCTGACGATCTGGCCTCCATCTTTGACCCGTTCGGTAACGCGGTACACACGGCACTCTCCTTCGACCTGGTGGGTGAGGATGTGCTGGTGTCTGGCGCGGGCCCCATTGGCATTATGGCGGCAGCCGTGGCGAAGCATGTGGGCGCGCGTAACGTGGTGATCACCGACGTGAACGAATACCGTCTGTCGCTGGCGCGTAAAATGGGCGTCACCCGCGCGGTGGATGTTTCCAAAGAGAGTCTGACCGACGTGATGGAAGAGCTGGGCATGACCGAAGGCTTTGACGTAGGTCTGGAGATGTCCGGTGCGCCACCGGCGTTCCGCACCATGCTCGACACCATGAATCACGGTGGCCGTATCGCGATGCTGGGTATTCCGCCGTCAGATATGTCTATCGACTGGAACAAGGTCATCTTCAAGGGGCTGTTCATCAAAGGCATTTATGGCCGTGAAATGTTCGAAACCTGGTACAAGATGGCGGCATTAATTCAGTCAGGTCTGGATCTGTCCCCGATTATTACTCACCGCTTCTCAGTTGATGAGTTCCAGAAAGGCTTTGACGCGATGCGTTCAGGTCAGTCTGGGAAAGTGATCCTGAGCTGGGATAAGTAATCAAAAAGGGGCCAGCGGCCCCTTTTTTTACTGATTTTTTTTCTCTTCGTCCGTCAGGTAACGCACCTTGCGGGTATAGTCCTGACCTTTAAACAACAGTTTGTTTTCAGGTGATTCAAGATACTTTTGCCATTCTAAGAGCGGAAAACCACCGTGCGCACCAATCACCTCTTTCGGCACAACGGCTTCCTGTCCGCCAATCTTCTTGGACACCGGCCAGTTCATCCAGTCGCCCAGGTTAACCGTTTTTAAATCCAGCATGTCCAGTAGCGCGGCGAGCGGCAGCTGATCCGTCGGCGGTTGCGTGTCTTCCATCAGTTCCCAGGTATCCTGGAACAGCGTGAGCCACAGCGGGCAGATACGGCGCCAGGTCTTTTTAGTGGCCGCAAGAAACGCACCGTTAACATGATCAACCAGATACGGGCGCACCGTCTCTTTGTAATACGCCGGGACTTTCTCCGCTGGTGCGCCGTCCAGCTTGGCAATCATTTTTCCCTGGCGGAAGCTGGAGTAGATGTGCATCTCGGCCATGTTGATTTCTGGCATCTTCAGGAGGTTGAGATCGGAATCGATCATCAATACGCCTTCACCGCGCGCCTGCAGCGGGGCGTTAAGCTTCACCAGGCGGCTAAGGTAGATCTGCTTGTAGCGATAACCTTCTTCACGTTTTGGCAGGTCGAGGGTCACTATGCGGGTTTTCGGCGGCAGATTGCCAAACGCGGATTCTGGTTGATCGCTGACAATCACAATCTCGCTGACGTCGGTGGCATATCGCTCTGCAAAGGTCGCGGACAATAACGCCTCTTCGACGAAATCCGCACCGGTGCAAGGGATCACGATAGAGTCAACCGCCACGAGATCGCGCGTGACCGGAAGGGAAGCGTAGGGAATGTTATGTCGCCCGGTGATGTGGCGGTAGCGAGCATTCAGGAATTTAAACATGTTCTTCTCGTTTGGTTATTGCGCGCCAAGAACGGCCTCGACACCGTTAACATAGCTTTCAATGGCATACACGTTGCAGACATTCTGATGCGCAGCGGCGGCGAGCCGGGTGCGCAGATCGGGATCCTGCCAGATATTATCCAGGTGTTGAGCAAGTTGCGACACATCGCTCCACGGGAAAAGCAGCCCGGTCGATGCATGATCGATCAATTCTGCCGTGCCGGTCACCTTTGAGCCAATGACGGGGATATTCAGCAGCATCGCTTCCAGCACGACGCGGGGCAAGCCTTCGCTCTGCGAGGCCAGAATAAACGCGTCAAAGGTCGCGAGGTAGTCAAAAGGCGTGTTCTGGAAACCGGTGAAAATCACATGCTCAGCAATACCCAGCGCATCAGCTTGTGCCGCCAACGCACCGCGTTCAGCCCCCTCACCGACCAGCACCATCTTCCACCTCGCCTCGGGATGTTTCTGGTTGAACTGTGCCAGCGCTTCCAGCGTGTGGTGGTTGGCTTTGCGAGGGATTAATGAGCCAATGCTGCCGAACACGAACGTGTCGTCATCAATGTTCAGGCGATTACGCATCGCGCGTCGGTCGGGTAAAGGCTGATGGATGTCGATGGCATTGTTGACCGTCGTACACAGCTCGGGTCGGACCCCATGCTGAACTAACACGCGTTCTACGCCATGTGAGACGGCGATGATTTTTGTGGCATGGGTATTCACCAGCTTCACCAGCGGCGGGGTCAAAACAGGTTCAATTCGACAGTGCTGGATTATCCGCGCATGCACGTTTGCACCTGCCAGATAACCCTCTTCGTTAGAGCCCGGCTGGTTGTTCATATAAAGCGTATCGAAACCGCCATCCCTGAAAATCGTCTCGATTTTGCTAACGTTGGGTCGAATACGCCAGAGCGTATCAACATGACGTGTAAATGCCTTCCGGGCGCTGCGGGAGAAAAACAGCAGGCTACGTCCCAATTCTTTGGCAATCTTCGCCCATGCGGGCTGCTTATGTTGAGGGATGACAATTAAGGGAATGCCAATACTGTTCAGCACCTGGCCGATGGTTTGCCCTTCGGCCCGGCTGTAGTCACTGTAAAAACAACAGGTAATATCGAACTTTTCGCGGTTAATACGCTTCAGAAGTTCGAGCATACTGTTGGTGCCTCCTCCCCATTCTTTACCGGTATCGAGGAGCAGAATTTTGTGTCGCTGCGGCATTTTTCTACCTTAATCGCCTGTCACTGAGAATGGCTCACTGATACTTTCTTACCCCATCCCTGCCACTGGTGCTGGAAGTATTGCACCAGCGTACTCTGGCTCACGCTTTCGCTGATGACCGCGAAGAAGCGGGTTGCATGCACCGGTTCAGGCGGTTGTTTCAGCTTGCAATTCTTCACGCCACGGAACGGGTTACGCGGCTGCGTTGCGGGTGGTTGTGCGCTACCCGGGCGAGACGTATCGACCTGCGGCTCATTGAGCAGATCGCTCGGACGTACCAGTGTGATATCTGGAGGCAAGGTCGGCAACATCTGTTGTAAAACGCGCACCGTAGAAGGATGCGGGTGGCCGATGGCAATGGCTGAACCATTACGTCGGGCGAGCTGCACGGCGCGATTGAACTGCACGCGAATGTCGGCCTCGTTCTGAGTATCATCCAGGAACACCTTGCGCTTGATCACCTTCACTCCCGTTCCCTGAGCGGCACGCATCGCCTGGCTATTGCCGATGGTCATGCTGTCGAGGAAGTAGAGGTTGTAGCGTTCCAGCGCCCGCATCACTTTTAGCATGCCGTACAGGCTGGAGGTCATCGCGCTACCCATATGGTTGTTCAGGCCAACGGCATACGGCACGTTGTTGTAAGCGTCACGGATGATGCGCTCGATCTCATCGCTGCTCATATCCGGACGAAGCGTATCTTTTTCCAGCGGCTGTTTACTGAGCGGTGCCATCGGCAGATGGATGAGGACCTGATGTCCGCTGTTGTGGGCTTTGGTCGCCATCTCACGGGCGTGAGGCGCATTCGGAAGGACGGCGACAGAGATGGCTGGCGGCATCGCCAGCACCTGATTTTCATAGTGCGGACGATAACCGAAGTCATCAATCACAATCGCGAGTTTACCTGCGTATACCGGTGCAGCCAGCGCCAGCGCGCTGACGACGGAGAGAACCATTCGACGAAATTGAAGCAAAACTTATCTTCCCAACCACGGCTGTGGATTGACCGCCTGACCCTGACGACGAATTTCGAAATAGAGTGACGGGCGGCCCTGACCGCCACTGCTGCCCACAAGGGCGATGGGTTGGCCTGCGCGCACCTGTGTGCCAACGCTGACCAGTGCGCTCTGATTGTAGCCGTAAAGACTCATGTCGCCTTTACCGTGCTCAACCACTACCACAAGACCGTAACCCTGCAGCCAGTCGGCCAGAATCACTCGTCCATCGGCAATGGCTTTCACTTCACTACCTTCAGACGCACCGATAACGATCCCTTTCCAACGTAGCTCACCCTGCAGCTGTTCGCCATAACGATGCAGAAGTGTACCGCGAACGGGCCAGTAGGCCTGACCGCGTGGGGAACCCAGACCGCCGGTACGCGACATCAGGGAACGTTCGCTTTCGCTTGGCTTGTAGGTGGTACCTTTGCGGGAGGCTTCCTGCTGCTTGTCGCGGACAGCCTGCGCCTCGCGGGCCTCTTTTTCGGCACGCGCTTTCGCCGCGGCTTCGGCACGGGCGATACTGTTACGCAGTTTTGATTCGTTGGCACGCATTTCACTCAGCTGGCTCTGACCTTGCTGAATGGAGGACTCAAGACCGGAAAGGGTTTTCTTGCGCTCGTTACGAGCCTGCTCAAGTTTCGCCTGCTGCGCTTTTTGTTCGTAGAGCAACGTCTGCTGCTGACTCTGCTTCTCTTCCAGCTCAGCTTTTTGGGTGGAGACCTCTTCACGCGTCTGTTTCAACTGCGCAATGGTCTCCTGACGCGCCTGGTTCAGATAACCGAAGTAGGCCTGCAGACGCTGACCGCGCTGGCTCTCTTCACCGCTGAGGATCAACTGAAGACCGGTGTGTTCACCCTGTCGGAAAGCGGCATCAAGCTGTGCGGCAAGATTGCGCTCCTGTGCATCACGCTGGCGCTCCAGTTTGGCAATCGACGCGTTCATCTCGTCGATCTGTTTATTCAACTGAGCGAGGGTATCTTGCGTTTCACGGAGCTTACGGGCTGCGGCCGAAATAGCTTCTTCCTGCTGCTTAAGCTGGGCGAGCAGGGCGGAGCGTTGCTGTTGTTGCTGGCGTACCGCACGCTCTTTAGCGGCGATATCCGCCTGAATGGATTTCAACTGGTCGCGATCGTCCGCGTGGGCGGATGCGGCGCACAGCAATACGCCAGCGCTGAGTGCGCTGGCGCAAAGCAGGGGTCTGACTGATAACCTAAGCGGCTTCACGACCCATGTGATTGAAAAAATCGCCTTTCCCCTCATGGGGAGGGATTATTCCACGATGAACAGCGGCTTACCAGTCATCTCTTCAGGGATCGGCATACCCATCAGCGACAACATGGTTGGCGCGATGTCAGAAAGCTTGCCGCCTTCCACTGCTTTCAGTGATTTATCACCGACATAAATCAGCGGAACAGGCAGGTTGGTGTGAGCGGTATGCGCCTGGCCCGTTGCCGGGTCGCGCATCTGTTCCGCGTTACCGTGGTCAGCGGTGATCAGCAACTGACCGCCTACGGACTCAACCGCTTTTGCAACCTGCTCAACGCAGTGATCCAGTGCTTCAACCGCTTTCACGGCGGCTTCCATCACGCCGGTATGACCGACCATGTCGCCATTCGGGTAGTTACAGATGATGGTGTCGTACTTGCCGCTCTTGATGGCCGCGACCAGTTTTTCAGTCAGCTCAGCAGAGCTCATCTCTGGCTGCAGATCGTAAGTCGCGACTTTCGGTGAGTTGATCAGAATGCGCTCTTCACCTTTGAACGGCTCTTCCACGCCGCCGTTAAAGAAGAAGGTCACGTGCGCATATTTTTCGGTTTCGGAAATACGCAGCTGCGTTTTGTCATTCTTCGCCATCCACTCGCCGAAGGTATTAGCCAGCGAGGCTGGTGGATACGCGCATGGGGCTTTGATGTCTGCCGCGTATTCGGTCAGCTGGATGAAGTCGAGGTTTACCACTTTCTTACGGGCAAAACCGTCGAAGTCGCTGTTGACGAAAGCACGGGTGATTTCACGCGCGCGGTCAGCGCGGAAGTTCATGAAGATCAGCGCATCGCCATCTTCCATGGCGGCATCGGGCTGGCCTTCAGCACGAATCACGGTCGCTTTCACGAATTCATCGTTTTCATCACGTGCGTATGCGGCTTCCAGGGCTTCAACGGCAGTCGGGAACTGGAACTCACCTTTTGCCAGGGTCATCAGGTCATAGGCCTGTTCAACGCGATCCCAGCGGTTGTCGCGGTCCATGGCGTAGTAACGACCAATGATGGAGGCGACGCGGCCTTTGCCCAGTGCGGCAAATTTCTCTTCGAAGGCTTGCAGAGAGCCTTTTGCGCTGCGTGGTGGCGTATCGCGACCATCCAGGAAGGCGTGCAGATAGATTTTTTCTGCACCGCGCTCGGCGGCCAGTTCAACCATCGCCATGATGTGATCTTCGTGGCTGTGTACACCGCCCGCGGAGAGCAAGCCCATGATGTGAACGGCTTTACCTGCCGCAACGGCTTTATCTACCGCGCCGCAAAGAACCGGGTTCGCGAAGAAGGTGCGTTCTTTGATTTCGACATCCAGACGGGTCAGGTCCTGATAGACGATACGGCCCGCGCCCAGGTTAACGTGACCGACTTCGGAGTTGCCCATCTGGCGGTCAGGCAGACCGACTTCCAGACCGGATGCGTCGATCAGGGTATGGGGACGTTTCGCCCACAGCGCATCCATCACCGGGGTTTTTGCGCTGAAAATAGCGTTATCCTGGCTGTCTTCACGGTAGCCATAGCCATCCAGAATCACCAGTACCATAGGTTTTTTAGAAACCGACATTGCAACAACCTCATGCTCAAGAGTCAAAATTTGCGTAATTTTACTACAGCTGAATCGATCAAATAGCCGCAGAAGATCAAAGAAAGCGCAGGGGCAAGGCGCTGACCGGACCATTTTGAGGCATTTTTTTAGGTGGCATGCCGCAGAAAATGGATTAGGTTAGGGTCGCTGGCTGTATTTGCCAGAACGCACAGGTATACTCCTGTCCTGGTTTTTTTATCACTTAGTCGGGAGTAGTTACCCTCCATGCAAGAAATTATGCAATTCGTTAGCCGCCATCCGGTTCTGAGCATCGCGTGGATTGGCCTGCTGGCTGCTGTGCTGTTCACCACATTTAAGAGCCTGACGTCTAAGATTAAGGTTATCACCCGTGGTGAAGCGACGCGTCTGATCAACAAAGAAGATGCCGTCGTTGTCGATCTGCGTCAGCGTGACGATTTCCGTAAAGGTCACATTGCAGGCGCAATCAACCTGTTGCCAGCTGAAATCAAAGCGAACAACGTGGGTGAGCTTGAAAAACACAAAGCCCAGCCAATTATCGTTGTTGATGCAACCGGTATGCAGGCGCAAGAATCTGCCAGCGCGCTTTATAAAGCGGGCTTCGAAAATGTAACGGTACTGAAAGAAGGGATCTCCGGCTGGAGAGGGGAAAATCTTCCTTTGGTTCGCGGTAAATAAGGAGTTCAGTCATGGCCAATATTGAGATCTACACCAAAGCGACGTGCCCGTTCTGCCACCGTGCGAAAGCGCTGCTGAACAGCAAAGGCGTCACGTTCAAGGAACTGCCGATCGACGGTGACGCGGTTAAACGTGAAGAGATGATCCAACGTAGTGGTCGTACGACGGTTCCGCAGATTTTTATTGATGCGCAGCACATTGGCGGCTGTGATGACTTGTATGCGCTCGACGCCCGTGGTGGACTCGATCCGCTGCTGAGCTAAGAGACTTTAGGACAATTAAAAAGGGTTTTTCCATGTCAGAACAAAGCAATAATGAAATGATTTTCCAGATCCAGCGCATCTACACGAAAGATGTCTCTTTTGAAGCGCCAAATGCGCCGCACGTTTTCCAGAAAGACTGGCAGCCAGAGGTTAAACTTGATCTGGATACCGCATCTACCCAACTGGCAGATGACGTGTATGAAGTTGTACTGCGTGTGACCGTGACCGCCTCTCTGGGCGAAGAAACCGCGTTCCTGTGTGAAGTACAGCAGGGCGGCATCTTCTCCATCGGCGGCATCGAAGGCAACCAGATGGCGCATTGCCTGGGTGCATACTGCCCGAACATCCTGTTCCCGTATGCGCGCGAATGCATCACCAGCCTGGTTTCTCGCGGTACATTCCCGCAACTGAACCTTGCGCCAGTTAACTTTGATGCGCTGTTCATGAACTATCTGCAGCAGCAAGCTGGCGAAGGTGCTGAACAACATCAGGATGCCTGATGAGCACTGTTAATGCTTCAATGACTGTGATCGGTGCCGGCTCATACGGCACCGCTCTTGCCATCACGCTGGCAAGAAATGGTCACGACGTGGTCCTGTGGGGCCACGATCCAAAACATATCGCCACGCTGCAGCACGACCGTTGCAATGTGGCGTTTCTCCCGGACGTTCCGTTCCCTGACTCCCTGCACCTGGAAAGCGATCTTGCGACCGCGCTGGCGGCCAGCCGCAACATTCTGATTGTCGTCCCGAGCCATGTGTTTGGCGAAGTGCTGCGTCAGATTAAGCCGCTGATGCGCCCGGATGCCCGTATTGTCTGGGCAACCAAAGGTCTTGAAGCGGAAACCGGACGCCTGCTGCAGGACGTTGCCCGCGAAGCGCTGGGTGATGCGATCCCGCTGGCGGTCATCTCCGGTCCGACCTTTGCCAAAGAGCTGGCTGCTGGCCTGCCGACAGCGATCTCGCTGGCATCGACTGACCAGGCTTTCGCCGACGATCTCCAGCATCTGCTGCACTGTGGCAAGAGTTTCCGCGTCTACAGCAACCCTGATTTTATCGGTGTCCAGCTGGGCGGTGCGGTGAAGAACGTGATTGCTATCGGTGCCGGGATGTCTGACGGTATTGGCTTTGGCGCCAACGCCCGTACGGCGTTGATTACCCGCGGCTTAACCGAGATGTCCCGTCTTGGCGAGGCGCTGGGCGCCGATCCGGCCACCTTTATGGGGATGGCGGGTCTGGGCGATCTGGTGCTGACCTGTACCGACAACCAGTCTCGTAACCGCCGCTTTGGCATGATGCTCGGACAGGGCAGCGATGTAAAAAGCGCGCAGCAGAAGATTGGACAGGTGGTGGAAGGCTACCGCAATACCAAAGAAGTCCGCGAATTGGCGCACCGGTTTGGTGTCGAAATGCCAATAACCGAGGAAATTTATCAGGTATTGTATTGCGGAAAAAATGCGCGCGAGGCAGCATTGACCTTATTAGGTCGTGCGCGCAAGGACGAGCGCAGCAGTAAGTAGTCGGAACCATTGTCACCTGAATGACCCAGCCAGCGCAGAACTGGCTGGTCATTAACTTATCGTCTGGAGTAAGCAATGCCGTGTGAAGAACTGGATATCGTCTGGAACAATATTAAAGCCGAAGCCCGGGCGCTGGCCGACTGTGAGCCTATGCTGGCCAGTTTTTACCACGCTACGCTACTCAAACACGAAAACCTTGGCAGTGCTCTCAGCTACATGCTCGCCAACAAGCTGGCCTCCTCGATTATGCCTGCTATCGCCATCCGCGAAGTGGTGGAGGAGGCATACGCCGCTGACCCGGAAATGATCGCCTCTGCCGCCTGTGATATTCAGGCCGTGCGTACGCGTGACCCGGCGGTAGATAAATACTCTACGCCGCTGCTATACCTGAAAGGCTTCCACGCCCTGCAGGCCTATCGCATCGGCCACTGGCTATGGAATGAAGGCCGCCGCGCGCTGGCAATCTTCCTGCAAAATCAGGTCTCCGTGACCTTCCAGGTCGATATTCACCCGGCAGCGAAAATTGGCCGTGGGATTATGCTCGACCACGCCACCGGCATTGTTGTGGGTGAGACGGCGGTGATTGAAGACGACGTTTCGATCCTGCAGTCGGTTACCCTTGGCGGTACCGGTAAAACCAGCGGCGATCGCCATCCGAAAATTCGTGAAGGGGTGATGATTGGCGCGGGTGCCAAAATCCTCGGCAATATCGAAGTCGGACGCGGCGCGAAGATTGGTGCAGGGTCGGTTGTGCTCCAGCCGGTTCCGCCGCACACCACCGCGGCTGGCGTACCGGCGCGTATCGTCGGCAAACCAGACAGCGATAAGCCGTCCATGGATATGGATCAGCATTTCAACGGTATCCACCATACGTTTGAGTATGGTGACGGCATTTAACTTCTGAGAATGGCGCCCGGGTACCCCAGCTGGCGCCATGCTTCATACACCACCACCGACACCGCGTTCGACAGGTTCATGCTGCGGCTGTCCGGCATCATCGGAATTCGGATTTTCTGCTCAGCGGGCAGGGCATCCAGAATCGTGGCTGGCAGGCCGCGGGTTTCCGGGCCAAACATCAGATAGTCACCGTCCTGATAGCTCACGGCGCTGTGCGCTGGCGTGCCTTTGGTGGTCAGGGCGAACATGCGCTGCGGCTTTTCGCTTTCCAGAAACGCGGCGTAATCATGATGGCGCACGACGGCAGTAAATTCATGGTAATCCAGCCCCGCGCGACGCAGACGCTTGTCGTCCCACGTAAAGCCCATCGGCTCAATGATGTGCAGACGAAAGCCGGTGTTGGCACACAGGCGGATGATATTGCCGGTATTCGGCGGAATTTCTGGTTCGAATAAAACGATGTTAAGCATGCTGCCCCCTTAATTGCGGGGGCAGAATAGCAGAAAAGTGAGGAATTACGCGACGCCAGGTTCCTGCGCACGGCAACGCAGCATTTTGTAGCACGTTGCCGCTGCGGCGACCAGGGCAGGCACGCTGAGGATCATCAAAATACTGTCCGCCTGCCACTGCAGGGAAAGCAGCTGAGCGCTGGTCATGGTTCCCGCCACGCCGCCAAAGCGGCCGATCCCCTGCATCCAGGCAATACCCGTTGCGCGGCACTCTGTTGGGTAAAAAGTCGCTGCCAGGGGTTGCATGCCCGATTGCGCCCCGTTCATCGCGATCCCCATCAGGAAAATCAACCCGCCAAACAGGGCGATATGATTATGCTCAATGCCCAGTAACAGAATGAGACCCATTGTCAGCACAAAGCCACCCGCGACCACTTTGTGTGCCTCCCAGCGATCCATCATCCAGCCCGCGAGCAGAATGCCTGCGGTACCGCCGAAGGTGAACAGCGAGGTGAGCCAGGCGGATTCCGCCAGCGCATAGCCCATCCCCTGCATCAGGGTCGGCATCCAGCTCAGCAGGACGTAGTAAATCACCAGCCCCATAAAGTAAGTGACCCACAGCATCAGTGTGCAGGGCAGCCAGGGCATGGAGAAGAGCTGAGCCACGCTCCCTTTCTTAGAAGCGACTTTTTTCTCGGCCAGGAAAAAGCCGGTAACGCTCTCCAGGGTGCTGCGGCTGAACCGGCTGGCGATACGGCGGATCTGCATGACCTCCTTCCCGCGCTGCACCAGAAACTTCACCGACTCCGGCAAAAACAGCGCCAGCAGCAGCGTCAAAATCAGCGGCGCAATTGCACCCGTCAGCAGCACGCTTCGCCAGCCATGGTGGGGAATAAGCCACGAAGAGATCGCACCACCCCCTGCGGCACCCAGAGGGAAGCCGCAGTACATGGTATTAATCGCCATGGCGCGGCAGCGCTGGGGGGCAAACTCGGAAATCAGCGTGATGGCGTTTGGCATTGCGGCACCGAGGCCAAGGCCCGTCAGAAACCGCCACAGCGTCAGCGTATTCAGCGTTTGCGCCCAGGCCGTGCCCAGGCTTGCAAGACCGAAGAACAGGCAGGAGAAGACCAGCACGCGCTTGCGCCCCATCTTGTCCGATACCGGGCCTGCAATGAGGGCACCCAGCGACAAGCCCAGCAGGGCAGCGCTCAGCACCGGCCCCAGATCCTGTTTATGTATCCCCCATTCTGCCGACAGCGTAGGGGCGATGTAACCCATTGCCGCGGTATCAAATCCATCGATCGCCAGAACCAGAAAGCCCAGTACGATAAGAAGCCAGTGAAACCCTGAAAAGGGACTCTCATCGATCACCTGCTGAATATCCACCTTGCCTGAATACGTCATATGCTCCTCTCCGATGTGATGTTGTTTTTGTGTTCTTGTATTTGCTTGTCTATACAATTGCGGAGGGGGTAAATATGTCAAATTTTCTTATCCAATTTGTTATCTAAGTGTTATTTTCGGCAAAAAAAAGCGCCCGAAGGGGGAACCGGGCGCGTGAACAGCGGTGTTAACAGGAGGGGTATTCAGGCAGCGTTTCCCTGCGCAAGGGGAGCCAGCGCCGCCGGTAATCGACTTAACTCCTGCACCAGAGAGTCTTTGCTGATTTCGCTAATGGTTTTCGCACCGGTCAGCGTCATCGCGACTTTCATCTCTTTTTCGATCAGGTCAAGCAGGTTCGCCACGCCAGCCTGACCTGCCGTCGCCAGCGCGTACAGATACGCACGGCCCAGCAGCACGCTGTCGGCGCCGAGCGCGATCATGCGTACCACATCCAGCCCGTTGCGAATGCCGCTGTCGGCCAGAATCGCGATATCGCCTTTCACCGCATCGGCAATGGCGGGCAGCGCGCGTGCTGAGGAGAGCACACCGTCGAGCTGACGCCCGCCGTGGTTTGAGACCACAATGCCGTCTGCGCCAAAACGTACCGCGTCGCGGGCATCTTCCGGGTCGAGGATCCCTTTGATCACCATCGGGCCGTCCCAGAATTCGCGGATCCACTCCAGGTCTTTCCAGGAGATGGACGGATCGAAGTTGTTCGCCAGCCAGCCGATGTAATCTTCCAGCCCGGTCGGTTTACCGAGGTAAGCCGAGATATTGCCCAGATCGTGCGGACGTCCGTTCAGACCCACATCCCACGCCCACTGCGGGTGCGTCACCGCCTGCCAGTAGCGGCGCAGAGCGGCATTCGGGCCGCTCATGCCGGAGTGGGCGTCGCGGTAGCGCGCGCCCGGCGTTGGCATATCGACGGTAAAGACCAGCGTGGAACAGCCCGCCGCTTTGGCGCGCTCCAGCGCGTTGCGCATAAAACCGCGATCGCGCAGGACGTACAGCTGGAACCACATCGGACGCTTGATGGTCGGCGCGACCTCTTCAATCGGGCAGACGGAGACGGTAGAGAGGGTAAACGGAATACCCCTGGCATCCGCGGCCGCCGCCGCCTGCACTTCGCCACGACGGGCGTACATACCGCACAGACCGACGGGGGCGAGGGCGACCGGCATGGAGAGCGTTTCGTTGAACAGCGTCGTCTCAAGGCTCAGGTCAGACATATTCTTCAGCACGCGCTGACGCAGGGCCACCTCTGACAAGTCTTCCACATTGCGGCGCAGGGTGTATTCGGCATACGCCCCGCCGTCGATGTAGTGGAACAGGAACGGGGGCAAAATGCGCTGCGCCGCGGCGCGATAGTCACTGGCTGCTGAAATGATCATGCTTTGTTCTCCCTGGAAATATCACTGTCGCCAGGCAGACGGGTAATACGCGCCTGTCGGGCCTGGTCTTCATCGAATCGTTTGATGGTGGTGTGAACGAAGCCGAGATGCGCCATCATCGCCTTGCGTGCGGCCTCGGCATCACCGGCCAGAATGGCGTTAAGCACCGCCTCGTGTTGTTCAGTCAGCTGGGCAAACACCGGCGGAACCAGGTACATGCGCTGGCGGCTTTGTTTGACGGAGGATTGCAACAGGTCGAAGAACCCGCGCATGGTCTGGAGCAGAACCACATTGTGCGACGCTTCGGCAATGGCCAGGTGAAAACGCACGTCAGCCTGGGAGGCGATATCCGGGTCGCTGCTTTGCGTGGCCTCAAAGCAGGCTTTGAGCTTCTCTTTGTCGGCCTCGGTTGCCCGCATGGCCGCATGCCAGGCGGTGCTGGTCTCGATGGCGTGACGCGCTTCGAGGATGTCAAAGCTGTAGTCCGGGTCATTTTCCATCAGCGTCTTCAGCGGCTGAACGATGTTTTGCTCGGACCAGTCGTCATGCTGCCAGCGCACAAAGGTGCCGCCGCCGCGACGGCTCACCAGTACCCCTTCGCTGACCAGCGTGGCCAGCGCTTCACGCAGGGAATTACGCGATACACCAAGCTGGGTGGCGAGCTGGCGTTCAGCGGGCAACTTCATGCCCGCTTCCAGCTGTTGTTCTTCAATCAGCGCCCGTACGCGAGAGGCTATCTCGTCGGACAGGCGTCTGGGCATCACTATCATGGGATCATCCAGGTTAAGACATAAGCCTGCAGGGTGGTGATCACCCCGACCATGCAGGTGAATATCAGGCTGTGTTTTACGGTAAAGCGGAACAGATCCGACTCTTTACCGACCAGTCCCACCGCCGCACAGGCAATGGCGATGGATTGCGGGGAGATCATTTTCCCGGTCACGCCGCCGGTGGTGTTCGCAGCGACCAGCAGAACATCCGACACGCCAATCTGCTGGGCTGCCGTAGCCTGCAGTGCAGCAAACAGGGCGTTCGACGAGGTATCTGACCCGGTCAGGAACACACCCAGCCAGCCGAGGAACGGTGAGAAGAAGGTGAAGGCGTGGCTGGTATGGGCCAGCGCCAGTGCCAGCGTCGATGACAGGCCGGAGTAGTTCGAGATAAACGCGAACGCCAGCACCATGCCGATGGAGTAAATCGGCAGCATCAGCTCTTTAATCGTCGCTGCGAAGGTCTGCACCGCGGCGGCAGGCTTCATGCGCAGCCACACCACGGAAAGGATCGCGGCAAACAGGATGGCGGTCCCGGTGGCGGAGAACCAGTCGAACTTATAGACCGCGGCATACGGTGTGGCGGCATGCACGACTGGCGGCATGCGGGCGACCATTTTGTCGAGGAACGGCACGGAGATGTTAATCACCATGTCGTACAGCGCGCCGCCCGGGGCGAACAGGGCTTTAAACGGCGGGATGCTCCACAGCGTTACCGTTGCGGTCAGGAACAGGAACGGTGACCAGGCGCGGATCACCTGCCCTGCGGTATAGCCCGTGCGTGCCAGGGTTTGATCGACCTGCGAGGCACCCATGTCGGCGAAGCGGAAAATACGTACCGGCTGCCAGCGTTTCAGGAACAGGGTCAGGCAGACCAGCGAGACCAGCGACGAGATAATGTCCGGCAGCTCCGGACCGAGGAAGTTTGAGCTCAGGTATTGCGCGATGGCGAACGAACCGCCCGCCACCATTACAGCAGGCCACGTCTCTTTCACGCCGCGCCAGCCGTCCATAATCGCCATGATCCAGAACAGCACGATGATGGTCAGGAACGGCAGCTGGCGACCCACCATCTGGCCGATCTCAAAGCTATCCAGCCCGGTCACCTGCCCGGCGACCAGAATCGGAATCCCCATTGCGCCAAACGCCACCGGGGCGGTATTCACAATCAGGCACAGGCCCGCGGCATAAAGCGGGTTAAAGCCGAGGCCCACCAGCAGGGCGGCCGTAATGGCGACCGGTGCGCCAAATCCGGCGGCACCTTCCAAAAACGCCCCGAAGGAGAAGCCGACAATCAGCATCTGCAGGCGCTGGTCCGGCGTGATGGAGAGAATCGACGAGCGAATGATGTCGAACTGCCCGGTTTTCACCGAAATTTTATAGACAAAGACAGCGGCGATGATGATCCACGCAATTGGCCACAGACCGTAGAAGAAACCGTAGACAACGGAGGCCAGCGCGCGATCGACCGGCATTTTGTAGAAGAACAGAGCCACCAGCAGAGCGATGGCAACGGTGTACGTCGCGGCAAGGTAGCCCTTCAGCTTGAGCTTAATCAGCGCAAAGAAGAAGAACAGGATTGGAAGCGATGCGATCAGGCTCGACAGCCAGATATTTCCGGCCGGGTCGTAGTTTTGTTGCCAGAGGCTCATGCAGGTCTCCTGGGGACCAGATAACCTGCGCGGCGGGTGAGTCTCCGCTCATCTCTGCATCACAGGTTATGTAAAAGTGGTCCTGCCAATGTTGTGTTGTAGGGTTAATGACAATGAATGGTTAATCAGATGTTATGGGGTGGCAATGGTTTTGTGAGCGGAAATAATGGAATTGTGAACCAAGGGAGGATTGATTGCGCAATTGGTTGGACCAATTCATGCGAAGGGGAAAAGAGTAGGCCGGGTAAGCGCAGCGCCACCCGGCATGAAATCAGAATGCGGTCTTACAAAAGCCCGTCATCTCTTTCAGGCCCATTTCACGGCCAAGCTCGGTCATCGGGTGCACGACCACCAGGCCACGGACGCTTTTCTTCAGCTTGCCCATGTCAGCCTGTTCTTTTTTAGTGATTGCGCGGCGGTGTGGCATGTTCATCAGCTTCTGCGCTTCGTTGCTCAGCTTCTGGCCTTTTACTTCGCGCAGGCGCTCGATCTCTGCCTCCAGCTTCGCGGTCTCTTTCTCCAGCTCGGCGTACTTCTCGGCGGAATCGACCAGTGACAGACCCGCCATCTGGTGACGGATCAGATCCAGGCGGTCGCTCAGGCGTTTAATTTCGTTCTTTTCGACTTCTTTCATGACAAATAACTCTGAAAACGGGGAATTTACAGGGAAGGATACACCAATGTGAGCAGGCTTACTTCTGAAACGCTTTTTTTAAGCTGATCCGGGAAATCAGCTCAGTCAGGGAAAGGACCATCGTGGAGCGGACAACCTGCTGATAACGCAGCTTTTGCATCGCGTATAGCTCAGGGTCGCTGCTGTCGAAATGAGGGGCAGGGGGCAGCGCGGCCACGCAGTGCAGCTCGCCGAAGGGCCCCAGGATCTCATCATCGGTAAAGGCGTATTCGTTACCGTCATGATTGAGCTCCTCACGTAGCGCCATTAACAGCTCTGCATCTTCGTACTCTTGCCGATTCAGCACGCCAAGACCGTAAATCAGCTTCAGACGCACCGATAAATCGCCCAGCGGTCCATCGCCGTCCAGTAACGGTTCTACAGCATATTTTACCGCGTAGTCGTCTTTGCGAAACACCTGAAGCACCAGGATATTTACCGCCTCGGTTAACAGCTCGACGGCGGCAATCAGGAAGCTTCGTACGGTTTTGCCAGCATTCAGACGCTCAAGCACACGATTTTCAAAGGCCTGGGTTTGTTCCATTATTGCCTGCATATCTGACAATCTGTTATCTGGGCGCAGGCTAACCTGCGCCACACTGTGCATCATTTGGTTGCGTTGTATGCGTTAACCGCCTCCACAACCACGTCGCTATTGGCGTCCAGACCGGAAATCTGCGCCAGCGCAGCCTGCGCGCCTTTGTCATCAATCAGCTGAGCCAGCTCGATCGCCTGCGGGTCCTGATCGCTGCGGTAGTGCATTGCAGCGGCAATCCCTTTCACCAGGTTGGCATGCGGCAGACCGTATTCCAGCGTGCCGAGCAGCGGCTTAATCAGACGATCGCCTGCACTCAGCTTACGCAGCGGCTGACGTCCCACGCGCTCAACATCATCTTTCAGATACGGGTTTTCAAAGCGGCCGAGGATTTTCTGGATGTAGGCTGCGTGTTTATCAGCATCAAAACCGTAGCGTTTGATCAGCACCGCGCCGCTCTCTTCCATGGCCCCTTTTACCACCGCGCGGATTTTCTCATCGAGGATCGCATCGCGAATGGTCTGATGACCGGCCAATTTTCCGAGGTACGCGGTTATAGCATGCCCGGTGTTCAGCGTGAAGAGTTTGCGTTCGACAAATGCCATCAGGTTATCGGTTAATTCCATTCCCGGAATGGTCGGCAGCGCACCTTTAAACTGCGTTTTATCGACGATCCACTCTCTGAAGGTTTCCACGGTCACTTCCAGCGGGTCGTGAGTGGCGGATGCTGACGGCGGAACGATGCGGTCCACGGCGGAATCCACAAACCCAACGTGCGCGTCGACCCAGGCTTTATCCTCGTCAGCCACGGCCGCCATGACGTGGCCTTTCAACTGTGTGGTGCCGCGTACCATGTTTTCACAGGCGATGATGTTCAGCGGGGTGTCGATGCCCTGCGCTTTACGTTTTGCCAGGCCTTTAGCCACCGCCGGGGCGATACGCTCCAGAACCACCGGGCCTACCGCCGTGGTGATAAGGTCAACGCTGGCAATCAGGTCGATTACGTCGTCACCAATGCTGCTGACCGCGTTCACGCCTGAAACGGTATCGACCTGCTCGTTTTCGCCCACCACATGGACCTGATAGCTATGACGGGCATTCAGGGCATCCAGGACCACCTGATTCACATCGGCGAACGTCAGCGTAATGCCCGCGTCTGCCAGCAGTTTGCCGATAAAACCACGACCGATGTTACCTGCGCCAAAATGTAATGCTTTCATAGTGTTAACCTTCATCAATGTTTTTACCCGAGAGGGCTGGGGTGAGGAGCTTTCTCCCCCTCACCCTAGCCCTCTCCCCGTGGGGAGAGGGAAGAGGCGCTGTTATTTGTTCAGCAGTGCCAGAACTTCTTCAACGCTGGTGGTGTTGGCCAGACGCTCGATAACGGACTCATCGTCCAGGGCGTTGGTCAGGCTGGTGATCACCTGGATATGCTCGTTGTTGCGAGCGGCGATACCAATCACCAGACGGGCGATGTCATCTTCTTCTTCACCGAAGCGTACGCCATCAGGATACTGACAGAACACCACGCCGGTTTTCAGCACGCGGTCTTTCGCCTCAACCGTACCGTGTGGAACCGCGATGGATTCACCGAGATAGGTTGGGGTCAGTTTTTCGCGTTCCAGCATCGCATCGACATATTCAGGCTGAACGTAGCCGCCTTTTACCAGCTGTTCACCGGCAAAGCGAATCGCGTCTTCTTTGGTAGCCGCGGTACGGCCGAGGAAGATGTTCTCCGCACCCAGTTTAAACAGGTGGGCATTACTCTCGTCAAAGCTATCCTGCAGGCTGGTGCGCACTTTCACTTCGTTATCTTCATGACGCTGCGCGGCAACCAGACGTTCGGTCAGGCTGGTGTACAGGCCGCTGTCGAGGAAGTTAGTCAGCGAAATGTGCTGTGCTTGCGGTACCTGACGCATGGCGCGTTCGGTCAGATCGCGGTGGGTGATCACCAGGTCAACGTCCGGCGGCAGACTGTTAATTGCGCTGTTGGTCACGGAGATGTTGGTCAGGCCCGCATCCTGTACTTTCTTACGCAGCACGCCGGCACCCATTGCGCTGGAGCCCATACCAGCATCACAAGCAACGATGATTTTACGCACGTGGCTCAGGTCGTTAGAGACATCGCCAGCCGCCAGCGGGGTCGCGCCTTTGGATTCCGCTTTCATGTCGTGCATACGGCGGGTTGCCGCTTCGATATCGTCATCTTCTTTCACTTTGCTGGTTTTCAGCAGGATAGAAGAAACCACGAAGGAGACCGCCATGGCCGCACAGATAGCCGCGATGTTAGCGAAGTAGGCACCTTTCGGGGTCATCGCCAGCACGGCCAGGATAGAGCCCGGAGAAGCAGGAGAGACCAGACCGCCGCCCAGCACGCTCAGGGTGAACACGCCGGTCATACCGCCGAGGATAACGGCCAGGATCAGGCGTGGGTTCATCAGCACGTACGGGAAGTAAATTTCGTGGATACCGCCCAGGAAGTGGATGATAGCCGCACCGCCAGCAGACTGCTTAGCGCTGCCGCGACCAAAGAACATGTATGCCAGCAGAACGCCCATACCCGGACCTGGGTTCGCTTCAATCAGGAAGAAGATGGACTTGCCGAGATCGTGAGACTGCTGAATACCCAGCGGCGAGAAGATACCGTGGTTGATGGCGTTATTAAGGAACAGAATTTTCGCCGGTTCAACGAAGATAGACGCCAGCGGCAGCATGTCGTGCGCCACCATAAAGTTAACGCCTGCCGCCAGAATTTTGGACAGCACTTCAACCGCAGGGCCAATGCCGAGGAACGCCAGAATCGCGAGGATCATCCCGATGATGCCCGCAGAGAAGTTGTTCACCAGCATTTCGAAGCCGGATTTGATCTTACCATCTACCCAGACGTCAAATTTCTTAATCGCCCAGCCGCCCAGAGGACCGGCAATCATGGCACCGAGGAACATCGGCATATCCGCACCGACGATAACACCCATTGTGGTGATGGCACCCACAACGCCACCACGGTCACCGCCTACCAGACGACCACCGGTGAAACCGATCAGCAGCGGCAGGAGGTAAGTAATCATAGGGCCAACAAGTTTCGCCAGCGTTTCGTTAGGCAACCACCCTGTCGGAATGAACAATGCGGTGATAATACCCCACGCGATAAACGCGCCGATATTTGGCATCACCATGTTGCTGAGGAAACGACCAAAGCTTTGAACTTTGATCTTGAAATCGGATGACATAAAACACCCCTTCTTATGTTTACGCTTAGGCTTGCGGCCCGAGGTTTATCGTTAATGTGCGGCGGCAGAGGTAGCCGGGCCCTGTTCTGATGCTGTGAAATCTGGCACTGAATCGTTCAACTGTCCAGACAGTGAAAATTTGTGTGACATATGTCACGTAAATGTAGGGGGTGTGGCATTTAATGACGTGATCCGAATCACAAAATTAGTGGGTAAAAAAAATACGATGGCGAAAAACAAAGCAAAAACCACGTGTTTTTGTGATTGTGATCGCATTTTTGTTTTGTGGGTTTGTTTCTGGATTGTGACTGATTTCACAAAATATTTTTATGCAGATTTCTCTGGCTGTGATCGGCGGCAAACTCTGCTTTGCGAATTGGCGTCAGGATAGTCTTGAGTGACACGTAAAGCTAAAAAACCACTTTTCATGTGTGGTATGGCGAAAAGTTAAAAGGTGGATTACGCTCATAATGTAAGGTTAAGTATATTATTATTCAGGTTATATTTTGACACGTTTATAAACTTGCATGGAGATATTATAAAAACCGATACTCCCCGGCTCTGAAATAACCAGTGTGCCTTTTAAATTTAAAAATAAATTAATTAGGCTGCGTGCTGTTTTATTCGTTTAATGAGTTGACGTTGTTTAAGTGAGGAAAATATGTTTCTCAACTATTTTGCGTTGGGCGTATTGATTTTTGTATTTCTGGTGCTTTTTTACGGGATTATCGCTATTCATGATATCCCTTATAATATGGCTAAAAAACGTAATCATCCCCATGCCGATGCGATTCATACGGCAGGCTGGATTAGCCTGTTCACCCTCCATGCCATCTGGCCGTTTCTGTGGATTTGGGCCACGCTCTACCGTGAAGATCGCGGTTGGGGCATGCAGAACCACATTACAAAGCCAGATGAGGTTCCGGGCATGGATGCGCTGTCCAAACGCGTGGACGAATTAGAACAAAAGCTGGCGGCGGTACAGCCCACTGCTGATCAGAACACGCTGGAGCGCTAATCATGGATCTGTTGATTATTTTGACCTATGTGGCATTTGCCTGGGCGATCTTTAAAATATTCCGCATTCCGGTAAATCAGTGGACGCTCGCCACCGCAACGTTGGGTGGGGTATTTATTGTTGCCGGACTGATTCTGTTAATGAACTATAACCATCCGTATACCTTTACGGCGCAAAAAGCGGTTATTTCCATTCCGATTACACCGCAGGTGACGGGCGTGGTCACCGAAGTGACTGATAAAAACAACCAGCTCATTAAAAAAGGCGAAGTATTATTTAAACTTGATCCGGGCCGCTACCAGGCGCGGGTCGACAGACTCAAGGCCGATCTGGTCACCGCAACCCATAATATCGATAGCCTGAAAGCGCAGCTTGCAGAAGCCGTCGCTAATACCACGCGCGTCTCGGCAGAGCGTGACCGCCTGTATAAAGATTATCAGCGTTACCTGAAAGGCAGCCGGGCGAAGGTGAACCCGTTTTCTGAAAGCGATATCGACAACGCGCGGCAGAACTATCTGGCGCAGGATGCACTGGTGAAAGGTTCTGTGGCTGAACAGACGCAGATTCAAAGTCAGTTAGACAGCATGGTGAACGGTGAACAGTCGCAGATTGCCTCATTACGCGCCCAGCTTGCCGAAGCGAAATACAATCTCGATCAGACCGTGGTGCGCGCGCCGAGCAACGGCTATATCACCCAGGTGCTGATCCGTCCGGGGACCTATGCCGCCGCGTTACCTCTGCGTCCGGTCATGGTCTTTATTCCTGAACAGAAACGTCAGATTGTGGCGCAGTTCCGCCAGAACTCGCTGCTGCGTCTTAAGCCGGGTGATGAAGCAGAAGTGGTGTTTAATGCGCTGCCGGGCCAGGTATTTACCGGGAAACTCACCAGCGTCCTGCCGGTGGTGCCGGGAGGGTCGTACCAGGCGCAGGGGGCGTTGCAGGCATTGACCGTCACACCGGGCACGGATGGCGTACAGGCGCTGATTGAACTGGAGCCTAACGCCGACGTCGATGCGCTACCAGACGGTATCTATGCCCAGGTGGCGGTCTATTCAGACCATTTCGCCCACGTCTCGGTGATGCGTAAAGTGTTGCTGCGCATGACCAGCTGGATGCACTACCTCTACCTCGATCATTAATCCCGCCAGGGCAGGAATGCGACATCCATACCTGCCCTTTTTTCATCCCGTGATCCATACTGACCTTTTTCCGGCATCAAGGATCAGGCAATGAAACTCATCGGTAGCTACACCAGTCCCTTCGTGCGAAAAATCTCGATTCTCCTGCTGGAGAAAGGGATGACATTCGAATTCGTCAATGAACAGCCCTACAACGCTGAAAACGGCGTCGCGCAGTACAACCCGCTGGGAAAAGTTCCGGCGCTGGTGACGGACGAGGGTGAATACTGGTTCGACTCCCCGATTATTGCGGAGTATATCGAGCTGCTGGGCGTGGCCCCGGCCATGCTGCCGGCTGACCCAAAAGCGGCGCTGGCGGTGAAGCAGATTGAAGCCCTGGCCGATGGCATTATGGATGCGGCGCTGACTTCCGTGCGTGAGCAGGCAAGGCCCGCCGCACAGCAGTCAGAAAACGAACTGCTGCGCCAGCGGGAAAAAATCAACCGCAGTCTGGATATGTGCGAACAGCTCATCCGGGAGGGAAAAATTCACACCGACAGCCTGAACCTGGCCACCATCGCCATTGCCTGCGCCATCGGGTATCTCAATTTCCGCCGCGTGTCCCCCGGCTGGTGCGTTGACCGACCGTTGCTGGTGAAGCTGGCTGAAACGCTCTTTAGCCGCGAGAGCTTTGCCCGTACCGAACCGCCAAAGGCTTGACGCGGGTTATAACACTTCGCTGCAGGAGGCGGTACAATCTCTCCACATGTTAACTCCCTCTCCCGTCGGGAGGGGGGAAGATATTTACTCGCCAGGCGCTTTCATGACTACTCATCATTCGCTCTACAGCCAGATCCCCGCTACCGATCGTCTTCTTCGCGAACCTCGCATTCATGCTGTTGTGGAGCGTTTCGGCCATACCGCGACGGTTGAGATGTTACGCCTGCTTCAGGACGAAGCCCGATGCGCCATTCAGGCAGAAAATAGCTTGCCCGGCTGGTGTACCGCGTGGGAGCTGGAAGTGGAACATCGGCTGGACAAGAACGCGCAAAGCGCATTACGCCCGGTGATCAACCTTACCGGTACCGTGCTGCACACCAACCTGGGCCGCGCGCAGCAGGCGGAAGAGGCCGTGGCTGCGGTCGGGCAGGCCATGCGAACGCCGGTGACGCTGGAGTACGATCTGGACGGCGCAGGACGCGGGCATCGCGATCGTGCCCTGGCGGATCTGCTGTGCCAGCTGACCGGTGCAGAAGATGCCTGCATTGTGAATAACAACGCCGCAGCGGTGCTGCTAATGCTGGCGGCCACCGCCAGTGGCAAAGAGGTGGTGGTATCCCGCGGCGAGCTGGTGGAAATTGGCGGGGCGTTTCGCATTCCGGACGTGATGCGCCAGGCGGGCTGCACGCTGCATGAGGTCGGTACCACCAACCGTACCCATGCGAAAGATTATCGCGCAGCGGTGAATGAAAATACCGCCCTGCTGATGAAGGTTCACACCAGCAATTATCAGATTGAAGGCTTCACCAAAACGGTTGATGAGGCCGAGCTGGCGGAGATTGGGCGCGAACTGAATATCCCGGTGATTGCCGATCTCGGCAGCGGTTCGCTGGTGGACCTGAGCCAGTACGGCTTGCCAAAAGAACCGATGCCGCAAGAGATGATTGCGGCGGGCGTCAGCCTGGTGAGTTTTTCCGGCGACAAACTGCTGGGCGGGCCGCAGGCCGGGATTATCGTCGGCAAACGCGAGCTGATTGCCCGGCTGCAGCAGCATCCGCTCAAGCGCGCCCTGCGAGCCGATAAAATGACCCTTGCCGCGCTGGATGCGACGCTGCGGCTCTATCTCCATCCGGAGAAGCTGGCCGACCGCCTGCCTGTGCTGCGTCTCTTAACCCGTGATGCCGCCTCGATTCGTGCGCAGGCCGAGTTATTGCTGCCGCGCATCGCCCCGCACTACCCTGATTTTGACGTTCGGATTGAGCCCTGCCAGTCGCAGATTGGCAGCGGTTCGCTGCCGGTGGACAGGCTGCCGAGCGAAGCGCTCACGTTTACCCCGCGTGACGGGCGCGGCAGCCACCTGGAGGCCCTGTCGTTACGCTGGCGCGCCATGCCTGTGCCGGTTATCGGGCGGATTTACGATGGACGAATGTGGCTGGATCTGCGCTGCCTTGATGATGAAGAGCGATTTCTGGAGATGTTGTTGAAATGATTATTGCCACCGCCGGTCATGTCGACCACGGAAAAACTACGTTGCTGCAGGCGATTACTGGCATAAACGCCGATCGTCTGCCGGAAGAGAAAAAGCGCGGCATGACTATCGACCTGGGCTATGCCTACTGGCCCCAGCCAGACGGCCGCGTGCTGGGTTTTATTGATGTACCAGGGCACGAGAAGTTTCTGTCTAACATGCTGGCGGGGGTGGGGGGTATCGATCATGCCCTGCTGGTCGTGGCCTGCGATGACGGCGTGATGGCGCAAACCCGCGAGCATCTGGCAATCCTCCAGCTGACCGGCAACCCGCAGCTGACCGTAGCGCTGACGAAAGCTGACCGCGTGGATGACGCGCGCGTCGGCGAGGTGCGCGAAGGGGTGCAGGCCACCTTACGGGAGTATGGCTTTGCCGATGCGCCGATTTTTGTCACCGTGGCCACCGAAGGCCGCGGCATCGACGAACTTCGTCACCATTTGCAGCAACTGACGTCACGTGACCACGCAAGTCATCATCGCTTCCGTCTGGCGATTGATCGGGCATTTACCGTAAAAGGGGCGGGCCTGGTGGTCACCGGTACCGCGTTGAGCGGTGAAGTGAAGGTGGGCGATAGCCTGTGGCTGACGGGCGTTAACAAACCGATGCGCGTGCGCGGCTTACATGCACAGAACCAGCCCGCAGAGCAGGCGCATGCCGGGCAGCGGATCGCGCTGAATATTGCCGGAGATGCGGAAAAAGAGCAGCTTAACCGCGGCGACTGGCTGCTGGCCGATGCTCCGCCAGAGCCGTCTGAACGCGTGATTGTCTCTCTGCAGACGAATGTGCCGCTGACTCAGTGGCAGCCGCTGCATATTCACCACGCGGCCAGCCATATCACCGGACGCGTGTCGCTGCTGGAAAACGATCTTGCTGAACTGGTTTTCGATTCACCGCTCTGGCTTGCAGACAACGACCGTCTGGTTCTGCGGGATATCTCCGCGCGGGAAACGCTGGCCGGGGCACGGGTGGTGGCGCTTAACTCGCCGCGACGCGGCAAGCGTAAACCGGAATATCTGCAATGGCTGGCCGCGCTGGCACAAGCCCCTGATGATAACGCCGCGCTGCGGGTGCATCTCGATCGCGGTGCAGTGAACCTGGGTGATTTTGCCTGGGCACGCCAGCTGAGCAGGGAAGGATTAGACCCGCTGACCCGGCAGCCGGGCTTTATTCAGGCCGGTAATAGCCTGTTGAATGCCCCGGTTGCCGCACGCTGGCAGCGTAAAATACTCACCACTCTCGCGACGTATCATGAACAGCATCAGGATGAGCCTGGTCCGGGGCGTGAGCGTCTGCGCCGCATGGCGCTGCCGATGGAAGACGATGCGCTGGTGCTGCTGCTGATTGAAAACATGCGCGAAAGCGGGGTGATTAAAAGCCACCACGGCTGGCTGCACCTGCCGGATCACAAAGCCGGATTCACCGCAGAGCAGGAGGTTATCTGGCAGAAAGTGGCTTCGCTGTTTGGTGATGAGCCGTGGTGGGTTCGCGATCTGGCGCGCGAAACGAACACCGACGAGCAGGCGATGCGTCAGGTATTACGCCACGCGGCGCAGCAGGGGCTGATAGTTGCGATCGTGAAAGATCGTTATTACCGTAACGATCGCATTGTGGCGTTTGCTAACCTGATCCGCGAGCTGGATCAGGCGCGCGGCTCCACCTGTGCAGCCGATTTTCGCGATCGGCTGAACGTAGGGCGCAAGCTGGCGATTCAGATCCTGGAATATTTCAATCGTATTGGGTTTACGCGTCGCCGCGGTAACGACCATGTTCTGCGAGATTCGTTATTATTTCCTGAAACTCCGTGACCCCCGTCGTAAACACCGTTACCGGTTGGCGAGAAAATCGCCAGCCGGGACTACCCTTGTTGTACACCAACAGCAAGGAGACGGTCATGACAAACAATCCTCCCTCTTCGCGTATCCAGCCTGGCGAGTATGGTTTTCCCCTCAAGCTAAAGCCTCGTTATGACAACTTTATTGGCGGCGACTGGGTGGCCCCCGTCGACGGCGAATACTATTCCAACCTGACCCCCGTTACCGGCCAGCCGCTGTGTGAAATAGCCAGCTCCGGCAAGCGCGATATCGATCTGGCGCTGGATGCGGCGCACAACGCGAAAGACAAATGGGGGCATACCTCCGTTCAGGATCGGGCAGCCATTCTGTTCAAAATCGCTGACCGGATGGAGCAGAATCTGGAACTGCTGGCGACGGCAGAAACCTGGGATAACGGCAAGCCGATCCGGGAAACGATGGCGGCAGACGTGCCGCTGGCCATTGACCACTTCCGCTATTTTGCCTCCTGTATTCGCGCTCAGGAGGGCGGAATCAGCGAGGTCGACAGCGACACCGTTGCGTATCACTTCCACGAACCGCTGGGCGTGGTAGGGCAAATTATTCCGTGGAACTTCCCGCTGCTGATGGCGAGCTGGAAAATGGCGCCCGCGCTGGCAGCAGGCAACTGCATTGTGCTCAAACCGGCGCGTCTGACCCCGCTTTCGGTTCTGCTGCTGATGGAAATCGTTGGCGATCTCCTGCCGCCGGGCGTGATTAACGTGGTGAACGGTGCGGGTGGCGAGATAGGGGAGTATCTGGCTACGTCTAAACGTATCGCCAAAGTGGCGTTTACCGGGTCGACGGAAGTGGGCCAGCAGATCATGCAGTACGCCACGCAGAACATCATTCCGGTGACGCTTGAGCTCGGGGGAAAATCCCCGAACATCTTCTTTGCAGACGTGATGGAAGAAGAGGATGCCTTCTTCGATAAAGCCCTGGAAGGGTTTGCGCTGTTTGCGTTTAACCAGGGTGAAGTCTGTACCTGCCCGAGTCGCGCGCTGGTGCAGGAGTCTATCTATGAACGCTTCATGGAGCGCGCCATTCGCCGCGTTGAATCTATCCGCAGCGGGAACCCGCTCGATAACGTTACGCAGATGGGGGCGCAGGTCTCACATGGACAGCTGGAGACCATCCTCAACTACATTGATATCGGCAAGAAAGAGGGCGCAGATATCCTGACCGGCGGCCGCCGTAAGGTACTTGGTGGCGATCTGCAGGACGGGTATTACCTTGAGCCGACGATCCTGTTTGGCAAGAACAAAATGCGCGTCTTCCAGGAGGAGATTTTCGGACCGGTGCTGGCGGTGACCACCTTCAAAACGATGGAGGAGGCACTGGAGATTGCCAACGACACGCCGTATGGCCTGGGGGCGGGCGTCTGGAGCCGCAACGGAAATCTGGCCTATAAAATGGGCCGGGGCATTCAGGCCGGGCGCGTCTGGACCAACTGCTATCACGCCTATCCGGCACACGCCGCATTTGGGGGTTATAAGCAATCCGGCATCGGGCGTGAAACCCACAAGATGATGCTGGAGCATTACCAGCAGACGAAATGTTTGCTGGTCAGCTACTCCGATAAGCCGCTGGGCCTGTTCTAGTCGCCCTGCTCAGGCCGTCCCTGGGCGGCCTGAGCAATTTGCTGGCGCAGGCAATTGAGGACGCCATCAAGGACGTACTGCACACGCCAGGGCTGGTATTCACGTTTGCGGAATATTGCGGTCAGATCGAGCCACCACTCTTCCTGATGCGGGAAGCAGGGAACCAGCATGCCTTGCGCTAATTCTTTTTTCAGGCTCTCTTTAGGTGCGAATACGATCCCAAGGTTATTTCTTGCCAGCTCCAGCGCCGTCTGCGTGTTGTCGCAAATATAATTTCCGGTCACCCTGTAATCTTGCACGTTATCACTACCATGGGTACGAAAACGCCAGATATTTGCATCGTCGACCAGCATGGAATCAATCAGAATACATGAGTGATTCATTAAATCGTCGGGTCCGGCTAACGGATGGTTATTTAAATATTCCTGAGTGGCGAATGCCGTAACGGAATATTTTGTTAATACGCTGGCGACCAGACTTCCATCTTTTGGTTGTGCATAGGTAATTAAAATATCGCAGTCATCCGGGAAGGAAACGCCTTCTGAAAATTCATTGCGGTCCAGGTTGTACGTTTTCAGGGCGATACGAATGTCGCCGATGTCTTTTATCTGATGGATGACATGGCGCGCGAGGTAGGTGACAATTCCCGTGGGCGCGTAAAGGGTCACTTTGCCCCGCTTTTCATGCTTATAATCGGCAATGAAATTCACGAGCTGATCGTTTTTGTCCAGCGAAGCGTCAATATAGGGAAGTAACGCTTCACCAAACTGAGTAAGCGCAAGCTGACGGGTCGTGCGCTCAAAAACCTTTAGTCCAACCCGCGCTTCAAAATCAGAGAGATATTTACTGACGTTAGCCTGCGCCATACCCAACAGGGCAGCAGCATCACCAATGCTGTGAGTGGCGGCAATGACGGAGATTATTTTTAATTCGCGTGGCTTTAGCTGTAATTTACTCATCATGCGCACCCATCTATATCATTATATATATAATATTATATAAACCGCAGCGTTGCATTGGCAAATTTGTAACCATTATTATTCGCCCCGCTTGTTTGGCGTTTAAATGGATTACTTTGATGACTATTAAATACAATTTACTTATCGCTGCCACGTTATTTGCAGCCACGTCTGCAATGGCCGGTGACTTTTCAATAGGTGCGGGGGCTGTATTTAATGAGTCTCCTTATAAGGGGTATAACGAAAATACCACTGCGGTGCCGTTAATCAGTTACGAAAGCGATCGTTTCTATGTGCGCCAGACCACGGGCGGCTGGATCCTGTGGAAAGACGCAAAAAATGAACTCAGTCTGACCGCATCGTGGATGCCGCTGCATTTTGATCCCGATGACAATGACGACCATCAGATGAAACAGCTTGATGAGCGTAAGGCGTCCGCTTTCCTCGGTGGCGCGTACTATCACCACGAAAGCTGGGGTTCTCTGAAAGTGGCGGTCTCTGGCGATGCCACCGATGAAAGCGGCGGCATGATTGGAGAAGTCTCCTACTTTCGACCCATCAGGATGGAACGTCTGACCCTGACGCCATCTGTGGGTGTTTTTTATACCGACGAAAGCTATAACGACTACTACTACGGCGTATCCGGCAACGAGTCTCGCCGCTCAGGTCTGAAGCAATACACCGCCGGTGACAGCTGGACGCCATACGTTGGCCTGGCGGCTAAATATCAGTTAACTCAGAAGCTGTACCTTAACGCCAGCGCGGTCTACACCGTGTTGCCTGACGACGTGAAGAACAGCCCGATGATCGACCGCGACGACAGCTTCGTGCTGATGACCGGGCTGACCTGGCGCTTCTGATACGTTAAAGCCGGTTTACTCCCTCTCCCCGTGGGTGTGTACAGTCCGGGGGGAGGGCAACAGACCGCAAATATTCAGCCTTCATCCACCCATATCCGCATCTCCCCTTCTCCCCGGTTTGCCCAACTGAACCAGGGAATAAAGGTCAGCGTCTGGGGCTGACGCTGTACCGGCGAGCGATCGTACTGCCACAGCGCATCCGTATCCTTCGCGTGATAACCGCGCCCCTCCGCCTGTATCAACATTTTGTGCGCGAAAATGCCTTTGCCTTCAAATACCCGGAACGCACTGTTTTCAGGCAAAGAGAGGTTATGCAGATTTGCGCCGTTATCAGCTTCTTCCAGACAGTAAACCAGGGGCCCGCGCTGAAGCGCGACTTTACCTGCCTGCTGGCGCACCTGCGGGTTACCGTAAACGCGGCGAACCGGCATAGGGAGTGTCAGCGTCAGCGTGTCGCCCTCATGCCAGCAACGGTTGAGGTAAAGATATCCACGAACGACCTCACCGGTGACGCGTTCACCATTCAGCGAAACAGCCGGTTCGGCGCACCAGTCCGGCAGCCGCAGGGCCAGCGTGTGAGTCACCGGAACAGGCGAGGTTATTTCGATGGTCACCTGATCCTGCCACGGATAGTTACCGCTAATACGTAGCCAGAGTGTGTTTTCATCAATCTGTATGGCGACATCGTTCCCCACATACAGGTTGATCAACAGGGCATCCGGGCGAACGGTATAAATGTAATGTCCCAGTGAGGTCAGCACGCGGGCGATATTCGGCGGACAGCAGGCGCAGCCGAACCATCGCTGGCGGACGGGCTTCACGTGATCGTAGATATGGTTGAACGCCAGCGTTTTCGGATGTACCTCCAGCGGGTTCACATAGAAGAAGTGTTTTCCGTCCAGCGCCATGCCACCGAGTACCGTGTTGTATAACGCGCGCTCCATCACGTCGGCATAGTGGCTATCTGCCTCCATCTCGAGCATCCGGCGGGCAAACATCATCAGGCCAATGGAGGCGCAGCTTTCCGCGTACACCGTATCGTTGGGCAGATCGTAATCGCTGCTGAACGCCTCGCCGCTACTTTGCGAGCCAATCCCGCCGGTAATGTACAGCTGGCGCTGCGCCATGTTATTCCACAGCCGCAGGCAGTCCTGGCGTTTACCTTCGTCGCCGCTCAGGCGCGCCAGATGCGCCATGCCCGCCATCAGGTAGACAAAGCGTACCGCATGGCCGATGGCCGTTTGTTGTTCAGCAAGAGGTTGATGTGCCTGGCTGTAGGCTTTGTCCTTGACCATCCACGCAGGTCCATAGGTATTCCAGTATGACGTTTTGCCACGCTTCTCGTACTCGATATCGTAGAAGTGAGGCTGGGCGCCGCGTTCCTCAATAAAGTATTTCACCAGATTGAGGTAGCGTGGTTCCTCCGTGACGTCGTACAGCCGCATCAGCGCCAGCTCGATTTCCGGGTGGCCAGGATAACCGTGCAGCTGCGTTTCGCCAGGGCCAAACACGCTGTCGATATGGTCTGCCAGCCTGCACACCACATCCAGCAGGTTGCGTTTACCGGTTCCCTGAAACCAGGCCACGCCAGCCTCAATCATATGCCCGGCGCAGTACAGCTCGTGGCATTCGGCCAGATTGGTCCAGCGCGCCTCGGGGGCCTTAACCGTAAAGTACGTATTGAGATAGCCATCTTCACACTGTGCTGCGGCAATCAGTTCAATGACCTCGTCGGCGGTTTTTTCCAGTTCAGCATCCGGTTTCTGGCATAGCGACCACGCCACGGCCTCCAGCCATTTCGCCACGTCGCTGTCCTGAAACACCATCCCGTAGAATTCACCCTCTTCCAGACCCGCGGCAATGCGGAAGTTGGTAATGGCGTGGCTGGGTTCAGCCTCTGCCACGCGATCGTTCAGCGCATCCCACTGGTAGGGGATCACCACATCACGGACCAGTCGTTGATACTGCCCGAGAAACGGGTCATTGATTTTCAGTTGGTGCAGATCGGGTTCCATTACGGACATCGTATTCTCCTCAGGAAGGGACATGACGCTGGCGCAGATCGGTGGCAATGCGCGACATCAGTGGATTGTTAAGCCTGCACCAGCGGATAGTGACCGCCAGCAGCAGATGGAAAAGGGCAGGCAGCAGTGTCTCCATGGCGGTGATGCCCTGTAACGAGGCTGGCGTCTGGTTACCCATGCCCGGCTGATAGGCTACGGTGATAAACACCAGGCTGATGATCCCGGCGCTGGATGCCCATGCGAGCTTGATGAAAAACAGGTTGAAGGCGAAGTTCATGCCCGATGAGCGCACGCCGTTTTTCCATTCACCGTAGTCATCGGCAAAAGCCATCAGCGAGAAGTGCAGTGGGAGGGTAAAACCGAGGATCACGCCGTTGCTTAAAATAATCACCAGCCAGAGCGTCTGGTGCGACGGGCCTCCCGGCAGAAACCACATGCCCACCGCAAGCGCAGCGAGCACCAGGTTGGTGTAGTAGTAGAGTTTGACGGTATCAATACGGCGCGACAGCGGATTGACGATCACCGCACCCAGAATGGCCGCAAAAGTCACCATCGTGAAAAACAGCGAGGTATAGGCCGTGCTGCCCTGCAGGACGTAGGTGATGAAGTACATATATCCGCCGCCGCGAATGTTGAAAACGTTGATCAGCAGAAACGACATCACCAGCATCAGGAGCAGTTGATCGTTTTTACGCAGGCCCGCAAGGTGCTCGCGTAAGGTGAATTTACCCATCAGCGCCAGCGGGACGCGCTCGCGAACCCAGAAGAAGCAGCAGAGAAACATCACCACGGCGACAGTACATAGGACGCCGACGCCAAGCTGATAACCCTTTGCGGCATCGCCCTGACCGAGCTCCGCGACCAGCCATGGCAAACCCACAGAGACCAGAAATCCCGCCACGCCGCACAGCACAAAGCGCCATGACTGGCAGGCGATCACCTCATTGTGTCGGGTAGTCATGGTGTTAATCAGCGCGCAGTAGGGCACGTTAATGGCGGTATAACCAACGGACAACAGCAAATAGGTACCAAACGCCCAGGCGATTTTCACCCCCATGCTGGCTTCCGGTACGGTGAACGTCAGCACGCCAATAACCCCGATGGGGAGCGCCACCCATAGCTGCCAGGGACGAAAACGTCCCCAGCGGCTCTGCGTGCGGTCAGCAATCACGCCCATCACCGGATCGGAGATGGCATCAAACACACGAAGAGCAATAAATAGCGTGCCCACGAGCGCGGGAGTGAGGCCAAAGACATCGGTATAGAAAAAGGTCAGGAAATTCATGATCAGGCAGGTAATTACCGTCCCGCCCGCATCACCCAGGCCGTAGCCAATTTTTTCGCGGACGGACAGCCGGTCATCTGCCGCCCCTTGTGTCACGTCTGATTCAGTAATCGGTGTGGAAGTCATGAAGTAACTCCTCGATGAACGAATTTATTATCGTATTTATGCAAGGTACCCATTTATTCTGCATTGAACGGCAAGGCCAACAAGGGAAGGGAAAAGTATAAAAAGGTGACGATTCCGACCTGATGAAGAAAATGTGATTCCGATCGGACAGTTATTCAGATATTAGTTAATAATCAATGCGTAAATTGAATATTGATGGCAATAAAAGCGGAATGGTGAATATCCATGCTCGAATTATCCATAGCGCTTCCGATTAAGGTCCAAAATGGCGGGCTATTTATTTCCCGGGGCGTGGGTCGCCATCCTGCGCGGAAATTAACATCGTGGGAGATTATTTTTGTCGAAAAAGGGACATTAACGATCCAGGAAGAAAATACGGTGTTTGAGGTGCGTGCAGGGGAGACGTTACTGCTTTGGCCTGACAGGCGACACGTGGGTGTGGGCGAATTCCCGATCGATCTTAAATTTTACTGGCTGCATTTTGAGATTGAACATTACCCCTCTTCACAACCCAATCTGGCGATAGAACAGCATTGTCGCGTGAGGGACGCCCAGTCTGTCATTTCTCTTTTCCGCCAGTTCTTAAGCGAGCAGGAGAAATTACAGCGAACCATGGCGCTTGAAATCCTTTTACTGCTGATCTTACAGCAAATTTCCCGTCCTTCCGGATATGAAGACAGCGCCAATGAAGCCGGTGCGGCCATGGCGTGGAAGGCGAAACAGCTTATTCGCACACAGTTTCATTTACCGCTTTCAACGTCGCTACTGGCAAAAGAACTGCACTGCAATGCGGATTATCTTGGGCGAGTATTTCGCCGGACATTTCATTTAACCCTGACGGAGGCCATTCATCGCCAGCGTGTCCGGGCGGCAGAAAAATTACTGCTCAACGAGGCCGCATCATTAACCGAAGTAGCGACACGCTGCGGTTTTAATGATGTGGGCTATTTTCGACAGATTTTTTCTAAGCACACCGGTCTAACGCCCGCCGTCTGGAAACGGCGGTACTGTAAAGAGCATATTAATTCTGGTTGACCTGTCTCGGGGTCGCCAGATTATGCCCGCTGTGCAGCATCATCTGGCGTAACGCGTCACTGACCGTCTTCGCGCCAGGCTTTTTCGATTTCTTCGGCGAGAATTTTGACGCCCTCTTCAATTTTTTCCGGATCGGGCACGTAGTTCATACGCATGCACTGGTGCGTGTGCGGCCACGGCTTATCCAGACCCGGGAAGAAGTAATCACCCGGCACCATCAACACACCGCGTTTTTTCAGACGCTGGTAGAGCAGTTCGGTGGTGATCGGCAAGTCCTTAAACCACAGCCAGAGGAAAATCGCCCCCTCAGGTTTGTGGATCAGGCAGCGCTCTTCCGGCAGGTAGCGGCGAATCGTCGCGATGGTTTCCTGAACACGCTGATAATAAAACGGCTTGATAACCTCGTTAGACAGACGCAGCAGGTCGTTGCGCTTAATCATTTCACACATCATTGCCGGACCGATGCCGCCCGGTGAAAGGCTGATAATGCCGTTCATATTGGTAATGGCGGTGATGATTTTCTCGTTGGCGATGATGATGCCGCAGCGGCTACCCGGCAGGCCCAGCTTAGAGAGGCTCATGCACAGCACGATATTCGGGTTCCACAGCGGACGCGCTTCGCTGAAGATAATGCCCGGGAACGGCACGCCGTAGGCGTTATCGATCACCAGCGGAATGCCGTGCTGATTTGCCAGCGCATCCAGCTTCATCAGCTCGTCGTCGGTAATGACGTTGCCCGTCGGGTTAGTCGGACGGGAGACGCAGATCATGCCCGTCTCTTCACCGATATGCAGATGTTCAAAATCGACGTGATATTTGAACTGGCCTTCCGGCAGCAGCTCAATGTTAGGGCGTGCGGAGACGAACAGATCCTCTTCCAGACCGGAATCGGCATAGCCGATATATTCCGGGGCCAGCGGGAACAGCACTTTTTTGGTCGTGCCGTCGGCGCGACGTCCAGCGAACAGGTTAAACAAGTAGAAAAACGCGCTCTGGCTGCCGTTTGTTAGTGCAATATTCTGTGGTTCGATATCCCAGCCCAGCTCGTCACGCAGCATTCCAGCGAGGAGCGCCAGCAGTTCAGTTTTGCCCTGAGGACCGTCGTAATTGCAGAGCGCATCGGTCGCTTTGCCGTTTTCCAGCATCTGAGCGAGCAGCGTCTGGAAATAGGTATTCATCTCCGGAATTTGAGCCGGGTTTCCGCCGCCGAGCATGATTGCGCCCGGTGTGCGCAGCCCGTCGTTGAGGTCCTCCATCAGGCGAGTAATGCCTGAATGGCGGGTGAATTTGTCGCCGAAAAGTGAAAACGTCATAGCAGGTGATCTGTCGAGCTTATTTTGAAAGTGGGTAACCATAACGCTAGCACCGTGTTGGTGCAAATCGGGTGGTGTGGTCGGATTTGTTGTTTTATGTGGTGGGTAAGGATTTATTCAGTGAATTGTTCTGGCGGTTTTTTCTCCCCTCACCCCGGCCCTCTCCCCTGTGGAGAGAGGGTTAGGGTGAGGGGGGGATTATTGATTACCAGCCCATACCACCATGACTTTATCGCCCTTGTGCTCGCGCACAAAGCCATACCCTTCTTTCAGCGACAGCGTGGTTTGCTTGCCTTCGCCGATCGCCGGGTGACGGGCGCGGAACTGACCCAGCATTTGCCAGTGGGCGACGGTTGACGCCTGCGTGCCCGTGACATCCTGCCAGTTCATATCCGAACGGGTGCCCTGAAGCGGGTCGGAGCCCGTCGGGCCGAACGGACGTTCGGATTCATCCCCGTAATAGATTTGTACGCTGCCCGGTGCCAGCAGGAGCAGCTCAGCCGCGCGCTGACCACCTTCGCGGAACAGGCGTGTGTCATGGGAGGAGAGGTAGCTCAGAACGTTGAAGCTTTGCAGCTTTTCTGCCATCTGCTGCCACGTCAGGTCGATATCGGCCAGGCAGTTCACCGCCTTTGCCGCCTGCTCCTGATAATCAAAGTTGATCATCGCATCGAAACCGTGGCGGTAATAATCACTCTGCATCACCCCGTGACCCCAGGATTCCCCGGTCATCCAGAACGGTGCGTTGTCGAGCTTTTTGTCCGGGTTCGCCCCTTTCCAGGCCGCCAGTGCCTGACTTGTCTGATCTTTTAGCTGCTGCCAGGCCGCAAGCTCGACGTGCTTCGCGGTATCGACCCGAAAACCGTCGATGCCGTAGTCTCGTACCCACTGGCTGAGCCAGTGAGTCAGATAGTCGCGCGGGGTATATCCCGGGATGGCCTTCGCGTGGGTATCGGGTTTGTGTTGATAAAAATTGGGTAACCCGGAAGGGACGGTGGATTCCGTTTTCAGGTCGGGCAGGAACGCCAGCGACATCGTCAAATCATCAAAGCCAGGGTTGTCGTAATCACCGATGTCGGTACGGATCCATTTCTTGCCCCACCATTTTTCCCATGCGGCTTTGTCGCTGAAGTTAATGTAGTCATTGAAGCTGTGCCAGGTTTGGCCTGCACCTGGCTTCCAGTCGGTCCAGTGTTCACCCAGCGTTTTTTTCAGCTCATCACCCTGTAAATACAGCGCGCCAAACTGATACGCCTGCATGTCTGCTAGCGTCGCGTAGCCCGTGTGGTTCATGACGATATCGAACAGGATGCGGATACCACGCTTGTGTGCTTCATCGACAAGATGGCGCAAATCTTCTTCGGTACCCATGTTGGCATCAAGCTTTGTCCAGTCCTGGGTGTAATAGCCATGATACGCATAGTGAGGGAAATCCCCTTTGGTCCCCCCGCCTACCCAACCATGGATCTGCTCAAGCGGAGAGCTTATCCAGAGCGCATTCACCCCCAGTTGCTGTAAATAATCGAGCTTGCTGGCAAGTCCCTTGAGGTCGCCACCGTGGAAGGTGCCAATCTCCTGCATGCCGTCTTTATGGCGGCCATAGCTGTTGTCGTTGCTCGGGTCACCGTTCACATAGCGGTCGGTCAGGACAAAATAGACGGTGGCGTTCTGCCAGCTAAACGGTGCGGGTTTATCCGTTTCGGCGCGCTCAAGCAGCAGCAGGCCATTACTGCCAGCGGCGGGCTGCAGGGTAATGTTTCCGTTCTGTACCGTCGCGGTCTGTTTGCTGTAGAAATCACGCACTACTGTCCCTTCCGGGAAAGTATCGCTAACGTTCAGCGTCAGCGGTTTACCATCCCACTTCGGACACTGGCGGATAGCGGTTGCCACCGGTTGTTCTGCTGCACTCTGAATTGTCAGCAGCATTGTGGGCGTGCCGGAGCGAGTATCAATCCGCATCTGATATTCACCGTCGCGGAAAAGGCGCCACTGCGGCGGCGTGCTATTGCAGGGTTTGAGCGACAGCATCTCATTGAGTTTTATCGCCTCTGATGGCTGCCAGCACGTCTTGTCAAAACTCAGCGTAAGAGGACGCGTACCCTTCGCAAGCTTTGCCTGGCTGGTGAAAATCCCGGTGCCTTCGGCGCTAAAACTATTAAACCCCGGTGATGACCAGTCAGCGTGTGCCAGTGCGGGTAGCATCAGAAAAGCCAGAGCGGTGCGTTTCATTCCATTTTCCTGTCGCGGCATTTTTAACCAGTTTGCCATCAGGCGGAGGGTAAAAACTCATCCTCCAGCGCTTTCTGCCAGGAGGACGTGTGAGGATGAGTGATCCCGCGCAAAATTAGGCAGTTATCTGCGATATCGCGCACAAATTTTCAGGAGTGCTGTTTTTATAAGCAAGTTTCAGGTGACATAGTTTCGGATTTGGACTATTTCTATACGTGCTCTTGAAGTCTATTTTTGATATGATTTGAGATTCCGCTCTCAAATTTGTGAAAAAAATAAGGTGTTAGGATGATGACATCCGACCAGGAGACCTAATGATATCGACTCCCATTCGACGATATGGGGCTGCGATACTCATGTTACTCACCTTGGCATTTTCAGGTGAGGTGCTTGCGAAGACGCACACGGATACAACGAGTAAGAAAGCCCACGTAATAAAGACGACAAGTAGTAAGGTTAGCAGTAAACAAGAGTATTCTCGCAATAGTGCAAAGAGTAGTTCACTTCCTGATTTGCGAAAATACCCTTCCGGAACACCAAGGAAAAAAGCGTTTCTCCGGACGGTAATGCCTTACATCACGAGTCAAAATGCCGCGATTACTGCGGATCGTAACTGGCTGATTTCCAAACAGTACGATAGCCGCTGGTCGCCTTCAGAACGCGCGCGTCTGAAAGATATCACGAAGCGCTACAAGCTGAGCTGGAACGGTAACACCCGTCGTGTGCCGTGGAATGCTCTCCTTGAACGTGTCGATATCATCCCGAATAGCATGGTTGCGACCATGGCGGCAGCCGAAAGCGGCTGGGGAACGTCAAAGCTGGCGCGTAATAACAACAATCTTTTCGGTATGAAGTGTGTGAAAGGTCGTTGTAATAATGCGCCTGGCAAGGTGAAAGGCTATTCTCAGTTTGAATCAGTCAAAGATTCCGTGGGTGCCTATGTGGTCAATCTGAACACGCATCCGGCCTACTCATCCTTCCGTAAATCACGTGCTCAGTTGCGTAAAGCGGATCAGGAAGTGACGGCCAGTACGATGATTCACAAGCTGAAGGGTTATTCGACGAAGGGACAGAGCTATAACAACTATCTGTTCGCGATGTACCAGGATAACCAGCGCTTAATCGCCGCCCATATGTAATCACTAAAAACGCCTTCTAAATGAAGGCGTTTTCTTTTCTATATCAGCACCTCGCTGTGGCGATCCCGATACTCTTTTGGCGTGGTGTCATACTCTTTGCGAAACACCGAATAGAAATATTGCAGCGACGGATAACCGCACATCTGTGAGATTTCGTTGATCGACAGTGATGTTGAGATGAGCAGGCTGCGGGCTTTCTCCAGTTTCTCCGCATGGATGACGGCATGAATGGTTTCGCCCACTTCTTCTTTGAAACGCTTCTCCAGATTCGAACGAGAAATGCCCACCGAATCCAGAACCTGATCGACCTTAATTCCTTTACAGGCGTGGTTGCGAATATAGTGCATCGCCTGAATGACGGCCGGGTCACTCAGGGAACGATAGTCGGTTGAGCGACGCTCCACGACGCGGACAGGGGGTACCAGCAAACGCTGAAGCGGCAGAGACTCTTTATCCAGCAGACGATGCAGCAGCTTCGCTGCCTGATAGCCCATCTGACGGGTGCCCTGTGCCACAGAGGAGAGCGCCACGCGGGAGAGATAGCGGGTGAGTTCTTCGTTATCAATGCCAATCACGCACAGCTTCTCGGGCACCGGGATATGTAAATGCTCGCAGACCTGCAGCACGTGGCGGGCGCGGGCGTCGGTGACGGCAATAATACCGGTTTGCGGGGGCAGCGTTTGCAGCCAGTCCGCCAGCCGGTTTTGCGCGTGCTGCCAGTTTTCCGGAGCCGTCTCCAGCCCCTGATACACTACTCCGCGATACTTCTCCTGCGCGACCAGCTGGCAAAACGCATGCTCGCGCTCGACTGCCCAGCGCTTGCCGCTGGTGGCGGGTAAACCATAGAACGCGAAACGATGGACGCCTTTCTCTTTTAAATGAAGAAAAGCGGCTTCGACCAGTGCATGATTATCGGTGGCGATATAGTGAACCGGCGGGTAATTTTCGGGGGAATGGTAGGAGCCGCCGACGCCCACGATCGGGACGTCGACGTCGGTCAGCAGCTGTTCAATGACGGGATCGTCATAGTCAGCGATGACGCCATCCCCCAGCCAGTCTTTGATGTTCTCCAGACGGGTGCGGAAGTCTTCCTCAATGAAGATATCCCACTCGGATTGCGACGCCTGCAAATATTCACCCACGCCTTCAACGACCTGACGGTCGTAGGCTTTATTGGCATTGAATAACAACGTAATGCGGTGACGCTTTTCAAACATGGCTCACTTCCCAATTAAGTCACAATACGGTTATCAGGCTCGTCGCTTGGTGGCAGAGTCCATCCAGACTGCCAGTAAAAGAATGGCCCCCTTGACGATATACTGCCAAAACGTCGGGACGTCCATCATACTCATCCCGTTATCCAACGACGCCATGATAAATGCCCCCATGACCGCACCCGCCACGCTACCGATACCGCCGGCGAGGCTGGTGCCGCCAATGACGCAGGCGGCAATCGCATCCAGCTCGGCGATGTTACCCGCGGAGGGCGAACCGGCACCCAGACGCGAACTGAGGATCAACCCGGCGATGGCGACCATCAGGCCGTTAATGGCGAACACCGCGAGCTTAGTGCGCTCGACGTTGATCCCCGAGAGACGGGCAGCTTCAAGGTTGCCACCGATGGCATAAATGCGGCGGCCAAACGCGGTGCGCGTCGCCATAAACATCCCGCCCAGCAGTAACAGCGCCAGCAGCAGGACCGGTGTCGGAACACCGCGATAGTCGTTAAGAAGCCAGATGGCGCCCAGCACAATGACCGCAGTCAGCGCATGGCGTCCTACCACGGAGGTTGATGCCGGTGACGCCAGCCCCAGCGCCTGACGACGCATGCGCCCCCGCCACTGCCAGGCGACAAACGCCAGCAAACCTACCACGCCAATCGTAAAGCCCACGCTATCGGAGAGGTAGCTCTGACCAATTTGCGACATGGCGGCGCTGGTGGGGGAGACGGTAGTGCCGTTGGTAATCCCGATTAAGATCCCACGGAAGGCCAGCATCCCCGCCAGGGTAACAATAAACGACGGGACTTTGCGGTAGGCAACCCACCAGCCGTTCCAGGCCCCCAGGACCAGACCCAGTACCAGCGTCACCGCCACGGTCAGCGGCAGCGGCCAGCCAAGCCAGACGTCGAAAATAGCCGCCACGCCGCCGAGCAGGCCCATCATCGAGCCTACAGACAGGTCAATTTCTGCCGAGATAATGACGAACACCATGCCTACGGCCAGGATCCCGGTAATGGCGGTCTGGCGGAGCAGGTTTGAGACGTTACGCGCGCTTAAGTATGAACCATCGGTCATCCAGGTAAAAAACAGCATGATGACGATAATTGCTGCGATCATCACGAAGACCTGCAGGTTCAGCGCTTTTAGCCCTGCGAACGCACCGGGCGTCGGAACGGCGACTTTGATATCAGACGGATTGCTTTTCGACATGACGTTCGCTCCTTAAAGCGGCTTCCATCACCTGCTCCTGCGTCAGGTTCTGGTTAATCAGGTTGGCTTTCAGTTTCCCCTCGTGCATCACCAGCACGCGGTCGCTCAGGCCGAGCACTTCGGGTAACTCAGACGAAATGACAATGACGGCAATCCCTTGCTGAACAAGCTGATTAATCAGTTTGTAGATTTCATATTTGGCACCGATATCAATCCCGCGCGTTGGCTCATCGAGGATTAATATGCGTGGGTTGAGAAGCAGGCAGCGCGCCAGAATCGCTTTCTGCTGGTTACCGCCACTCAGGCGGCCAATCGCCAGTTCCGGGGAGGACGTTTTGACCTTCAGCCTGGCAAGCGACTGAAGAATGCACTGTTGCTCTGCGGCATCGTCCAGGCTGCTCAGCGCGCCGGAGAACCGATCGAGTGCCGCAAGCGTAATGTTTTTCCCCACCGCCATGACCGGTACGATGCCGTCTTTTTTACGATCTTCCGGCACCATAGCAATGCCGCGGGCAATCGCCTGCTGGCAGTTGTCGATTTTCACTGGCTGGCCGTCGATATAAATCGTCCCCTCCCAGCGCCCGGGCCACACGCCAAACAGACACTGTACGGCCTCCGTGCGTCCGGCGCCGACGAGGCCCGCAATCCCGAGAATTTCGCCGCTGTGAAGAGAAAACGAGACGTTATTCACGCGTTTAATGTGGCGGTTAACGGGGTGCCACGCGGTCAGGTTTTCCACACGCAGCACTTCCTCGCCTCTGGCGTGTGGCTCATTCGGGTAGAGCGCCGTCAGCTCGCGGCCTACCATCATGGTGATGATGTCATCTTCACTCATGCCTGCCGCTTCGCGCGTGCCGATGTGTTGCCCGTCGCGAATGACACAGATGGTGTCCGAAATGGCTTTAACCTCGTTTAGCTTGTGCGAAATGTAGATACAGGCGATGCCGTGGTTTTGCAGATCGCGGATGATATTGAGCAGAACTGCGGTTTCCTGTTCGGTGAGCGAAGCCGTGGGCTCATCGAGGATCAGCAGCCGTACCTGTTTGTTCAGCGCCTTAGCAATTTCTACCAGCTGCTGTTGCCCCAGACCCAGATCGCCCACGCGGGTATCCGGTGAAATATTGAGGCTCACCTGCGCCAGCAGCTTTTCACAGCGGAGCGTCATGGTGTCGTAATCCAGTACGCCGTGGCGGGAAATCTCGGCTCCAAGGAAGATGTTTTCCAGCACGGTGAGATGCTTCACCAGCGCCAGCTCCTGGTGGATGATGGCGATCCCTTTACGTTCGGTATCGCGAATGTGTGTCGCCTGGATCACTTCACCGGCAAAGACAACTTCGCCTTCGTAACTGCCGTGTGGGTAGATCCCACACAGAACTTTCATCAACGTTGATTTGCCCGAACCGTTCTCGCCGCACAGCGAAACCACTTCGCCGGGGTTCAACCGGAGGCTGACGTTGTCGACGGCCTTCACTGCGCCGAAGCGCTTGGTGATGCTTTTCATTTCAAGTAAATAAGGCATACCTGCTCCACATAACCCGAGGGAAGAACAGTACAACGTGATGCGCCCCCGCAGAGCGGGGGCCGCGCTGGATTACAGTTCGCTCTTCTTGTGGAAACCGTCTTTAATCACGGTGGCGTCAATGTTCTCTTTATTGACTTCAATTGGCGTGAGCAGGCGAGCCGGAACATCTTTCAGCCCGTTATTCAGCGTCGCGTCTGCTTTAGGCTGCTTGCCATTGCCCAGTTCCACGGCGATTTCAGCCGCGGTATTGGCAAGCTCGGTAATCGGTTTGTAGACCGTCATGGTTTGTGTGCCAGCGATAATGCGTTTTACCCCTGCCAGGTCGGCATCCTGCCCGGAGATAGCGACTTTCCCGGCCAGCCCCTGGGCGCTCAGCGCCTGGATAGCACCGCCTGCGGTGGCATCGTTGGAGGCCACGACCGCATCAATTTTGTTGTTGTTGGCCGTCAGCGCGTTTTCCATAATTTTCAGCGCGTTTTCTGGCAGCCATCCGTCGGCCCACTGATCGCCAACCACCTTAATTTTCCCGTTGTCGATGTAAGGTTTAAGGACTTTCATTTGTCCTTCACGGAACAGTTTGGCGTTGTTATCTACCGGAGAGCCACCCATCAGGAAATAATTGCCCTGAGGCACTTTGTCGATCAGGCTTTGCGCCTGTAATTCACCCACTTTTTCATTGTCGAACGAAATATAATAATCAATATCCGCATTATTAATCATACGGTCATAAGCGAGAACTTTTATGCCTTCTTGCTTCGCTTCTTTCACTACGTTACTTAATACCTGGCCGTTATAAGGGATAATGACCAGGACATCGACACCACGGTTAATCATATTCTCGATCTGTGACATTTGCGTTTCTTCATTGCCATTCGCTGACTGAACAAAGACATTCGCACCGAGTGATTCCGCTTTTTTCACAAAGATATCGCGATCTTTTTGCCAGCGCTCCAGGCGCAGGTCGTCAATCGCCATGCCAATTTTGACCTCTTTGGCATGTCCTGCAAAGCTTACAAGGAGGAGAGTAGTGCAGATCGTTAGGGTCAGGTTCTTTATCTTCATAATTATTAGGCCTTTTGTAGGGGTATGTGTTGCTGAGATAAAAGAAACATTCACTGCTGGGACGCAGCAAATTTTTAACGCGGAAAGGCAGGCTGGCAATTACAGATTTTTATCTTCTCATTACGATATTTGGTTTATTTCTGAATTTATGACCGCGATCGGATTTTAAAATGCGTAACGTCTTAATTACATTTGATTCTGGAATTTACGCCGAAAAATAGTTTGCCTGCGCATTATTTTGCGAGCCAGCGCACAGTTGTGCATTCTCTCAATAGCAGTGTGAAATAACGTAATTGAGCAACCCAAAATGTCTATTCACTATTACTCCTGTATCAACGACTCGCCGCATACCCTGATTATGGAGCTCAATATGCAAGCTTATTTCGACCAACTCGATCGTGTTCGTTACGAAGGCCCAAAAACGACCAATCCTTTAGCATTTCGTCACTACAACCCGGATGAGCTGGTACTGGGTAAGCGCATGGAAGACCATCTGCGCTTTGCCGCCTGTTACTGGCATACCTTCTGCTGGAACGGCGCCGATATGTTCGGTGTGGGTTCCTTTGACCGCCCATGGCAGCAGCCGGGTGAAGCCATCGAGCTGGCGAAACGTAAAGCCGATGTGGCATTTGAGTTCTTCCACAAGCTGAACGTGCCGTACTACTGCTTCCACGATGTGGACGTCTCGCCGGAAGGTGCGTCTCTGAAAGAGTACCTGAACAATTTCGCGCAGATGGTGGATGTGCTGGCGGCAAAACAGCAGCAAAGCGGCGTGAAGCTGCTGTGGGGCACCGCAAACTGCTTCACTAATCCACGCTACGGCGCGGGCGCGGCAACCAATCCGGATCCGGAAGTGTTTAGCTGGGCGGCCACGCAGGTGGTGACGGCTATGAACGCCACGCATCAGTTGGGCGGCGAAAACTATGTCCTGTGGGGCGGCCGTGAAGGCTACGAAACCCTGCTCAACACCGATCTGCGCCAGGAGCGCGAGCAGATTGGCCGCTTTATGCAGATGGTTGTCGATCATAAGCACAAAATCGGCTTCCGTGGCACGCTGCTGATTGAGCCGAAACCGCAGGAACCGACCAAGCACCAGTATGACTACGACGTGGCGACGGTGTATGGCTTCCTGAAACAGTTCGGGCTGGAAAAAGAGATTAAAGTTAACATTGAAGCCAACCACGCCACGCTGGCGGGCCACTCTTTCCATCACGAGATTGCGTCTGCGATTGCACTGGGCATTTTTGGCTCTGTCGATGCTAACCGCGGCGATGCACAGCTGGGCTGGGATACAGACCAGTTCCCGAACAGCGTGGAAGAGAATGCGCTGGTGATGTACGAAATCATTAAAGCGGGTGGTTTCACTACCGGCGGCCTGAACTTTGACGCCAAAGTACGTCGTCAGAGCACCGACAAATACGATCTGTTCTACGGCCACATTGGCGCGATGGACACCATGGCGCTGGCGCTGAAAGTCGCCGCTCGCATGATTGAAGACGGTGAGCTGGATAAGCGTGTTGCGAAGCGCTACAGCGGCTGGAACAGTGAGCTGGGTCAGCAAATTTTGAAAGGCCAGTTATCACTTGCGGAGATCGCGAAGTACGCTGAACAGCAGCAGCTGGCGCCGCAGCACCAGAGCGGGCACCAGGAGCTGCTGGAAAACCTGGTCAACCACTACCTGTTCGATAAATAACAGCACGTAGGCCCGGTAAGCGTTAGCGCCACCGGGCATTTCTGTTAAAGGAGTCACCGTAATGTATATCGGGATCGATCTTGGCACGTCGGGTGTGAAAGCCATCCTGTTAAGCGAGCAGGGCGATGTGTTGGCTACGCAGACGGAAACGCTGCAGGTTTCACGTCCGCATCCGCTGTGGTCGGAACAGGACCCGGAGCAGTGGTGGCAGGCAACGGACCGTGCCATCAAGGCGCTAGGCGAGAAACACCCTCTGCGTGACGTCAAAGCGCTGGGGATTGCCGGGCAAATGCACGGCGCAACGCTGCTGGATAGCCAGCATCGCGTGTTGCGTCCTGCGATCCTCTGGAACGATGGCCGCTGTGCAGAAGAGTGTGCGCTTCTTGAGGAACGTGTACCCACCTCCCGCCAGATCACCGGCAACCTGATGATGCCCGGTTTTACCGCACCGAAACTTCTGTGGGTACAGCGTCATGAACCTGAGATTTTCCGGCAGGTGGCGAAAGTCCTGCTGCCGAAAGATTATCTGCGTTTTCGCATGACGGGTGATTTCGCCAGCGACATGTCTGACGCGGCGGGCACGATGTGGCTCGACGTGGCGAAACGTGACTGGAGCGAGGCGATGCTGAATGCCTGCCATCTGACCCGCGCCCATATGCCCGCGCTGTTCGAAGGTAGCGAGGTGACAGGCACGCTGCAGCCAGCCGTTGCTGAACGCTGGAATATGCCAGCCGTACCGGTGGTGGCCGGAGGCGGTGACAATGCGGCGGGGGCCGTGGGTGTCGGCATGGTGGAGGCAGGGCAGGCGATGCTGTCGCTGGGAACGTCCGGTGTCTATTTTGCCGTCAGCGACGGGTATCGCAGCAACCCTGAAAGCGCAGTGCACAGTTTCTGCCATGCCCTTCCGGGGAAATGGCATTTGATGTCAGTGATGCTCAGTGCCGCATCTTGCCTGGATTGGGCGGCAAGACTCACCGGCATGGCCGATGTTCCGGCGCTCATCTCCGCCGCGCAGCAGGCGGATGACACCGCGGGTACGATCTGGTTTTTACCGTATCTTTCCGGTGAGCGAACGCCGCACAACAATCCGGAAGCGAAAGGGGTGTTCTTTGGTTTAACTCATCAGCATGGCCCGGCTGAGCTGGCGCGTGCGGTTCTGGAGGGTGTGGGCTATGCACTGGCCGACGGCATGGACGTGGTGCATGATTGCGGCCTGAAACCGTCGAGCGTCACCCTGATTGGCGGCGGCGCGCGGAGCCCTTACTGGCGACAGATGCTGGCTGACATCAGCGGATTGCAGCTGGATTTCCGCACTGGTGGCGATGTCGGGCCCGCGCTCGGCGCCGCACGGCTGACACAGATAGCCATGAACCCCGAAAAACCGCTTTCACAATTGTTACCGCAGCTTCCGCTTGAACAGGCGCACTTGCCTGACGCAGCACGCCATGCCCGCTATGCGCAGAGGCGCGACGTGTTCCGCAAAATCTATCAGCAGCTGCTGCCGCTGATGTCGTAAACATCCGCCGGGTGGCGCTGCGCTGACCCGGCCTACCACTCCCCGTCCATCTGGCTAACTTACAAACCTGCGCGTATCGATTCTTTGCAGCAGCATCGACAGCAGCAGGCTGATGACCAGCGTGGCGGCAAAAATCCAGATGATATCCAGCACCGGCCAGCTCTTTAGCTCCACACCTCTTGTACGCAGGGCGTGGATCACCAGCGCGTGAAAACCATAAATTCCGAGCGAGTGCCGCGAAATCACGCTCAGGACCGGGAGTGGTCGCGCGTTGAGCGTGTTTTTAACGAGCGTAAGCAGCGAGACGGCACAGAGAAACACCATCGGTCCGCAATACAGGTACCAGGTATCGGCAAAATTACCGCGCCATTGCAATTCGTGCAGCGTCCCGCGCGATATCACCGCCACGCCTGCGATAAACAGCAACGCAGAAAGCCAGTTCAGACTACGTTTTTGCGTCTCCATCATCCCGATGGCGCGCCCCAGCATGCCGTAAAGCACGTAATAGAAGGTATCGCCGTTGATATAGAGATTGACCGGCAACCATTCAAATCCGTCGATTTTCTGCGAGACCGTATTCGGGTTGGCGATGAGGCCAATCACCACCATCAGGGCCAGCAGCATTTTCCCGCTGACGTTTTTCACCTGAATAAGAGGAGAGACGAGATAGATAACGATAATGGCGAAGAAAAACCACAGGTGATAGAACACTGGTTTTTGCAGCAAATATTTGAGTGATAGCCCGGCGTTAATTGAGGTGAACAGGGTGATATAGAGCAAGGCAACTGCGCTGTAAAACCCCAGACAGGCCGCGATGCGGGTGAAGTGCCTCGGTTGCGCGCTACGTTCGCCAAAAAAGAGAAAGCCGGAAATCATAAAAAACAGCGGGACGCTGACGCGAGACGCAGAGTTGAGAATGTTGGCAATGTCCCAGTTAACAGAGCTGATGCTGTGCGCATTCGTGACATACCAGGTCGTCGTGTGGATCATGACCACCATCAGACACGCTATTCCTCGCAGGTTATCAATCCAGTTAATTTTTGACGCCATCAGTTCCTCGTATTCCCTGTAAATGGAGTGTGACTGCCATTGTCCAAAAGTCTTCGTTTGGAAAATTCTGAGTTTTATCAGCAGGCTTGCCGGAAGACCGCGAGATTCGCAGAATGGCGGACCTTAATCTATAAAAGCTTTGATACTAAAAATAACAGCCACTGACCAGGACGGTAATAAAAATGATGATGAAGCGAGTGGCGTCACTCTTTCTGCTGCTCATGCTGGCAGGTTGCAGTACGCCACAAGAAGCACCTGTGCAAAAAGCACAGCAGGGCAAAATGAGCCCGGAACGTTCACTGAACATGGAGGCAATCTGTAAAGATCAGGCTGCACGCCGTTATAACTCGGCCGTTCAGAAGATTGATGTCACCGGATTTGAGCGCTTTCAGGGAAGCTATGAGCTGCGGGGCCATACGTCGCGTAAAGAGGGCTTTGTCTGCTCGTTTGATGCAGACGGCCAGTTTTTACACCTCTCCATGCGCTAACCTGCTCGCATAATCAACAGCCAGACGTCGCCCACGTTCTGGCCTGAAGGCTTATTTCCCAATTTTCCCTAAACAACCCCGTTTCGTACTGTATATCTTGCAGCCAGCGGGTATACTGGTCCCTTCCATTTAAAACCACACGTATCCAGCACGAAATACTATGCAAAAGTTTGATACCAAGACCTTCCAGGGCCTGATCCTGACCTTACAGGATTACTGGGCTCGTCAGGGCTGCACCATTGTTCAACCTTTGGACATGGAAGTCGGCGCCGGCACTTCACACCCGATGACCAGCCTGCGCGCGTTGGGACCAGAGCCAATGGCGACCGCGTATGTGCAGCCTTCCCGTCGTCCGACCGATGGTCGTTACGGTGAGAACCCGAACCGTCTGCAGCATTACTATCAGTTCCAGGTGGTGATTAAGCCATCGCCCGACAATATTCAGGAACTGTACCTCGGGTCGCTGAAAGAGCTGGGTATGGATCCAACCATTCACGATATCCGTTTCGTGGAAGATAACTGGGAAAACCCAACGCTGGGTGCCTGGGGTCTGGGTTGGGAAGTGTGGCTGAACGGCATGGAAGTGACCCAGTTCACTTACTTCCAGCAGGTTGGCGGTCTGGAATGTAAGCCGATCACGGGTGAAATCACCTACGGTCTGGAACGTCTGGCGATGTACATTCAGGGCGTAGACAGCGTTTACGACCTGGTCTGGAGCGACGGCCCGCTGGGTAAAACCACCTACGGCGACGTGTTCCATCAGAACGAAGTGGAGCAATCCACCTATAACTTCGAATACGCGGACGTGGACTTCCTGTTCACCTGCTTCGAGCAGTACGAGAAAGAAGCGCAGCAGCTGCTGGCGCTGGAGACTCCGCTGCCGCTGCCTGCTTACGAGCGTATTCTGAAGGCCGCCCACAGCTTCAACCTGCTGGACGCCCGCAAAGCCATCTCCGTGACTGAACGTCAGCGCTACATTCTGCGTATTCGTACCCTGACCAAAGCCGTTGCAGAAGCTTACTACGCGTCCCGTGAAGCCCTTGGCTTCCCGATGTGCAACAAGTTGAAGTCAGAAGACATCAAAGTAAACGAATAAGAGGCGGCCATGTCTGAGAAAACTTTCCTGGTGGAAATCGGCACCGAAGAGCTGCCACCAAAAGCCCTGCGCAGCCTGGCTGAATCTTTTGCTGCGAACGTGACTGCCGAGCTGGATAACGCTGGCCTGGCGCACGGTAAAATTGAGTGGTTTGCTGCGCCGCGTCGTCTGGCGCTGAAAGTGGCAAATCTGGCGGCGTCTCAGCCGGATCGTGAAGTCGAAAAACGTGGCCCGGCTATTGCCCAGGCGTTCGACGCGGAAGGCAAGCCGAGCAAAGCGGCTGAAGGCTGGGCGCGCGGTTGCGGCATCACCGTTGACCAGGCCGAGCGTCTGACCACCGACAAAGGCGAGTGGCTGCTGTATCGTGCGCATGTGAAAGGCGAGAGTGCAGAAGCGCTGCTGCCGGACATGATTGCCACGTCGCTGGCGAAATTGCCGATTCCTAAACTGATGCGCTGGGGCGCGTCTGACGTCCACTTCGTGCGTCCGGTGCATACCGTGACCCTGCTGTTGGGCGACACCGTTATTCCTGCCACCATTCTGGGCGTGGCGTCCGATCGCGTGATCCGCGGCCACCGCTTTATGGGTGAGCCGAAGTTCACCATCGACAATGCCGACCAGTATCCGCAAATTCTGCTGGAGCGCGGCAAGGTCATTGCTGACTACGAACAGCGTAAAGCCAAAATCAAAGCGGACGCGGAAGAGGCGGCGCGCAAGATTGGCGGTAATGCCGATCTGAGCGACAGCCTGCTGGAAGAAGTGACCTCTCTGGTTGAATGGCCGGTGGTGCTGACCGCGAAGTTCGAAGAGAAATTCCTGGCCGTTCCGGCAGAAGCGCTGGTGTACACCATGAAGGGTGACCAGAAGTACTTCCCGGTATACGCCAACGACGGCAAGCTGCTGCCAAACTTCATCTTTGTCGCCAACATCGAATCGAAAGATCCGATCCAGATTATCTCCGGTAACGAGAAAGTGGTGCGTCCACGTCTGGCGGATGCCGAGTTCTTCTTCAATACCGACCGTAAAAAGCGTCTGGAAGATAACCTGCCGCGTCTGCAGACCGTGCTGTTCCAGCAGCAGCTGGGTACGCTGCGCGACAAGACCGACCGCATTGCGGAGCTGTCCGGCTGGATCGCCCGCGAAATTGGTGCCGACGTCAACCATGCGACCCGTGCGGGCCTGCTCTCCAAGTGCGACCTGATGACCAACATGGTGTTCGAATTTACCGATACCCAGGGCGTGATGGGCATGCACTACGCGCGTCACGATGGCGAAGCGGAAGACGTGGCTGTGGCACTGAACGAGCAGTATCAGCCGCGCTTTGCGGGTGACGAACTGCCGTCCAACCCGGTCGCCTGCGCCGTGGCGATTGCCGACAAGATGGACACCCTGGCGGGTATCTTCGGTATCGGCCAGCATCCAAAAGGGGACAAAGACCCGTTTGCGCTGCGTCGTGCTGCGCTGGGCGTGCTGCGCATCATCGTTGAGAAGAACCTGAACCTCGATCTGCAGACACTGACCGAAGAAGCGGTGCGTCTGTACGGCGACAAGCTGACCAACGCGAACGTGGTGGACGACGTTATCGACTTTATGCTCGGTCGTTTCCGCGCCTGGTATCAGGACGAAGGTTACACCGTTGACACCATTCAGGCGGTGCTGGCGCGTCGTCCGACCCGTCCGGCTGATTTCGATGCGCGTATGAAGGCGGTTTCCCACTTCCGTACGCTGGAAGCGTCATCTGCGCTGGCTGCGGCTAACAAGCGTGTCTCCAACATTCTGGCGAAATCCGACGAAACGCTGAACGAACGCGTGAACGCCGCAACCCTGAAAGAGCCGGAAGAGATTGCTCTGGCGATGCAGGTTGTGGTGCTGCGCGACAAGCTCGAACCGTACTTCGCGGAAGGCCGCTACCAGGAAGCGCTGGTGGAGCTGGCGGAACTGCGTGACGTGATCGACGCCTTCTTCGAGAAAGTGATGGTGAACGTAGAAGATAAAGACCTGCGTATCAACCGTCTCTCTATGCTCGAAAAACTGCGCGAGCTGTTCCTGCGCGTGGCGGATATTTCGCTGCTGCAGTAATGTGCACGCTGTCATAAACATGTGAGCCGTCTTTCTTTCCGGGTGGCGCTACGCTTACCCGGCCTACATTGTGTAACGGGTTGCACGTTTCATTGTAGGCCCAAGCGTAGCGCCGCCGGGGGAAACTGACAAAATGCACTTTGCCAGCAGTTTGAAAACCCGCTTCGGCGGGTTTTTTTATGGGGCTTTTGTAGGCCGGATAAGCGCGGCGCCTTCAGGGTATCGGCAAAGTAGTCCTTCCCAAAGGGCTGAGGGAGTATAAGTCGCCCAAAATTTAACCTTGAAACCTTCAACACATTACCGTTATCCTTACCCTCGTTAAATTTCTCACGCTGGAGTGCCCCCCAAAAATGAACAAACACGACTGATGAATTTCGATCCTTGCTAAACGCCACCGCGTCGGCAGGGGATGTTTTGATTTCATTCAGGAGTGCTTATGGCTCATTTTGCGCAGTCCCCTTCTTTTATTTTGCATCAGGTCACCTGTCAATTTGCGACGGGGGATACCCTTTTTGGTCCGCTGAATCTTTCTCTGGAACCGTCTCTGTGCGCGCTGGTGGGCCGCAACGGCAGCGGGAAAACACGTCTGCTGCGCCTGCTGGCGGGACTTGATGAACCCGCAAACGGGCATATCGAACGAACCGGAACACAGGTTTATGTGGCGCAGCAGCAGGATATTTTGCCACACACGACGCTGGCTGAACTGCTCGGGTACGAGGCAATCTTCGCGGCGCGAGCGCGTGTCGACAGCGGAGAGTATCAGCCTGACGATCTGGAAACGCTTGATGGCTTCTGGGATTTAGCAGAACGCCTGAGCGAGGCGTTTGCCCGGGCGACACTGTCGCCGTTTGATCCGGATAAGCCAGCCGCTGAACTCAGCGGTGGCGAGCGTGTCCGCGCGTTGCTGTGCGGGGCGTTTACGGCGCAAGCGGATTATCTGCTGCTGGACGAACCCACTAACCACCTGGACCGGCAAGGCCGGACATGGTTCTACGACCAGCTTGCCCGTTATCAGGGCGGTGTACTGGTGGCCTCCCATGACCGTGAGCTGCTGGCGCAGGTGCCGCGTATTCTTGAACTGAGTGGCGCGGGTCTTCGCAGCTATGGCGGGAATTATGCGGATTATCAAACCCAGCGCGATGCTGAGCAACAGGCTGCCCGCGTGGCGCTGGAGCACGCGGCGACGGCGCGCAAACGTACCCGCGCGCGCATGCAGAAAGAGCATGACGACAGCCAGCGGCGGTCGGCAAAAACATTGCGCACCGTCGATACCCTCAATATCGCATCGTTCGAACGCGTCAAATATAAAGGCGCGGCAAAGGAACGTATTGGCAGCTGGAAAAAGCAGCATAACGAGCAAAATGATGCCCTGAACGCTGCCGTAAACAAGGCGCGTGAGCGGGTTGAAGACGATAACCCGGTGATGTTTACCCTGCCGGGGAGTCAGATTCCGGAAGGAAAACAGGTGCTGGTGATGGAAAATCTGGTGCTGCCGCATGTGCCCGTTCCCCCACTCAACTGGCGGATGGATGGTCCGATGCGCGTGGCGTTAAAAGGACCAAACGGCTGCGGGAAGTCGACGCTGTTAAAAGCGATTCTCGGCGAAATCAGCCCGCGTTCAGGGACCTGCAACGTTTCCGTCAGCTGCGCTTATCTCGATCAACATCTGTCCCGGCTCGATCTCTCGCAGTCGGTCATGACCCACCTCAACCTGGGCAATACGCCCCTTGAAGAGGGGGTATTACGAACCCGTTTAGCGCAGCTTCAGTTGGGGGTCGATAAAGTCGCGCTCCCGCTGGCGGAACTGAGCCGCGGTGAGCGTCTTAAGGCGGCACTGGCCTGCGTATTATGGCGTGCTGAGGCCACGCAGCTCCTGCTGCTGGATGAACCGACCAACCATCTGGATCTGGCCTCGGTTCAGGCCATTGAAGCGGCATTGGCCGGTTTTCCGGGAGCACTGCTGGTGGTGTCACACGATGACGCTTTTTTAAAAGGGTTAACGTTGTCGCACGAGATGATCTGGGAAGAGGCGGGCTGGCGTTGCGAAAGTCTTTAAACACAAGCCCCCGCGAAGGCGGGGGCGTTCAAACGTCACTACGCTATCTGTTTGCTGAGTGCAGGGTTGGCCTGAATCAGGCGCATCAGCTTTAACTCGGTTGGCGTGGGTCTCTCACGTTTTGACTCCCACTCCAGCACCATCGCTACGCTGACACCCATCGCTCTGGCGAATTCTTCTGTCTTCAGACCTGTCCCTTTGCGCAATTGCTCATATTCTGTAAAGGGATTGGCTTTTTGTTGCAGGGTAATCGTCTGCGGTACATCTTTAAAAATGATCTGTTCCAGACTGCTCAGCAGCTCAAACTCAGGATCTTTATATTCCATTGAGAACTCCTCTTAAATCTCACATCGTGATCAAGAACATCAGAGAGCCAATTAAGAATAGTCCCTAATACAAACCCAGGATCGTCACGGGTGTGATTAATCGTGCGGTAACGATCGCTTTATCCGATTCAGCTATATGGATAGTTATGCTAATTACCTGATTAACCATAAGGAGGGCCCGTCAGGTATTTTTTTGTAAATGATAAGAAATAAATCGGCAATAGGCGTTTTACATGAAAAGAGTATCTTGCAAGGCTGACCTGGACTATCCTTGTAAGCCGTCGGGCACGCGTGTGCCGGTGTGCGCTTTTTTGGGTGAAAGGAGTAATAAAATGGCGACAGGAAAGTCCTGCTCTCGCTGGTTTGCGCCTATTGCGGCGTTGTTGATGGTTGTTAGCCTGAGTGGGTGTTTTGATAAAGAAGGCGATCAGCGTAAAGCGTTTATCGATTTTCTGCAGAATACAGTGATGCGCAGCGGCGAGCGGTTACCGACGCTGACTGCGGATCAGAAAAAACAGTTTGGTCCCTTTGTGTCCGATTACGCCATTCTTTATGGGTATTCACAGCAGGTGAGCCAGGCGATGGATTCCGGTATCCGCCCGGTCGTGGATAGCGTAAACGCCATCCGCGTTCCACAGGATTATGTGACTCAGCGTGAACCGCTGCGCCAGTCCAACGGTGCGCTCGGCGTGCTGAGCCAGCAGCTACAGAATGCGAAAATGCAGGCTGATGCGTCACGTTCTGCGCTGAAGCAGGGTGACGATCTCAAACCGGTCTTTGACAAAGTGTATGAGAAAGTGGTGACCAAACCGTCTGAAGCACTGCAACCGCTGATTCCGGCCGCGCAAATTTTCACGCAGCAGCTGGTTCAGGTGGGTGACTTTATCGCCCAGCAGGACACTCAGGTGAGCTTTGTTGCCAACGGCATCCAGTTCCCGACTTCGCAGCAGGCAAGTCAGTACAATACGCTGATTGGGCCGCTGGCCTCCCAGCATCAGGCCTTTAGCCAGGCCTGGAGTGCCGCCGTCACGGCCACAGAATAAACCGAAAAAACCCCGCGTCAGGCGGGGTTTTTTTATGCATTGCGAAAATAACGCTTGTCATTCCTCTACCACATCGGTATAACTATTCCCGTCGGTTTGTTACACAGACCTAAAGCAGTTTAGTAAAGCAGTCCAGATTGTTATCCATAGATACCCTTCGTTGTGACCCTTCCTTCATCGCTTAAAAATCTGTAACGCAATCCATCAAGCCGGAAGGCACAATATATTTGTTAATTAAGGTAATTCTATGTCTGCTAAAATGACTGGTCTGGTAAAATGGTTCAACGCTGATAAAGGTTTCGGCTTCATCACTCCTGACGATGGCTCAAAAGACGTGTTCGTACACTTCTCTGCTATCCAGAACGATGGCTACAAATCTCTGGACGAAGGTCAGAAAGTGTCCTTCACCATCGAAAGCGGCGCTAAAGGCCCAGCAGCTGGTAACGTTGTAAGCCTGTAAGCTTCCAACCCAGTAGCACAAAATTCAAAAACCCGCCTTCTGGCGGGTTTTTTCGTTTCTACTGTTGGATCTGCGGGTTAACGCAGTTTTTATCCACTTTTCCACTCAGCGCGGCAATCAGGTTGTCCACTGCGGTAGCCGCCATGTTGTAGCGTGTCTCGTGCGTGGCAGAGCCGATGTGGGGCAGGGCGACGACGTTTGGCATTTTCAGCAGTGGAGAATCCACCGGCAGTGGCTCCTGCTCAAACACGTCCAGACCGGCGGCGTGGATCTGGCCATTTTGCAGGGCTTCAATGAGCGCCTGCTCATCCACCACCGGGCCACGACCCGCGTTGATGAAAATGGCGGATTTCTTCATTTTTTCAAATGCGGATTTGCCAATCAGGTGACGTGTTTCATCCGTCAACGGCAGGATCAGGCAGACAAAATCGGCTTCCTGCAACAGCGTATCCAGCTCACAGTAACGCGCGTTAAAACGTTCTTCCGCTTCACCGTGGTGACGGCGCGCGTTGTACAGTATCGGCATGTTGAAACCAAAATGCGCGCGCTGTGCCAGCGCCAGCCCGATACGTCCCATACCCACGATGCCCAGCGTTTTGCCGTGAACATCCACGCCGAACCAGTCCGGGCCAATGCTTTTTGTCCATTCGCCTGCTTTAACGCGCTCGGCCACTTCAACCACGCGACGGGCGGTGCTGAGCACCAGCGCCATCAGCGTGTCGGCCACGGTTTCCGTCAGGGCATGCGGCGTGTGCATCAGCAGGATTTTGCGGGCGCTCAGGGCATCCACGTCGAAGTTGTCATAACCTACTGAAACAGTTGAAGTAGCACGAAGCTTCGGCATTTTCTCCAGCAGGGCGATGTCCACTTTCTCGCTTGAACCCAGCAGGCCTTCGGCGCTGGCGAACGCATCGGCATGCTGTGCCACGGTCTCCGGACTCAGGTTTTTCACCTGCGTGACGGTGAAGTGCTCTTCCAGGCGTTTCTGCAGATCTTCCGGCAGTGCTTTATACAAAATGACGGACGGCTTCATGCTAATCTCCGTTGATTTTTAAGGATTCAGGCGTGGCGTGCGCCGACGGGGTGCTGTTGATTATTAGCAGGCTTAACAATCAGAGTAAGCCACACGGAGGCAAAAAGCGCCACCCCCATAAAGATGTACGATGCGGATGGGCTGCCGGTGGCTCCGTTCAGGTAACCAACAAACCAGGAGCCGCAGAACGAACCCAGCGCGCCCATGCTGTTAATTAATGCCATGGCACCGCCCGCCACGTTACGCGGCAGCATCTCCGGGATGATGGCAAAGAATGGACCGTACGGGGCGTACATGGCGGCACCGGCAATGACCAACAGGGTATAAGAGGCCCAGAAGTGATTCGCGCCCACGGCCCAGGAGCCGATGAAGGCAAAAGCAGCAATCAGCAGCAGCGGCCAGACGAACACCTTACGGTTTTGCAGCTTATCCGACGCCCAGGAGGCGACGATCATGGCGATGGTCGCAGCCAGATACGGTACGGACGAGAGCCAGCCCACTTCAACCATGCCGAGATTCTCACCGCCGCTGCGGATGATCGACGGCAGCCACAGCACAAAACCGTACACGCCGATACTCCAGGTAAAATACTGCGCGCAGAGCAGGATCACGTTACGGGAGCGGAAGGCTTCACCGTAGTTACGTACCGCCTTCAGACCCTGCTGCTCTTTATCCAGCTGCGCCTGGAGCGCCGCTTTTTCATCTTCGGAAAGCCATTTCGCCTGGGCAGGTTTATCTTTCACCAGCACCCACCAGCAGAAGGCCCAAATCACTGCCGGAACCCCTTCGATGATGAACATCTCGCGCCAGCCGAAGGACTGGATCAGGTAGCCGGAGACCACCGACATCCACAGTACGGTGACCGGGTTACCGAGGATCAGGAAAGTATTCGCGCGTGAGCGTTCAGATTTGGTAAACCAGTTGCTGATGTAAATCAGCATCGCGGGCATGACCGCCGCCTCAACGACGCCAAGGATAAAGCGAATGGCGGCCAGGGCAGGAATATTGTTCACCACGCCGGTAAGTGACGCACAGGCGCCCCACAGGATCAGACAGATGAAGATCAGCTTACGCACGCTGCGGCGTTCGGCGTAAATAGCACCGGGGATCTGGAAGAAGAAATACCCCAGGAAGAAGAGGGCGCCCAACAGGGATGAGACGCCCTTAGTGATCCCGAGGTCTTCGGTGATCCCCGCCGCGGATGCGAAACTGAAGTTGGCACGATCAAGGTACGCCAGGCTGTACGTGATAAACACGATTGGCATGATGTACCACCAGCGTTTTACTGCATTGGTCGAACTGTTCATAGGCTTGCCTCTGTTGTTGAGGTTGTTACCGCCGTTGCCTGTAGGGTACACGGTGGTTTAATTATTGGGTGCGGCCTGTGGCCCTCACCCTGGCCCTCTCCCACGGGGAGAGGGAATTTACATGCCGAGCTGTGCTCGTGTCGGTAATCCTTCGCTGTCGCCCTGCACCTGAATGGCCAGTGAGCCAATCTTGTTGCCTCGTGCAACCGCCTGCGGCAGCGGTTTGCCTTCCAGCAGCGCGCTAATGACGCCCACGGCAAAGCCATCGCCCGCGCCGACGGTGTCGACGACGTTCTCGACCTTCACCGCCGCGACCGCGCCTTGCTCGCCTTCGGCTGTTTTAAACCATGCGCCATCGGCGCCGGTTTTCAGCACCACCGCTTTTACCCCTTTATTCAGGTAGAAGTCAGCAATGCCTTCCAGTGTATTTTCGCCGGTCAGGATCATCCCTTCTTTCAGGCCCGGCAGAACCCAGTCCGCCCTGAATGCCAGCCGGTTAAGCTTCTCGATCATTTCCGCTTCGCTTTTCCACAGCACCGGGCGCAAATTTGGATCGAAAGAGATCGTTTTGCCCAGCGACTTCATGGTCGTTGCCGCATGATCCAGCAGCGAATACGAGCTGGCAGAGAGCGCCGCCGCCACGCCGCTCAGGTGCAAATGGCGCGCGGAGGCAAAATAATCGGCGTGGTAATCTTCTACGGAGAGATGGCTGGCGGCCGACCCTTTACGGAAATACTCCACGATGGGATCGGTTCCATTTTCAACTTTAGACTTAAGCTGAAAGCCGGTGGGGAAGCGTCCGTCGAGCGTAACGCCTGCGGCATCAATCCCCTCTTTTTTCAGCGAATCGAGAACGAAGTGGCCAAAGCTGTCATCGCCCACGCGGCTGACCCAGCCGACGTTCAGGCCCAGACGCGCCAGGCCGGTTGCGACGTTCAGCTCTGCGCCCGCCACGCGTTTGATAAAGTGCTCTACCGCGCTCAGCTCGCCCGTTTCGGTGGCGACAAACATTGCCATGGCTTCGCCAATCGTGATGACATCCAGCGTCTTGTGCATGATTTACTCCTCGCGCAGCAGGTTGACGTAATGGCGGGTAACGGCGGTTAAATCCGCCCCTTCCAGCGGGAACTCGATACCGCGCGGGGCATCGGCAGGCAGCTGGCCAAGCAGATCCAGCCAGCGGGAATCGGCACCATCCGGCGCGACGGCGCGAAAGTTATCTTTATGCGGAACGGCGGCTTTAACGTGGATATAGCTCACGGCAGGCGCCAGATGACGCGCGGCCTCTTCCGGGGAGTCACCGACCCACAGCCAGTTGCCCATGTCAAAGGTCAACGTGACGGGAAGCGCCCTTTCGCGACAGGCGGCCTGAAAACGTTGCATCGGTGCAAGCTGGCCGCAGTCGGTCTGATCGTTTTCCACAACCAGCGCTATACCGCTGGTATTGAGCAGATTACGTAAGGCATCGAGAGGCTGCGTGTCGCTAAAATGGCCCAGGGAAACCTTCAGCCACAGCGCGTTCAGGATGCTGGCTTCTGAGAGATACCGCGGCAGGTCCGGGTTGAGGGTGCCATCGGGCATAAACAGGGCGGCAGGTGCTGAGTAACACGCCAGCAGGCCCAGAAGCTCAATGGACTCACCGAGCGCAGGCAGCGCCAGTAACTCTTCGCTATTGAACAGCTCGCGGCGGATCTCCACGCCGTCGGCGCCTGCACCCGCAATAACGGGAAGCATCGCCCGCTGACCGCCCGCCTGTCGCACCTGCTCCGCGCCATACGCGGCGGTGACCACCATGATTTTCCTGCCCATCTTCGGACTCCATCGCAACATATCAATACTATTACGCTAGATGGAACCGGTTCCAAAGAAAAGCTCAGGATGTCGAATTTATGATCGCTATCACAAGGGGATATTAACGTGCGGTGGAGCCGCGGACGATCAGCTCGCCGGAGAAGACCTGCTCGCGTACGGCCTCACTGGTGCCTTCAATACGACGAACCACTTGTTCTACAGCAGCATAGCCAATCTGCCAGGTGGGCTGTTTGAGGGTGGTAATGCCGACGCCAGCCAGCTCCGCCCACTCCAGTTCATCAAACCCCAGCAGACCGATATCGCTGCCCCAGTGCAGGCCAATACGCTTGAGTGAGCGGGCAACCTGCAGGGTTAGTGCCCCGTTGGCGGAGATAACGGCTTTGCGCATCCCGCGATGGCGCGTGTGGAACTGGCGCAGGGTGTTGTCGAGCTGCCCGGCTTCGTGAAGCGGCGTTTCGGCATTTTCGGCGATCACGCCGGGATAACGCGCCAGCGTGGCACGAAATGCAGCCAGCCGTTCGCGTCGGGTATTTACCATGCCCAGCGGTTCGCTCAGAAAGAGAATCGCCTCGAAACCTTGTTCAATCAGATGTTCGGTCGCGGTCGTGGCGGCCTGGGTGTTATCCAGCCCGACCACATCGCAGGCGAATTCCGGGATTTTACGGTCGATGAGGACCATGGGCAGGGAGGATTGCTGCAGACGGTTCAGCCCCTCTTCACGCATGCCCACCGCGTTGACCACAATCCCTTCCACCTGGTAGCTGCGCAGCAGATCGAGATAGTGCAACTCCTGGTCGACCTCGTTGTTGGTATTACAGACCAGAGGCGTAAAACCTTTTTCGCGGCAGGCGGCTTCGATACCGCTGAGCACGTTTACAGAGTAGGGGTTAGTGATATCCGCGATGATAAGTCCGATAAGGCGGGTGCGGCCACGTTTGAGCCCGCGGGCCATCAGGCTGGGGCGGTAGTCGAGATCGGCAATAGCCTGTTCAATACGCGCCAGCAATGCATCGGACAATAGATGTTTCTCGCCGTTAAGGTAGCGCGAAATGCTGGTTTTACCGGTTCTGGCGGCTTTCGCCACGTCGCTGATGGTGGCCCGGGCTGGTTTGCTCATCGCTGATTTCCCTGAATTTAGTGAGAATACCTTAACGGGAAAATCGGACGAATCAAGTAATTTGCCCGGTGGCGCTGCGCTTACCTGGGGTGCGGTCTGGTGCCCTCACCCCAACCCTCTCCCACGGGAGAGGGAGAAATGCGATTACTGAATTGGACTCAACGTAATCTCTACGCGACGGTTCTGCGCTTTACCTTCCGCCGTGCTGTTGCTGGCGATAGGGTTGGCAGGGCCCATGCCGCTGGTGCGGATGCGGTTCGCTTCCACACCCTGGGCGATCAGCGAGCTGGCAACGGAATCCGCGCGCTGCTGTGACAGACGCATGTTCAGATCCTGGCTGCCGGTGCTGTCGGTGTAGCCAATCACGTTCACGGCGGTCTTGTTGTACTCTTTCAGCACCATCGCCACGCCGGTCAGCGTGTTCGCACCCGCTGGTTTCAGCGTTGCGCTGCTGCTATCAAAGGTCACGTTGTTCGGCATGTTCAGAATGATGTTATCGCCGCTGCGCGTCACGCTTACGCCGGTTCCCTTCATTTTGTCACGCAGTTTTGCTTCCTGCACATCCATGTAATAACCGACGCCGCCGCCCAGTGCTGCCCCCGCCGCTGCGCCAATCAGCGCGCCTTTACCGCGGTCTTTCTTGGAGGAGGAGAGTGCCCCAACGCCTGCACCTACCAGTGAGCCGATACCTGCGCCGATGCCGGATTTACCCGCTTCGCGCTCACCGGTGTAAGGGTTGGTTGTGCAGCCAGAAACAGCCAGTGCACCGCTCACCAGAGCGGCAATAACGAGTACGCGTTTTTTCATCTTCTTTCCTTAATCCTTTTTATTCTTTGCCACGGCGTGCGTGGCAGTTGATTATGACGTCCAGATACGGAGAAAATTCCGGGTATAACTCTGAAATTTGTGACAAACCATAAACGGCCTCAGCAAGAAGGCCGTAAAACCTGCACGCAACCAGGAGCGCACGCTTGAGCACCTCAACGAAAACCATTCTGACCGCCGCCCACTGGGGGCCGATGCTGGTCGAAACCGATGGCGAAAATGTTTTGTCGTCCCGCGGGGCACTGCCAACACAACATCCCAACTCTTTACAGACCGTCGTTCGCGATCAGGTGCATAGCAAAACGCGCGTGCGCTGGCCGATGGTGCGTAAAGGTTTTCTGGCTTCGCCGGACAAACCGCAGGGTATTCGCGGCCAGGATGAGTTTGTTCGCGTGAGCTGGGATGACGCGCTGGCGTTGATCCACGCCCAGCATAAGCGCATCCGCGAACGTTACGGCCCATCGTCCATTTTTGCCGGATCTTACGGCTGGCGTTCAAACGGCGTGCTGCATAAGGCGTCGACGCTGCTGCAGCGTTACATGAGTCTGGCGGGCGGTTATACAGGACATCTGGGAGATTATTCCACTGGCGCTGCGCAGGCGATCATGCCGTACGTGGTCGGCGGCAACGAAGTTTACCAGCAGCAGACCAGTTGGCCGCTGGTGCTGGCGCATACCGATGTGGTGGTGCTCTGGAGTGCCAACCCGCTTAACACGTTGAAAATTGCCTGGAATGCCAGTGACGAGCAGGGCATTGGCTATTTCGACGCGCTGCGCAAAAGCGGCAAGCGCATCATCTGCATTGACCCGATGCGCTCTGAAACCATGGATTTCTTCGGCGACAGAGCCGAGTGGATTGCGCCGCATATGGGCACCGACGTGGCAATGATGCTGGGTATCGCCCATACGCTGCTGGAGAACGACTGGCACGACAGTGACTTCCTCACCCGCTGCACCTCCGGCTTTGACCAATTTGCCGACTATCTCACGGGGCAATCCGACGGGGTGGCTAAAACCGCAGAATGGGCGGCAGGAATTTGTGGTGTTTCTGCTGACAAAATTCGCGAACTGGCCGCGTTATTCCATGACAACACCACGATGTTAATGTCCGGCTGGGGGATGCAGCGCCAGCAGTTTGGCGAGCAGAAGCACTGGATGCTGGTCACGCTTGCCGCCATGCTCGGGCAGATCGGTACGCCGGGCGGCGGTTTTGGTCTCTCCTATCATTTTGCCAACGGCGGAAACCCAACGCGCAAAGCGGCGGTGCTGGCTTCTCTGCAAGGTTCGGTGGCAGGCGGCGTGGATGCCGTGGATAAAATCCCGGTGGCGCGAATCATTGAAGCCCTGGAAAACCCGGGCGGTTTTTATCAGCACAACGGTCTGGACCGCCATTTCCCGGATATTAAATTTATCTGGTGGGCGGGCGGGGCGAACTTCACGCACCATCAGGATACCAATCGCCTGATCCGCGCCTGGCAAAAGCCGGAGCTGGTGGTGATTTCCGAGTGCTTCTGGACCGCTTCGGCCAAACATGCGGATATTGTGCTGCCGGCGACCACGTCGTTTGAGCGTAACGATCTCACCATGACCGGCGATTACAGCAACCAGCATATGGTACCGATGAAGCGCGTTGTGGCGCCGCGCGATGAAGCACGTGATGATTTTGACGTGTTTGCTGAACTGAGCGAGCGGTGGGAAGCGGGCGGTCGCGAACGTTTTACCGAAGGGAAAACGGATCTGCAATGGCTGGAGACGTTTTACCAGATCGCCGGGCAGCGCGGTGCGGCGCAGGGCGTAACGCTGCCGCCATTTTCTGCGTTCTGGGAAGCGAACCAGTTGATCGAAATGCCGGAAAGCGAACAGAACGCGCAGTTCGTCCGTTTCGCTGATTTCCGCCGCGACCCGGAGAACCATCCGCTGAAAACCGAGAGCGGCAAGATTGTGATCTACAGCGAGCGCATCGCCAGCTTTGGCTATACCGATTGCCCGCCACACCCTTCCTGGCTGGAGCCAGACGAGTGGCACGGCAACGCCCAGCCGGAGCAGCTGCAGGTGTTATCTGCTCATCCCGCACATCGTCTGCACAGCCAGCTTAACTACTCCTCACTGCGCGAGCAGTATGCGGTCGCCGGGCGAGAGCCGATCACGCTGAATACCCATGACGCTAAAGCCCGCGGGATTGCGGACGGCGATGTGGTGCGCGTCTGGAATCATCGTGGTCAGGTGCTGGCAGGGGCGGTGGTCAGCGACGGGATTAAACCGGGCGTGATCTGTATTCACCAGGGCGCATGGCCCGATCTTGAGCCTGCCGAGGGGGGGATCTGTAAAAACGGGGCGGTTAACGTGCTGACCAAAGATCTCCCCAGCTCGAAGCTGGGGAACGGTTGTGCAGGGAATACGGCGCTGGCCTGGGTCGAGAAATACCAGGGGCCTGAGCTTACCTTAACGGCGTTTGATCCGCCTGCCAGCTCATAATCCAGGTCGGGTGCTGGGTATCGTCCTGCCAGGCGCTGTCTTCGATGCGAAAGCCCTGTGCATGATAGAAATTCACCGCCCGGACGTTTTTCTGATAGACCTCCAGGCTTAAATGCGGGAAGCGCTGTTGAACATGGTTCAGCAGCGCGCCTCCAATACCTTGCCCGATATACGTTGGCCTGACGAACAGCGCCCCCACAAACTGCGACTTTATAATGCTAATAAAACCACGCAGCGTACCGTCCTCTTCCCACACCCAGGTTTCCGCTGCAGGGAGGTAGACCTCCCGCACCATGGCTTCGTTCTCCTTCCAGTAGCTTGCGCTGATGAACGGGTGCGCTTCGGTGGTGCTTTCAAGCCACAGGCTCAGGAGCGGATCGGCATTGTCACTTTGCCACTTGCGGATCATGTTGCCTCCCCGGATGACAGAAGCAGCCGGTAACATGGTCATTGACCAGGCCACAGGCCTGCATAAAGGCGTAGCAGATGGTGGAGCCGACAAACTTAAAGCCGCGCTTTTTGAGGGCCTTAGAGAGCGCGTCCGACTCCGGCGTGGAGGCCGGGATCTCCGCCAGCGAGGTGGCCTGAGTGAGCTGCGGCGTGTTATTCACAAACGACCAGACAAACGCAGAGAAGGGCTCGCCGTTTTGCTCCATCGCCAGGTAAGCGCGGGCATTGCCGATGATGGCCTGGATCTTACCGCGATGGCGGATGATGCCAGCATCCTGCACCAGGCGTTCTACGTCTTCATCGGTCATGGCGGCGACGGCGACGGGGTCGAACTGGTGAAAGGCGTTGCGGTAGTTTTCACGTTTCTTCAGTACCGTAATCCATGACAATCCCGCCTGCTGTCCCTCAAGGCAGATCATCTCAAAGAGTTTTCTGCCCTCCGTCTCCGGCACGCCCCATTCCCGATCGTGATAGTCGATATAAAGCTGATCCTGGCTTACCCAACCGCAACGTTCCATCCGTTATCTCCCTTACTGATGCTGATTTCGCAAAATTTTCATTCCGTCTGTCTTGACGTGCCTGGTATAAAGACAATAGTTAATACAGGGCTATATGCCCGCTAAACGCTTCCTGAATAACGACAAATATCGCCGAACTCGGCTCTCTCTGGGGTCGCTTTGATGATGATAAAAAAAATCAGTGGTCGCCATGCTGTTTCTGGCCTGGTGGGGATTTCAGCCTGCCTGTTGTTTTGTCATACAGCGTCTGCCTGGCAACAGGAATATATCGTTTCAGACGCCCAAAATAATACGGCGGAACGCTATACATGGGACGCGGATCACCAACCGCGTTATGAAGATATTCTTGCTGAGCGTATTCAGTCTTCGCAAAATTTGCCTGGGCTTGCCCTGGCTGTTCCCTCAGGTGCCACCACGGACGCGGCGATGAGCCTGGGATGGAATTTTCCGGTTTCAGCGCGGATCACCACCGGTCCGGTGATGTCCTGGCGGTATGACGGTTCGACGCCGATGATGATCAATGAGTTTGGCGATAGCGCGACGACGCAGACGCTCGCCGATCCGCTCTGGCATGCCAGCGTGAGCACGCTAGGCTGGCGCGTAAATACTCAGTACGGCGATCTTCGTCCCTGGGCGCAGGTGAGCTATAACCAGCAGTTTGGTGAAAACCAGTGGAAATCGCAGTTTGGCATGCCGCAAACGCCGGCTCCTGCTCAAAACGGTAGCTGGATGGATGTCACTGTTGGAACGGATATGCCTTTTAATACCCACATGGCGGCGTATGCGTCGCTGGCTCAGGGGGAACGCACCACGACCGGTGAAGAGTTTCTCTATACCCTGGGGGTGAGTGCGAATTTTTAATGTTGTTACCTTTTTAAACGTAGCGATAACATCTCGAAAACAATAATCACAGGCTTTACAGCGATAGCAGGTACTAACCTGCTGTCGCTTTGTTCCCCGGCAAGGTCATTCATTCCCGATTCCAGGCATTTCATTCCGTTCCTCCTGCATTTCATGCCGTTTTACCCCATCACCGCTAGGGTTTTGTTTATCGTTGTCCTCAGCGAAATCTTCTAATTTCTGTTGCAGGACAACGGCCATGAACACATCAACTTATAACCGTACGCGCTGGCTCACGCTCTTTGGCACCATCGTCACCCAGTTCGCGCTGGGATCGGTCTATACCTGGAGTCTGTTTAACAGTGCGCTTTCCGACAAACTTGGCGCACCGGTCAGCCAGGTGGCGTTTTCTTTTGGTCTGCTGAGTCTTGCGCTGGCGATCTCGTCTTCCGTCGCGGGCAAGCTGCAGGAGCGTTTTGGCGTGAAGCGCGTGACCATGGCGTCCGGCATTTTGCTCGGTCTGGGCTTCTTCCTGACGGCGCATTCCAGCAACCTGATGATGCTGTGGCTGAGTGCTGGCGTCCTGGTGGGCCTGGCAGACGGTGCGGGCTATCTGCTGACGCTGTCGAACTGCGTGAAGTGGTTCCCGGAGCGTAAGGGGTTAATCTCCGCCTTTGCCATTGGTTCTTATGGCCTGGGCAGCCTCGGCTTTAAGTTTATTGATGCCCATCTGCTGGCGTCCGTTGGCCTCGAAAAGACCTTCATGATCTGGGGTGCCATCGTGCTGGTGATGATTCTGTTCGGTGCCACGCTGATGAAAGATGCCCCGCAGCAGGAAGTGAAATCCGTTAACGGCGTGGTGGAGAACGACTTTACGCTGGCGCAGTCCATGCGCAAACCGCAGTACTGGATGCTGGCGGTGATGTTCCTGACGGCCTGCATGAGTGGTCTGTACGTCATTGGCGTGGCGAAAGATATCGCCCAGGGAATGGTGAAACTGGATGCGGCAACCGCGGCGAATGCGGTGACGGTTATTTCCATCGCTAACCTGTCTGGTCGCCTGGTGCTGGGGATCTTGTCCGACAAGATTGCCCGTATCCGCGTCATTACGATAGGGCAGGTGGTCTCTCTGGTGGGGATGGCGGCGTTACTGTTCGCCCCGCTGAATGAAGCGACATTCTTTGCAGCAATTGCCTGCGTGGCCTTTAACTTTGGCGGCACCATTACCGTCTTCCCGTCGCTGGTAAGCGAGTTCTTTGGGCTGAATAACCTGGCGAAAAACTACGGGGTTATCTATCTCGGCTTTGGGATCGGCAGTATCTGCGGCTCGCTGATTGCCTCGCTGTTCGGCGGGTTCTACGTGACCTTCTGCGTGATATTTGCTTTGCTGATTATTTCGCTGGCACTGTCCACGACGATTCGTCAGCCGCAGCGTGAAGTCTATAAAGAAGCGCATGCCTGATTTAATGAAGAGAGGCCGCAGGGCCTCTTTTTTATCTCTGCATTGCCTTCGGACTTGTTATTTTGTAAAAATCTTCATCGATCACATTCTCTGCTGCCACTTTTCTTTCCCGCTGTGGTCTACTTATCGCGCTTGTGGACCTTTCTGATAACGGTTTCTCTCGCACCAACTTACTCTGTCTGCTTTCTCGATGAGATTCGGCGGGTCTTTATACCCCTTCCCCCAGGGTTGTTTGCATGAAATATATTAGGTCTCTTACCCAGCAACGATTGTGTCTGATGCTGGCTGTCTATATCGGTTTGTTTCTGAATGGCGCGGTGCTGTTCAGAAGAGTGGAAGGTTATTTTGAACACCTCACCGTAAGAAATGGAATTTTTGCCGCGATTGAAGTGTTTGGTTCCGTTCTGGCAACCTTCTTCCTGTTACGCCTGCTCTCACTTTTTGGCCGACGTACCTGGCAAATTCTGGCCTCGCTGGTGGTGATTATCTCTGCCGCCGCAAGCTATTACATGACGTTCATGAACGTCGTCATCGGGTACGGTATCGTGGCGTCGGTGATGACCACGGATATCGATCTTTCAAAAGAGGTGGTCGGTAAAGGCTTTATCGTCTGGACGGTGTTAACCTGCCTGATCCCGCTCTTCTTTATCTGGAGTAATACCTGCCGCTATACCTTATTACGCCAGTTGCGTACGCGCGGGCAGCGGGTACGCAATATCGTTGTCGTTTTGCTGGCCGGACTGCTGGTATGGGCGCCTATTCGCTTAATTGAAAAACAGCAAAAACGAATTGAAAAAGCGACGGGCGTTGATATGCCAAGCTACGGTGGTGTAGTGGCTAACTCGTATCTGCCGTCTAACTGGCTCTCGGCATTAGGTCTTTATGCCTGGGCACAGGCGGACGAATCGAGTGATGTGAAATCGCTGATTAACCCGACAAAAAAATTCACCTATCAGGCACCTGCTGACGGACTGGATGATACTTACGTCGTGTTTGTTATCGGTGAAACAACACGCTGGGATCATATGGGTATTCTCGGTTACGACCGTGATACCACACCAAAACTGGCTCAGGAAAAGAACCTGGTGGCCTATCGCGGCTACTCTTGCGATACCGCGACGAAGCTCTCATTGCGCTGTATGTTTGTGCGTGAAGGCGGTGCGAGTGATAACCCACAACGCACGCTGAAAGAGCAAAACGTGTTTGCCGTGCTGAAGCAGCTTGGATTTAGCTCTGACCTGTTCGCGATGCAAAGTGAGATGTGGTTCTACACCAATACGCTGGCGGATAACATCGCGTACCGTGAGCAGATTGGCGCCGAGCCCCGCAACCGCGGTAAAAACGTCGACGATATGCTGCTCCTTGAGGAGATGTCTGAGTCTCTGAAGAATCATCCGCAGGGCAAACATCTCGTCATTCTGCATACAAAAGGGTCACATTACAGCTATTACCAACGTTACACGCGCGACTTTGCAAAGTGGCAACCTGAGTGCGTCGGTATTAATAAAGACTGCAGCAAGCAGGAACTGATCAATGCCTACGATAACTCGGTACTGTATGTTGATACCTTCCTGAGCCGCGTGATTGACCAGCTGCGAGACAAGAAAGCGATTGTTATCTATGCGGCAGATCACGGTGAATCCATCAATGAGAAAGAGCATTTGCACGGTACACCGCGCAAGCTGGCACCGCCGGAGCAGTTCCGCGTGCCGATGATTATGTGGATGTCGGATAAGTATCTGGAAAACCCTGACAAAGCCGCAATGTTTGCTCATCTGAAAAAAGAGGCGGAGATGAAGGTGCCACGTCGCCACGTTGAACTGTACGACACCATTATGGGTTGTCTCGGCTATACCTCACCAAATGGTGGAATTAACGAAAACAACAACTGGTGTAAACTCCCTGATAGCACCGCAAAAGCCGCGCAGTAACTGCTCTGGCGAGAATATCGCCAGTTGAATGGCTTTTTGAAAATAAGGGATTGACGGGGGCGCACCTCAGCAGTAAGATGCGCTCCGCATTCGGCGAGTAGCGCAGCTTGGTAGCGCAACTGGTTTGGGACCAGTGGGTCGGAGGTTCGAATCCTCTCTCGCCGACCACATTCTGAAAAGGGCTAACCGCAAGGTTAGCCCTTTTTGCATTATGACCTTAGCCCGCCAGAGTCACCAAAACGCCCCTTATCCTGGCTTCTCCCTGCCTGTTAACGATTTTGTGACATAATCCATTGTATTTTTTTATATATAGATTGATCTTTTTTCGCGTTGCTTATGGATAACCTCAGCATTTTTCGCTGTGCGTTTTAACGTTCGCGGTATTTAGTGCTCAGATAATCACCATTCTGCAAGAAAATTTACCCATTCTGAATAAAAGTTAATCACTGATTGTTGCGAAATATGAAGATATTTGTGCTGCAAGATGGCGAGTAGCATAAATTTCCCTGCTGAAAACTGGCATACATAGTTTTTTTAATCTTTGTTTGCGGTTTCTCACACTCCACGTAAATCCCCGTCACCTGTATTGACGTTTTCACATTCTGTTGACAGATTGTAGGGCATGAGGGGCATTTCAGGGACGATCTGCGCTGCAACTCAAACGCTCTTCTGAAAGGATTCTCCATCCCTTTACTGCCTTCGGGCACCACCGACCGGACCGGGTAAAAAATAAATAAAGGTCTGGCGGCGTAACACAACAAAGCAAAACATCACATTGGAGCAGAATAATGAGTATTTCCTTGAAGAAGTCAGGGATGCTGAAGCTTGGTCTGAGCCTGGTGGCTATGACCGTGGCAGCAAGCGTACAGGCAAAAACCCTGGTTTACTGTTCTGAAGGCTCGCCGGAAGGCTTTAACCCACAGCTCTTTACCTCTGGCACGACGTACGACGCAAGCTCTGTACCGATCTATAACCGTCTGGTTGAATTCAAAACCGGCACCACCGAAGTGATTCCGGGTCTGGCTGAGAAGTGGGACGTCAGCGAAGACGGTAAGACCTATACCTTCCACCTGCGTCAGGGCGTGAAGTGGCAGGACAGCAAAGAATTTAAACCAACGCGTGACTTTAACGCCGACGACGTTGTGTTCTCCTTCGACCGTCAGAAAAATGCCCAGAACCCGTACCACAAAGTGTCGGGCGGCAGCTATGAGTACTTCGAAGGGATGGGTCTGCCTGACCTGATCTCAGAAGTGAAAAAAGTGGACGATAAAACCGTGCAGTTCGTGCTGACGCGTCCGGAAGCGCCATTCCTGGCTGACCTGGCCATGGACTTCGCCTCTATTCTCTCTAAAGAGTATGCGGACAACATGCTGAAAGCCGGCACGCCTGAGAAAGTGGACCTGAACCCAATCGGTACCGGCCCGTTCCAGCTGCTGCAGTACCAGAAAGACTCCCGTATTCTGTATAAAGCCTTCCCGGGCTACTGGGGCACCAAGCCGCAGATCGACCGTCTGGTCTTCTCCATCACGCCTGATGCGTCCGTGCGTTATGCAAAACTGCAGAAAAACGAATGCCAGGTGATGCCATACCCGAACCCGGCTGACATCGCGCGCATGAAGCAGGATAAGAACATTAACCTGCTGGAACAGGCGGGCCTGAACGTGGGCTACCTCTCCTTCAACACCGAGAAGAAACCGTTTGATGACGTGAAAGTGCGTCAGGCGCTGACCTACGCGGTGAACAAAGAAGCGATCATCAAAGCCGTTTACCAGGGCGCAGGCGTTGCAGCCAAGAACCTGATCCCACCAACTATGTGGGGCTATAACGATGACGTTAAAGACTACAGCTACGATCCTGAGAAAGCGAAAGCGCTGCTGAAAGAAGCGGGCCAGGATAAAGGCTTCACCGTTGAGCTGTGGGCGATGCCGGTACAGCGTCCGTACAACCCGAACGCACGCCGTATGGCGGAAATGGTTCAGGCTGACTGGGCGAAAGTTGGCGTACAGGCCAAGATCGTGACCTACGAGTGGGGCGAGTACCTGAAGCGCGCCAAAGCGGGTGAGCACCAGGCGGTGATGATGGGCTGGACCGGTGACAACGGGGATCCGGACAACTTCTTCGCTACCCTGTTCAGCTGCGCGGCGGCGAAAGACGGTTCTAACTACTCTCGCTGGTGCTACAAGCCGTTTGAAGACCTGATCCAGCCGGCGCGTGCGACCGACGATCACAACAAACGTATTGAGCTGTACAAGCAAGCGCAGGTTGTTATGCACGATCAGGCTCCGGCGCTGATTGTTGCTCACTCCACCGTGTATGAGCCAGTGCGTAAAGAAGTGAAGGGCTATGTGGTTGATCCACTGGGCAAACACCACTTCGAAAACGTATCGGTTGAATAATTAAAAGCAACGCCAGGCGGCGTTGCGCTTGCACTGGCCTACGGTATGTAGGCCGGGTAAGCGTAGCGCCACCCGGCAGCAGTGCTTTATTTCCTCTCTGAAAGGAGAGGGGATAAGATTTGTGAGCAATACAGACGTCACGCCACTGGTCGTGCGTCATCAGAGAGAATCCGGGTTATGTTGCAGTTCATCCTCCGACGTCTGGGACTTGTTATCCCGACGTTTATCGGTATCACCCTTCTCACTTTTGCCTTCGTCCATATGATCCCCGGCGACCCGGTAATGATTATGGCGGGCGAGCGTGGTATCTCCCCTGAACGTCATGCGCAGCTTCTGGCTGAACTCGGCCTCGATAAGCCGATGTGGCAGCAGTACCTCCATTATATCTGGGGCGTGTTGCACGGTGACTTAGGGATTTCGCTGAAAAGCCGTCTTCCGGTGTGGGACGAGTTCGTGCCGCGTTTTAAAGCGACACTGGAGCTTGGCGTCTGCGCCATGATTTTCGCCACTGCGGTGGGTATTCCAGTTGGGGTACTGGCTGCCGTTAAACGTGGCTCAATTTTCGACCACACCGCTGTTGGCCTGGCGCTGACCGGCTACTCCATGCCTATCTTCTGGTGGGGCATGATGCTGATTATGCTGGTTTCGGTGCAGCTTAACCTGACGCCCGTCTCCGGGCGCGTCAGCGATATGGTTTTCCTCGACGACACCAATCCGTTGACCGGCTTTATGCTGATTGATACGGCTATATGGGGTGAAGAGGGTAACTTCATCGATGCCGTCGCGCATATGATCCTGCCAGCCATGGTGCTGGGCACCATCCCTCTGGCGGTGATTGTGCGTATGACCCGTTCCTCCATGCTGGAAGTGCTGGGCGAAGATTACATCCGTACCGCACGCGCCAAAGGGTTAACCCGTATGCGCGTCATCATCGTACATGCGCTGCGTAACGCCATGCTGCCGGTGGTGACCGTTATTGGTCTTCAGGTGGGTACGCTGCTGGCAGGGGCTATCCTGACCGAAACCATCTTCTCCTGGCCTGGCCTCGGACGCTGGCTGATTGATGCGCTGCAACGCCGTGACTATCCGGTCGTGCAGGGCGGGGTGCTGCTGGTCGCGACGATGATTATCCTCGTCAACCTGCTGGTCGATTTGCTGTACGGCGTGGTGAACCCGCGTATTCGTCATAAGAAGTAAGGGGCCATCATGTCACACGTTTCTGAAAACAAAGTGGTTGCTGCACCGGTTCCAATGACACCGCTGCAGGAGTTCTGGCACTACTTCAAGCGCAATAAAGGTGCGGTAGTAGGGCTGGTATATGTCGCAATCATGATCCTGATTGCGGTGTTTGCGAACTTCCTCGCACCTTATAACCCTGCGGATCAGTTCCGCGATGCGCTGCTTGCACCTCCTGCGTGGCAGGATGGCGGTAGCCTGGCGCACCTGCTGGGTACCGATGATGTAGGCCGCGATGTGCTTTCGCGTCTGATGTACGGCGCGCGTCTGTCGCTGCTGGTTGGCTGCCTGGTGGTGGTGCTGTCCCTGATTATGGGGATTGTGCTTGGTCTGGTGGCGGGTTACTTCGGCGGCATCGTCGATAACATCATTATGCGTGTTGTCGACATCATGCTGGCGCTGCCAAGCCTGCTGCTGGCGCTGGTGCTGGTGGCGATCTTCGGTCCGTCTATCGGTAACGCCGCGCTGGCGTTGACCTTCGTGGCGCTTCCTCACTACGTGCGTTTAACCCGTGCGGCGGTGCTGGTGGAAGTGAACCGCGACTACGTCACCGCGTCTCGCGTGGCGGGGGCGGGGGCGATGCGCCAGATGTTCGTCAATATCTTCCCGAACTGCCTTGCGCCGCTGATTGTTCAGGCGTCGCTCGGTTTCTCAAACGCCATTCTTGATATGGCCGCTCTTGGCTTCCTGGGCATGGGTGCGCAGCCGCCAACACCGGAGTGGGGCACGATGCTCTCCGACGTGTTGCAGTTCGCACAAAGCGCCTGGTGGGTTGTCACCTTCCCGGGTCTGGCAATCCTGCTGACGGTGCTGGCATTTAACCTGATGGGTGATGGCCTGCGTGATGCGCTTGATCCCAAACTGAAGCAGTAAGAGGCACGAGATGGCGTTATTAAATGTAGATCAATTATCGGTGCACTTCGGAGACGTTGGCACTGAGTTTCGCGCCGTGGACCGCATCAGCTACAGCGTAAATCAGGGCGAAGTGGTGGGTATTGTCGGGGAATCCGGTTCCGGTAAGTCGGTGAGCTCACTGGCGATTATGGGGCTTATCGATTATCCCGGCCGCGTGATGGCGGAAAACCTGCAATTCAATGGTCAGGATCTGAAGCGCATTTCCGAAAAACAGCGCCGCCAGCTGGTGGGCGCGGAAGTGGCGATGATTTTCCAGGACCCAATGACCAGCCTGAACCCGTGCTACACCGTCGGCTTCCAGATTATGGAAGCCATTAAGGTGCATCAGGGCGGTAACAAGAAAACACGTCGGCAAAGGGCGATCGACCTTCTGAATCAGGTGGGTATTCCTGACCCGGCATCGCGTCTGGACGTCTATCCGCACCAGCTCTCTGGCGGGATGAGCCAGCGCGTGATGATCGCGATGGCGATTGCCTGTCGGCCAAAACTGCTGATTGCGGATGAACCGACGACGGCGCTGGACGTGACCATTCAGGCGCAAATCATCGAACTGCTGCTGGAGTTGCAGCAGCAGGAAAATATGGCGCTGGTCCTGATTACGCATGACCTGGCGCTGGTGGCCGAAGCGGCGCACAAAATCATCGTGATGTATGCAGGCCAGGTCGTCGAGACCGGAAGTTCGCACGATATCTTCCGCGCACCGCGTCACCCTTATACGCAGGCTCTGCTGCGTGCGCTGCCGGAGTTTGCCCAGGATAAAGCGCGCCTGGCGTCACTGCCGGGTGTGGTGCCGGGTAAATATGACCGTCCGCAGGGCTGTCTGCTTAACCCGCGCTGTCCGTATGCGACGGACAAATGCCGGGCGGAAGAGCCAGAGCTGAACCAGCTTGCTGACGGCCGTCAGTCGAAATGCCACTACCCACTCGATGATGCCGGGAGGCCAACACTATGAGTACGCAACAGGCCACCACGCAACAACCGCTGTTGCAGGCCATCGATCTGAAAAAACACTACCCGGTGAAGAAGGGGATTTTTGCCCCTGAGCGCCTGGTGAAAGCGCTGGACGGCGTCTCCTTTACCCTCGAACGCGGCAAAACGCTGGCGGTAGTTGGGGAGTCGGGCTGTGGTAAATCTACGCTGGGCCGTCTGTTGACGATGATTGAAGTCCCGACCGGCGGTGAACTTTATTATCAGGGGCAGGATCTGCTCAAACACGATCCTCAGGCGCAGAAGTTGCGTCGCCAGAAAATCCAGATTGTATTCCAGAACCCGTACGGTTCTCTGAACCCGCGTAAAAAAGTGGGACAGATTCTGGAAGAGCCGCTGCTCATTAACAGTAATCTGAGCAAAGAGCAGCGCCGCGAAAAAGCGCTGGCGATGATGGCGAAGGTCGGCCTGAAAACCGAGCATTATGACCGCTACCCGCATATGTTCTCCGGCGGCCAGCGTCAGCGTATTGCCATCGCCCGCGGCCTGATGCTCGACCCGGACGTGGTGATTGCCGATGAGCCCGTCTCCGCGCTCGACGTTTCCGTGCGTGCGCAGGTGCTGAACCTGATGATGGATCTCCAGCAGGAACTGGGACTCTCTTACGTGTTCATCTCCCACGATCTGTCGGTTGTCGAACACATTGCGGATGAAGTGATGGTGATGTACCTGGGGCGCTGCGTGGAGAAGGGGAGCAAAGACCAGATCTTTACTAACCCGCGTCACCCGTATACCCAGGCCCTGCTGTCTGCGACGCCGCGTCTCAACCCGGACGATCGCCGTGAGCGTATTAAGCTGACGGGTGAGTTGCCAAGCCCGCTGAATCCGCCTCCTGGGTGTGCATTTAACGCCCGCTGCAGTCGCCGCTTTGGTCCCTGCACGCAGCTGCAGCCGCAGCTGAAGGATTATGGCGGTCAACTGGTCGCCTGTTTCGCGGTCGATCAGGATGAAAATGGCGAGAAGCCACATGCATAAAGAAAAAAACCGGCGTTAAGCCGGTTTTTTTATGTCTGCGCAATTATTTCCGCAAGCGAATCTGGTCGACTGCGTGCTTTTCGCTCTTGGTGAGGATCAGACTTGCGCGTTCACGCGTCGGCAGGATGTTCTCTTTCAGGTTCACGTAGTTGATCTCATTCCACAGCCCCGTCGCCACCTTAATGGCCTCTTCTTTTGACAGCTGCGCATAGTTATGGAAGTAAGAGTCAGGATCGGTGAATGCGCCTTCCCGGAACTTCAGGAAGCGGTTGATGTACCAGCTCTGGAGAAGATCTTCCGGCGCATCAACATATATAGAGAAATCGACGAAGTCTGAAACGAACACATGATGTGGGTCATGAGGATAATCCATTCCGCTCTGCAGGACGTTTAACCCTTCCAGGATCAGGATATCCGGCTGGACCACCGTTTTATCCCCATCCGGGATACGATCGTAGATCAGGTGTGAATAGACCGGTGCCGTGACGTGAGGCACCCCGGATTTCAGGTCAGAGACAAATTTCACCAGACGGTGCATATCATAAGAGAGCGGGAAGCCCTTCTTCTTCATTAGCCCGCGTTCTTTTAATACTTCGTTCGGGTGCAGGAAGCCGTCGGTGGTAATTAACTCAACGCTGCGGTGTTCAGGCCAGCGGCTCAACAGCGCCTGCAATACGCGCGCAGTGGTGCTTTTACCCACGGCCACGCTGCCCGCAATGCTGATGATATAAGGAATGCGCTGACCGTTCGTTCCGAGGAACTGCTCCAGTACCGCCTGACGGCGCAGGTTGGAGCTGATATAGAAGTTAAGCAAGCGAGAAAGGGGGAGATAAATTTCTGCCACCTCTTCCAGGGACAGATCTTCGTTTATCCCTTTTAACCGTGCGATTTCACCTTCCGTCAGCGTCATAGGGACGGAATCACGCAGGGCAGCCCACTGGCTGCGGTTAAAGTGAAGATAAGGCGTCATTAACGTTTGCTCTTTTTTGCTCATAAGCATGCTTCAGTGAGCCAGCTCAATACTGCCGGATCGTGGCTCATCACACAGTTAATTTTGGACAATGGGCAGGAGGTTAACACCAGATGGCAGGAATAATAAGAAAAAAGATGGAAAGCGCTACGTTACGCGGAAGCCGTCACGCTACGGTGTATCCCGTGCAAACGACCCTTGCATGTTGATTATTTGACCGCGAATGACTACTTTTACAGCGCTTAGTATGCTGTTCGCATAAAATGTGAGCGAAAGAACGTTTTATGCAAATTTTTAGTTGCATGACCGCGCAGGTATCCATAGAATGCGCGCTACTTGATGCCGACTTAGCTCAGTAGGTAGAGCAACTGACTTGTAATCAGTAGGTCACCAGTTCGATTCCGGTAGTCGGCACCATCAAGTCCGGTGGGGTTCCCGAGCGGCCAAAGGGAGCAGACTGTAAATCTGCCGTCACAGACTTCGAAGGTTCGAATCCTTCCCCCACCACCACTTTCTGGCAGCGTAAATGCCGCCGGAGCTGGTTGGAAAAATTAGCCAGCTCAAACTGAAAAAGAGAGAAATCTCTTTTTTTGTTACAGAAAGAACTGGGTAGCCGAGTTTCAGGATGCGGGCATCGTATAATGGCTATTACCTCAGCCTTCCAAGCTGATGATGCGGGTTCGATTCCCGCTGCCCGCTCCAATACGTGCTGATATGGCTCAGTTGGTAGAGCGCACCCTTGGTAAGGGTGAGGTCCCCAGTTCGACTCTGGGTATCAGCACCACTTCACTTCTCCTTCCCGTTTCTCTCTGTTTCAATTTTACTGTATTCAACAATTCAGGCATTTCGCCTGGTTGATGTGGTGATATCACCGATTTATCCGTGTCTTAGAGGGACAATCGATGTCTAAAGAAAAGTTTGAACGTACAAAACCGCACGTTAACGTCGGTACTATCGGCCACGTTGACCATGGTAAAACAACGCTGACCGCTGCAATCACTACCGTTCTGGCTAAAACCTACGGTGGTTCTGCTCGTGCATTCGACCAGATCGATAACGCACCAGAAGAAAAAGCTCGTGGTATCACCATCAACACTTCTCACGTTGAATACGACACCCCGACTCGCCACTACGCACACGTAGACTGCCCGGGCCACGCCGACTATGTTAAAAACATGATCAC
>NZ_JBMKHA010000019.1:0-110498 GCF_049238365.1 Enterobacter cloacae complex sp. IR53030
CCCCCCCTCACCGCCATATTCAAGATGAGAGCTCGTACGAAAGTACGGGCTTTTTTCTTTTATATTCTCCAACAGGGGGGGATGAGAATCCCCGACCGGGGTTCGACAACTGGCGTAGCCAGTTGGACAGACTGAGAGCGCAGCGAACAGGCTGCCCGCAGGGCGAGCGAAGCGAGTCAATCCCCCCCCTCACCGCCATATTCAAGATGAGAGCTCGTACGAAAGTACGGGCTTTTTTCTTTTATATTCTCCAGCGGGGGGGATTCGAACTTTGCTTCCTCTGCGGTGATGGTGTCGGGTGGCGCTTCGCTTACCCGACCTACAAAGAATTTACTCCTCCACCATCCGTGCATACTCTTCGGTTAGAAAATCGACCAGCGTCCTGACCGATGGCAGTAGACCGCGCCGCGAAGGATATACCGCGTGGATCACTTCCCGTCTGGGCTCCCAGGCATCCAGAACCCGCACCAATTCCCCTTTCGCCAACTGATCTTTAACCATTAAAATCGGCAACTGCACCACGCCTACGCCCGCCATCGCCGCTTCCCGCAGCGCCAGCATATCGGTAGTTATAAAGCGCGGCGTGTAGTGGATTTCGGCTTTCGCTCCCTCCGGACCGCTCAGATCCCATTTATGCAGTTGCTTGCCCGCCCCCATACTTAAACCCGGCCAGTCACTGAGTTCAGCAGGCATCACCGGGTTGCCCATCCGCTCAATCAACGCCGGGCTCGCCACCAGGCAGTGTCCTCTGTCAGCCAGCACCCTTAACACCAGATCGCTGTCATCAAACGGACGCGGACGAACGCGGATCGCCACGTCAATGCCTTCACCTACCAGGTCAACCCGCCGGTTGGTGGCCTCCAGCTGAAGATTGATCCCCGGGTAACGCGACATAAACCGCGCCAGCATGGGCCCCACATGAACGTGCAGCAACGTGACAGGACACGTTATCCTGACAACACCGCGCGGTTCAGCCTGTAAGGCAGCCACCGCCTCCTCCGCCGCTTCAGCCTCGACCAGCATGGCTTTACAGTGCTGATAGAACGTTTGCCCCACCTCCGTCACCGTAAACTGCCGCGTGGTACGCTGTATCAACCGCACACCCAGTCGCTCTTCCAGTTGCGCAATCCGGCGGCTCAGTTTCGATTTAGGCTGATCGAGCGCCCGACCTGCCGCTGCAAACCCACCGTGGTCCACCACTTTCACAAACCACACGAAATCATTGAGATCCTGCATATGCCCCCATTGTTCCATTTTAAGAACAGTGAATGTCATTTTCACTCTCTAACGGGATATTAGCTCTGAATATAAGCTAATTACATCAACAGCACATCAGGAGTTAATCATGAAAAACGTAACAGGCGTCTATACCGCACCTCGTCCCCATTGGGTCGGAGACGGTTTCCCGGTTCGTTCGATGTTTTCCTACCAGACGCACGGTGAATCACTCAGTCCGTTCCTGCTGCTGGACTATGCCGGTCCCTACACCTTCCCGGCGGATGGCGCGAAGCGTGGCGTGGGCGAGCACCCTCACCGTGGCTTTGAAACGGTCACCATCGTCTACTCCGGCGAAGTGGAACATCGTGACTCCAGCGGCAAAGGCGGGGTCATCGGACCGGGCGACGTGCAGTGGATGACGGCGGGCGCAGGCATTTTGCACGAGGAGTTCCACTCCAGCGCGTTCTCGCAGAAAGGCGGCGAACTGAAAATGATGCAGCTGTGGGTCAACCTGCCCGCCAAAGACAAGATGGCAGCGCCCGGTTACCAGAGCATCACGAAGGCGGATATCCCTGTCGTCACGCTGCCGGATAGCAGCGGAACGTTGCGCGTCATCGCCGGCCGCTTTGACGAGGTGACTGGCCCGGCTCATACCTTCTCACCGCTGAATGTGTGGGATCTGACACTACGCCAGGGCAGCCACCTGACGCTCAATCAGCCTGAAGGCTGGAGCACGGCGCTGGTGGTACTTGAGGGCAGCGTAACGGTGAACGGCACCACGCCAGCGGGTGAGGCACAGCTGATCGTATTCAGTCAGCAAGGCGACAAGCTTCATCTGGAAGCAAACGGCGACGCAAAAGTACTGCTGATGGCCGGCGAGCCGCTGAATGAACCGATTGTGGGCTATGGCCCATTTGTGATGAACAGTAAAACCGAAATCGCGGAAGCCATTCGTGATTTCAACTCCGGCCGCTTCGGCCAGATCTAAACGTAATAAGGAGCGCAAAATGTCTACCCCTGCAAACTTCAACGGTACACGTCCCGTCATTGACGTAAACGATGCGGTCATGCTGCTTATCGACCACCAGAGCGGGCTGTTCCAGACCGTCGGCGATATGCCGATGCCAGAACTGCGCGCCCGTGCGGCGGCGCTGGCAAAAATCGCCACCCTGGCGAAGATCCCGGTGATCACCACCGCTTCCGTCCCACAAGGACCGAACGGCCCGCTTATCCCGGAGATCCACGCCAATGCGCCGCATGCTCAGTACGTGGCCCGCAAAGGTGAAATCAACGCCTGGGATAACCCGGAGTTTGTGGCGGCGGTAAACGCTACCGGACGCAAAACGTTGATCATTGCGGGCACGATCACCAGCGTCTGCATGGCCTTCCCGTCGATCAGCGCGGTTGCGGATGGGTATAAAGTCTTTGCGGTAATTGACGCCTCCGGGACCTACAGCAAAATGGCGCAGGAGATCACCCTCGCGCGTGTGATGCAGGCCGGTGTGGTACCGATGGACACCGCGGCGGTGGCGTCTGAGATCCAGCGAACCTGGAACCGCGAAGATGCTGCGGAGTGGGCTGAGGTGTACACCCATATCTTCCCGGCGTACCAGCTGCTGATCGAAAGCTATAGCAAAGCTCAGGAAGTAGTTAAAAACAGCGAAGTGCTCGATTCACAGCGTTAATTCAGCCCTCAGCGGCATGTGCTGATTAAGGCTTAACCGAACAAGCACGAATACAGAAAATCTGCTTGACCGTGTAAGCGCAACTCCCTATAGTAGCGCCCCGTTGCCCCCCACGCGGTCAGGCAGCAAAACAATATGGTGAGGTGTCCGAGTGGCTGAAGGAGCACGCCTGGAAAGTGTGTATACGGCAACGTATCGGGGGTTCGAATCCCCCCCTCACCGCCATATTCAAGATGAGAGCTCGTACGAAAGTACGGGCTTTTTTCTTTTATATTCTCCAGCGGGGGATGAGAATCCCCGACCGGGGTTCGACAAAACCCGTAGGCCCGTGCAAGCGTAGCGCCGCCGGGCGAAACGTTGTCAGCAGTCTGAGCCCGTATTGCGATACGGGCTGTCACGATTAATTGTTCAGTTTCCCTGCGCTTTGCTCTCTCACGACAGAAGTCGTCTGCCCCGGATTCGCAGCCGGTTCATCCTTACGCTCTCCCAGCCAGTAATCGGCATTTTTAATTCCCAGTCGAACCGGATCAAACTGTGGATCCAGTCCCTGTGCATTCTGGGTTTCATAATCCTTAAGGCTGACAAAGGCTTTTTTATGTAAAAGTACAATGGCAATAATGTTAAGCCATGCCATCATCCCAACCCCAATATCCCCCAGTCCCCATGCCAGATCCGCGGTGCGGACGGTCCCGTACACGGTGGAAGCCATCAAACATAATTTGAGCAGGAATGTCAGCCAGGGACGGTGAATTTTACGGTTGATGTAGGCGATATTGGTTTCGGCGATATAGTAGTACGCAATAATGGTGGTAAAGGCGAAGAAGAACAGCGCAATGGCAACAAAGTAATTACCAAAGCCCGGCATCATACTTTCCATCGCCGTCTGAACATAGCCAGGACCTGCGGCCACGCCTGCAATCCCCGTATAGAGTGCAGCGCCATCGACGCCCTGAACATTATACAGCCCGGTGATCAGCAGCATAAACCCGGTCGCGGAGCAGACAAACAGCGTATCGATATAAACTGAGAAGGCCTGCACCAGCCCCTGTTTCACCGGATGGCTCACCGCTGCCGCAGATGAAGCATGCGGTCCGGTCCCCTGTGCCGCTTCGTTGGAATAGACGCCGCGCTTAACGCCCCACATAATCGCCTGACCCAGAATCGCGCCAAAGCCCGCTTCAAAGCCAAAAGCACTTTTCCAGATCAGCAGAATAACACCAGGAAGCTCGGTAATATTAATCGCGATAATAACGCAAGCCACAATAATATAGCCGAGTGCCATAAACGGAACGACCATACTGCTAAAACTGGCGATCCTTTTCACACCACCGAAAATAATAAAGCTTAACAGTACGGCAAGTAACGCCGCCGTGACATTGGGATCAAGCCCAAAAGCTATCTCCAGGCTGGCGCCAATCGAGTTTGCTTGAACCCCTGGCATTAATAAACCGCAGGAGAAAATGGTGACGACTGCAAATAACCATGCATACCATTTGACCCCTAATCCTTTTTCGATATAAAAGGCAGGACCGCCACGATATTCACCGTTGATTTTTTCTTTATAAACCTGGCCCAACGTAGATTCCACAAACGCTGAGCTGGCACCCAAAAACGCCACCATCCACATCCAGAAAAGTGCGCCCGGTCCACCGAAGGTGATTGCGGTGGCGACACCAGCAATGTTTCCGGTCCCTACTCGCCCTGCCAGCGTCATCGTCAGTGCCTGGAAAGACGATACCCCTGCATCGGTAGGACGCCCCTGGAACATCAAGGTAATCATATGTTTTATATGACGTAACTGCAAAAAACGACTACGTAATGAGAAATAGAGACCGACACCCAGACATAAGAATATTAACGCCGGGCTCCAGATAACACCGTTAATTGCACCAACCAGTTCGTTCATGTATGACCCTCAACGTGATGTTCCAGGGAAACGGTTCCCCATGGGATTTTCTTGTTAGAATGTTGTTTGAATCAGTACGAAACATAGATAATTACCCTCAATACACCAACTTAATTTTTACAACTTAGTAACATTATGTGACAACATTCACGTTTAAATTTGAACGAACAATTAGCGCGATCATGATATTCATGGGTATTTTGTGGATATTATAAATACGCATCACATTTCGCCAGGCGTGATAAAAACCCACCGCTGAAATAAATACCGAAATGATGAATTCCGTACGACAGGCGATCTATTAAAAGATAACCAGGCGCGAGTAGAGCACAGGAATAAAAGAAGCTTCCCGGCATGATGCCGGGAAGGGATTACTGAAGAAGGATAAAACGGTAATGTTTTACCTTCAGTCGGAATAGACTTGCAACGTCCGCTGACACAGTGCCGAACGCACGCAATCCTCTTTCGTGAAGCGTACCACCCCAATCATCTCATCTTCCTCAAAACGTGACATCGCGTCGCTCAGCCCGGATTTCACGCCGGATGGCAGGTCACACTGGGTAATGTCGCCGTTAACGATGACCGTCACGTTCTCCCCGAGGCGCGTTAAGAACATCTTCATTTGCGCAGCGGTCACGTTCTGAGCCTCGTCAAGAATGACGACCGCATTTTCAAATGTACGTCCTCGCATATAGGCGAACGGCGCGATTTCCACCTTGCCAATCTCTGGTCGCAGGCAGTACTGCATAAAGGATGCACCCAAACGCTTCACCAGCACGTCATAGACGGGTCTGAAGTACGGGGCAAACTTCTCCGAAATATCGCCGGGCAGGAAGCCGAGATCTTCATCCGCTTGCAGTACCGGACGGGTAACAATAATGCGCTCCACGTCCTTATGGATCAGCGCTTCCGCCGCTTTGGCTGCACTGATCCAGGTTTTCCCGCATCCGGCTTCACCGGTTGCAAAGATGAGCTGTTTACTCTCGATAGCATTCAGGTAGTGCGCCTGAGCCTCATTGCGCGCCACAATTGGAGAATGATCACGGCTGTCTCGGGCCATGCCAATTGCTTCTACGCCACTCATCTGCACAAGCGAGGTGACCGATTCTTCTTCACGCTGTTTATGGCTACGTGAGTCCCGTCTCAGCACACGTTTTGCCTCGCGACGAGCTTTGATCACTGCTTTTTGTCTTCCCATGGATAGCACCTTGAGTTGTTGGTATTCATCACACGTGCCAGCGTCGGCACGATTATGCGCACGAACATCAGAGGGTTGGCTTCCTTGTAAGCCATTGCTTGCTTTATCAGATGACGATACAGAACGGCTACGCGCACCAGTCTGCACGTCGGTCGAATCAGATTCTTGAGGAGAGGGGGAGAATTTAGTGGTGAGGAAATCGCTGCCGGAGTCTGAGCCTCCGCGCCGGGTGCTGCGGTTGTTATGTTTACCTTGTCCAGTACAGGACGCAACCATTCGCGATCTCCATAGTGATTCAGCATCACTGCCGGGGACTACCGCTGTCTTATCTTAAGTACATCAGGAATTATCATAAATGCAACATTTATTTTACCTGATTGCAACTTTTCAGACTGCTCCTGCAGCGGATTTAGTCTTATATAGAAATATTACAGAAATATAACAATATGTTTGTCATAGGAAAAAATAATGTCCCCGCGAACTCTCGCAGGGACAATTATCAGGCTTCAATCAGATCTTGCGCGAGATACGCGTTCCGGTCGCGCACGCCAGGCAGGGCAAAGAAGTAGCCGCCGCCGATGGGTTTTACATACTCTTCCAGCGCTTCGCCGTTTAAGCGCTTCTGCACGGTCAGGAAGCCCTTTTCAAGGTCATGCTGATAGCAGACGAACAGCAGGCCCATATCGAGCTGGCCTGCGTTGGTCACGCCGAGCGAGTAGCTGTAGCCACGACGCATCATCAGGCTGGACTGCGTCTCTTTGGTGCGCGGATTGGCGAGGCGAATATGGCTGTCCAGCGCAATCACATCGCCATTGGGATCGCGGGCATAGTCGGGCACATCATGCTCATGCGTCATACCGAGCGGCGCTCCGCTCTGCTTGTCGCGGCCGAAAATGGTCTGCTGCTCTTTCAGCGGCGTGCGGTCCCAGAACTCCACATGGAACTGGATAATGCGCACCGCCTGGTAGCTGCCGCCGACGGCCCACGCCGGTTCGCCCTGATCCGCCGTCACCCACACCACCTCTTTCATGAGCGCAGCATTGCTGCTGTCCGGGTTGGCCGTGCCGTCCTTAAAGCCCAGCAGGTTAACCGGCGTCTCTTTCCCTTTACTGCGCGCAGCGTGGTCAGAGATAAACCCTTCCCGCTTCCAGCGCACGCTGAGCAGATCCGGGGTGTGCTTGATGATATCGCGCAGGGCGTGGATCACCGTGTCCTGGGTATTGGCGCAAATCTGCAGGAGCAGGTCGCCATGACACAACCCCGCGTCGAGGGAATCGTTTGGAAAACGCGTCATTTTTTGCAGCGCTTTCGGCTTCTGCTTTGTCAGGCCGTAGCGGCCATCAAACAGCGACTCTCCGACCGACACGGTAATGGTCAGGTTATCGGGCGCGATAAACGCCCCGAGAATACCGGAGTCCATTGGCGGCAGGCGCGGATTAGGCGTGTCCGGCGCCGGTCCACCTGCGGTCAGAAACGCAATGCGTGCCGTCAGCAGGCGGAACAGACGTTCCAGATCGGCTTTATCGCTGGCCAGCGAATCAAACGCCACCAGCATCATGGAGGCCTGCTGCGGCGTCAGAATGCCCGACTGATGATCGCCGTAAAAAGGCTGCGTCTCCATGCGGGCATTGGGGGACAGCGTGCCAGGTGCGCTTTGCGGTTTCGCCGCATGCGCCACCGGGCAGCCGCCTGCAAGGGCAAGCGCGCCGCCCAGCGCCCCTACCCCTTTTAACAACCGACGACGGGAAGGTTCTACCTCGTCGAATTTGCCATTCTTGTTCATCGTGCTTAGTCCAGACCCAGTACGCCGCGCAGCAGAGAGAGATCTTCCGCCAGGGCGGTAATCGGGCCTTTCAGCGCATTACGGTCGGCGTCGGTCAGCTTATCGTATGTTTCAAATCCGTCTTTGGTACGGTATTTCGCCAGAATGGTGTCGACTTTTTTGAAGTTGGCATCCACTTTTGCCAGCAGTTCGCTGTTCTCTTTCTGCAGCTGAGGACGCAGCAGATCGACAATTTTCTGCGCACCGTCGACGTTGGCCTGGAAGTCCCAGAGGTCGGTGTGGCTGTAGCGATCTTCTTCACCGCTGATTTTGCTTGCGGCCACTTCTTCAATCAGACCCGCCGCGCCGCCCACCACTTTTGAAGGCGGGAAGGCCAGCTCGCTGATGCGCTTTTGCAGTTCCAGCACGTCGCCGTTCAGCTGTTCGGCGTATTTTTCCATCCCTTTGGTAGTGTTGTCGCCAAACAGGGCTTTCTCCAGACGGTGGAAGCCGGTGAATTTCGGATCGGCGGCCTTCTGCTCGAAATCATCTTCGCGGGCATCAATGCTGCCATCAAGGTCAGAGAACAGCTCGGCAATCGGCTCGATGCGCTCGTAGTGCTGACGAGCTGGTGCATAAAGGGATTTGGCTTTTTCGATATCACCGGCTTTCACCGCATCGGTAAAGGCTTTCGTGCCCGCCACCAGATCTGCCGTCTCTTTGGTAACGTATGCTTTATAAGCGGTAATCGCGTCACCCAGGCTCAGCACCGCAGCGCCTTTCACCGCATCCGCCGTCGCTTCACCTTTAACGATCAGCTTACCCTTAGGATTGGTCAGCAGACCGCAGGTCATTTCATACTCGCCCGGCTGGAGGTTGGCGGTCATCTTCTGGCTGAAGCCAGGGGCGATATTTTCACGCTCTTCGACGACCAGCACCCCTTTCAGGATCTCCCACTCCAGCGCCTTCTGGCTGTGGTTCTGAATAATGAACTGGGTTTTACCGCTGTTCACCGTGAGGGTCATCGGCTCGCACTGCTTGTCATTGACGGTCACTTTGACCTGAGGAACATCGGCCCCCCAGGCGGAAAATGCGGAAGCGAACAGCGCGGCAATGCCTGCGCATAACGCACTACGACGGAACTGAATTGCCATGACTCTTCCCTTTAAAAGTATGTTGTAACTAAATCAACTATTACGGCGCGACGCGCGTCGCCTGTGTGCCGGTACGCGGCGGCATCGCAAACAACACCAGCGCCGGCACCAGATAAATAAAGTACATCGCCACTTCGCTGACGCTCGGTGTCTCCTGGTAACCAAAGATACCTTCGAGCAGAGTGCCGGTCAGAGAGTGTGTGGAGAGGACATTGCTGAGATCAAACGCCACGTCCTGGAAGTGGTTCCACAGGCCCGCTTCATGAAAGGCGCGGATCGCCCCAGCCGCCAGCCCCGCGGCGACCAGCAGAATAAACAGGCTGGTCCATTTGAAGAACGCCCCCAGGTTAAGGCGAATACCGCCCCAGTAGAGCAGGAAACCCAGCACAACGGCCGTTGCCAGCCCCAGCACTGCCCCCAGCGGCGGCCAGATGCCTACGTCCTGCTGGAAGGCGGCCAGCAGGAAGAAGACCGATTCCAGCCCTTCACGCGCCACCGCAAAAAAGACCATCATGATCAGCGCCCAGCCGTGATGGTTGCCTTTTTGCAGGGCGTTATCCACCGCCTGCTCCAGCTGGACTTTCACATTGCGGGAGACCTTACGCATCCAGAACACCATCCAGGTCAGAATCACCACCGCAATGACGGCGACAATCCCCTCAAACAGCTCTTGCTCTTTCTGCGGGAACTCGCCGGTGGTTTCGTTGATGAGGATACCCAGGCCCAGACAGAGCGCCGCGGCGAGGAACACGCCAATCCACATGACGCCAATCCAGCGTCCGCGCTGGGTTCGCTTCAGATAACTGGCGATAAGGCTGACAATCAGAGCCGCTTCGAGCCCTTCACGTAACATAATGAGAAATGGAACAAACATGCCGACACCTTAAATGTTTATCGCGGTCAACTGATGCAAAGAAAGGTAAATTCTTGTGATAGTGATTATCATTACGCCGAGAAGAAAAACAAGCGAAATGTGGGATGTTTTGATGACGAGTTGTAAACGCGAAGCCTGATAATAGTTGTCAACGTAATCATTACGTTTATAAGTTATAACGAAAATGCCCGTTTACGGTTAATCAGCGCTGTGGCTAAATATCTGCCTCGAAAACCAAGTGAAAATAAACCATGTTTAAGATTATCCATTTCCTGCTGGCGCTGGTGATTATTCTTGCGCTCGCCTGGCTGGTGAGTTTCGACCGCCGAAAAATTCGCATTCGTTATGTTTTACAGCTGATTGTTATTGAGATTGCCCTGGCGTTCTTTTTCCTGCATGCCGAAAGTGGGTTATTCCTGATTAAATACGTTTCCGGCTTCTTTGAATCCCTGCTGAAATTTGCTGGCGAAGGCACCAATTTTGTCTTTGGCGGAATGGGTGAAAAAGGGCTGGCGTTCATTTTCCTTGGCGTGCTTTGCCCGATTATTTTTATTTCCGCATTGATTGGTATTCTCCAGCACTGGCGGATCCTGCCGATTTTTATTCGGGTTATCGGGACGCTGCTGTCAAAACTGAACGGTATGGGCAAGCTGGAATCGTTTAACGCGGTGAGCTCGCTGATCCTCGGCCAGTCGGAAAACTTCATTGCCTACAAAGGCGTGCTGGGGGATCTCTCCTCGCGCCGTCTGTTCACCATGGCTGCGACCGCCATGTCGACCGTTTCCCTGTCGATTGTCGGCGCATATATGACCATGCTTGACGCCAAATTTGTCGTTGCGGCGCTGATCCTGAACATGTTCAGCACCTTCATTATTCTCTCCGTCATTAATCCGGTGCGTCCGGAATCGGAGCCGGATATCAAGCTGGAAAAACTGCATGAATCCCAGAGCTTCTTCGAAATGCTCGGGGAGTATATTCTGGCCGGTTTTAAGGTAGCGATGATTATTCTGGCGATGCTGATTGGCTTTATCGCGCTTATTAGCGCCGTTAACGCCCTCTTCTCCAGCGTATTCGGCATGAGCTTCCAGCAGATTTTGGGTTATGTGTTTTATCCGCTGGCGTGGCTCATCGGTATTCCGCTGAGTGATGCGCTCAACGCCGGCAGTATTATGGCAACCAAGCTGGTGGCAAATGAATTTGTGGCGATGATTGAGCTGCAAAAAATTGCCCATCAGATGTCACCGCGCGGGTTGGGCATTTTATCCGTCTTCCTGGTGTCGTTCGCTAACTTCGCGTCTATTGGTATCGTCGCAGGCGCCATCAAGGGCCTGAACGAGCGGCAGGGGAACGTTGTTTCGCGGTTTGGTCTGCGCCTGGTGTACGGCGCGACGCTGGTGAGCCTGCTGTCCGCGAGCTTTGCGGGATTAGTGTTGTAAGTTTTGTGCGGTTTGTGCCCGGTGGCGGCTACGCCTTACCGGGCCTACAAAACTATCCCGCCATTTTGCTTAAAACTGCACGCACACCGGCTGATCGACCCGCATCACCGACTCCTGCGCGAAGCGTAATTTATAAATCCCGCGCAACGCTTCGATATTCTTCTCGCTCTGCGCGTCTTTACCGTGGATCAGCATCAGCGCTTTGCTCGGCTCGCGCGCCACTTTCCCGTCATTCCCCAGCCACTGGCCACGTGCATCAAACACCGTTAAGCCGTCCCGAAAGCGCGGCGTCACGTCCTGGTCAACAAACTGCTGCCACTCGTTGCCTGTGATCTGCGCTCCGGCCGGACGATTCAGTCCGAAATAAAGCGTGGTTTGCTGCATCTGGTTATCTGCTTTGCAGGTCTCCATTGCCGCGTGTTGCGCGGGTGCGTTGCAGCCTGCGAGCATCAATAATGCCGCCGCCATAAGCCCTGTTTTGATGGTCATTGTTCGCTATCCTCATTGTTATAAGTGCAGCGATATCAACGTAATTTACGCATTTTGGCAAGAAAAAAGCCGGGTCGCGCTAGCGCTTACCCGGCTTACAGGAGGGAATAGGTTTTTTTACTCAGCCTGAAGCTTCGTCGGTGGTGCAGTGTGGTAGTGCGCGTCCGCTTCCGCAAAGCGTTTCTGCATGGAAGCAGACGGTGCTTTACCCAGCAGGCTGAACACCACAATACCGATGCTGCCGAAGATGAAGCCCGGGATGATTTCATACAGACCCAACCACGCGAACTGCTTCCAGACGATAACGGTCACCGCTCCGATGATCATCCCCGCCAGCGCGCCGTTGCGGGTCATGCGTGACCACAGAACGGAGAAGAGAACCACCGGACCAAACGCCGCACCAAAGCCCGCCCACGCATAGCTCACAAGACCCAGAACGCGGTTATCAGGATTGGCCGCCAGCGCGATGGCAATCAGCGCCACTAACAGCACCATAAAGCGCCCGACCCATACCAGCTCTTTCTGGCTCGCACCTTTACGCAGGAAAGCTTTGTAGAGATCTTCGGTAATCGCACTGGAGCAGACCAGCAGCTGGCAGCTCAGAGTCGACATCACCGCCGCCAGAATTGCGGAGAGCAGAATACCGGCAATCCACGGGTTGAACAGAATGCCCGCCAGTTCGATGAACACACGCTCGGCATTCTGGTTTACTGCACCTGCCTGCGCCGGGTTATTGTTGAAGTAAGCGATGCCGAAGAAGCCAACCGCACAGGCACCCGCCAGACAGAGGATCATCCACGTCATACTGATACGACGGGCATGAACAATCGTGTGGTGAGAGTCAGCGGCCATAAAGCGCGCCAGAATGTGCGGCTGACCAAAGTAGCCCAGACCCCAGCCCATCAGAGAGACGATGGCCACGAAGTTCAGCCCTTTCAGCATGTCGACGTTTTCAATGCTCTTCTGCTTGATCACTTCCAGCGATTCACCGAAGCCGCCAACGGTGAAAATCACAATCACCGGGGTCAGGATCAGGGCGAAGATCATCAGGCTCGCCTGCACGGTGTCGGTCCAGCTTACCGCCAGGAATCCGCCCACGAAGGTATAGAGAATGGTCGCCGCGGCGCCCGCCCAAAGCGCGGTTTCATAGCTCATGCCAAAGGTGCTCTCGAACAGACGCGCACCCGCCACGATGCCGGAAGCACAGTAGATGGTGAAGAACAGCAGAATCACCACCGCGGAGATAATGCGCAGAATGCGGCTGTTATCTTCAAAACGTCCGGTGAAGTAATCCGGCAGCGTCAGGGCATTGTTGTTCGCTTCGGTATGCACGCGCAGACGGCCTGCTACCAGCTTCCAGTTGATCCACGCCCCAAGGGTCAGGCCGATGGCAATCCAGCTTTCAGAGATACCGGAGATGAAAATCGCGCCCGGTAACCCCATCAGCAGCCAGCCGCTCATATCGGATGCGCCCGCAGACAGCGCGGTCACCATCGGGCCTAAACTGCGGCCGCCGAGAATGTAGTCGTCAAAGTTCTTTGTTGAACGCCATGCCAAAAACCCTATCAGGATCATGCCAAAAATATAAACGAGAAATGTCACCAGCATCGGTGTGCTAATAGCCATTCAAATTCTCCAAAATGTCGAGCGACAACCGTCCGGGTTGCCTTGTTATGTCATCACCGGAACGTAGTGATGTGTGTATGTGTTTCCATTGGGCGCGCTATCCTGCCGTATGCGCATCCCGCTGACAAACGATTTAACACTGCATTTACATCAAATTCATCCCCGGTTTGATACGAGTTTCCTATAGGTTGCACTCGCTCACACTTATACGGGTTGCACCTTTTAAAAGTGTTAAGTACCGCATAAAAACAGGCTTCTCATGCAGAAGCCAGCGCTTTTTTCCAGCTAACCAATCATTAACAATCCATTCATTTTCTGGGTTGCAAACCAGGTCACATTTAACACAGTTGCACAAAGTTGCAACATGGTGGATATTTCATGCCATCTACAAAACGCGATTACAGAACAACAGGAGTTTTGGCATGGGGATGACCACCATGGGGGTTAAGCTGGATGACGCTACCCGCGAACGGATTAAAACCGCAGCGACCCGCATTGACCGCACACCGCACTGGTTAATCAAGCAGGCGATTTTTAACTATCTGGAAAGACTGGAGAGCGACGAAGGCCTGCCAGAACTGCCTGCCCTGCTGGCGGGTGCCGCCAATGAAAGCGAGGATGCACCCGCCGCTGGTGACGAAAGCCACCAGCCGTTCCTCGAATTCGCCGAGCAGATCCTGCCGCAGTCCGTCAGCCGTGCCGCCATTACCGGCGCTTACCGTCGTGCCGAAACCGACGCCGTGCCGATGCTGCTGGAGCAGGCCCGCCTGCCGGAAGCCATTGCCGCTCAGGCGCACAGCCTGGCGTATCAGCTGGCCGACAAGCTGCGCAACCAAAAAACCGCCACCGGCCGCGCCGGGATGGTGCAGGGTCTGCTGCAGGAGTTTTCCCTCTCTTCACAGGAAGGCGTGGCGCTGATGTGTCTGGCGGAAGCGCTGCTGCGTATTCCGGATAAAGCCACCCGCGACGCGTTGATCCGCGACAAGATCAGCAACGGCAACTGGCATTCGCACATTGGCCGCAGCCCGTCCCTGTTCGTTAACGCCGCCACCTGGGGCCTGCTGTTTACCGGAAAACTGGTCTCAACCCATAACGAAGCCAACCTGTCACGCTCTTTGAACCGCATCATCGGTAAGAGCGGCGAGCCGCTGATCCGCAAAGGCGTGGACATGGCGATGCGCCTGATGGGCGAGCAGTTCGTGACCGGCGAAACCATTGCCGAAGCGCTGGCGAACGCCCGCAAGCTGGAAGACAAAGGTTTCCGCTACTCGTATGACATGCTCGGTGAAGCGGCCCTGACTGCCGCCGACGCGCAGGCCTACATGGTCTCTTATCAGCAGGCGATCCACGCCATCGGTAAAGCCTCTAACGGCCGCGGTATTTATGAAGGTCCGGGTATCTCTATCAAACTGTCCGCCCTGCACCCGCGCTACAGCCGCGCGCAGTACGACCGCGTGATGGAGGAGCTTTACCCGCGCCTGAAGTCCCTGACCCTGCTGGCGCGCCAGTATGACATCGGCATCAATATCGACGCCGAAGAGGCCGACCGTCTGGAGATCTCCCTCGATCTGCTGGAAAAACTGTGCTTCGAGCCAGAGCTGGCGGGCTGGAACGGCATTGGCTTCGTTATCCAGGCGTACCAGAAACGCTGCCCGTTCGTCATTGATTATCTGATTGACCTGGCAAGCCGCAGCCGTCGCCGCCTGATGATCCGCCTCGTGAAAGGCGCCTACTGGGACAGCGAAGTCAAACGCGCCCAGATGGAAGGTCTGGAAGGCTATCCGGTCTATACCCGTAAGGTCTACACCGACGTCTCTTATCTCGCCTGTGCGAAAAAACTGCTCGGCGTGCCGAACCTGATCTACCCGCAGTTCGCTACCCATAACGCCCACACCCTGGCGGCAATCTACAGCCTGGCGGGTCAAAACTATTATCCTGGCCAGTACGAGTTCCAGTGCCTGCACGGCATGGGTGAACCGCTGTACGAGCAGGTGACCGGTAAGGTAGCGGATGGCAAGCTTAACCGCCCATGCCGCATTTATGCGCCGGTAGGTACGCACGAAACGCTGCTGGCGTACCTGGTGCGTCGTCTGCTGGAAAACGGCGCGAATACCTCCTTCGTAAACCGCATCGCCGACACCACGCTGCCGCTCGACGAGCTGGTGGCCGATCCGGTGCAGGCCGTTGAGAAGATGGCGGCCCAGGAAGGTCAGATTGGTCTGCCACATCCGAAGATTGCCCTGCCGCGCGAGCTGTATGGCGCAGGCCGCGTCAACTCTGCGGGTCTGGACCTGGCGAACGAACATCGTCTGGCGTCCCTCTCCTCTGCCCTGCTCAACAGCGCGCTGCAGAAATGGCAGGCGAAACCGATCCTTGAGCAGTCCGTCGAGGACGGTGAAATGCAGCCGGTTATCAACCCGGCAGAGCCAAAAGATATCGTCGGCTATGTACGCGAAGCCACCGAAGCGGAAGTGGATCAGGCGCTGGACAGTGCGGTCAACAACGCGCCAATCTGGTTTGCCACCCCGCCGCAGGAGCGTGCCGCCATTCTGGAGCGTGCTGCCGTGCTGATGGAAGATCAGATGCAGTCGCTTATCGGCATTCTGGTGCGTGAAGCGGGTAAAACCTTTAGCAACGCTATCGCCGAAGTGCGTGAGGCCGTGGACTTCCTGCACTACTACGCGGGTCAGGTGCGCGATGATTTCGATAACGAAACCCACCGTCCGCTCGGACCGGTCGTGTGTATCAGCCCGTGGAACTTCCCGCTGGCTATTTTTACCGGCCAGATTGCCGCCGCCCTTGCCGCAGGTAACAGCGTGCTGGCCAAACCGGCAGAGCAGACCCCGCTGATTGCCGCGCAGGGCATCAACATTCTTCTGGAAGCCGGCGTACCTGCGGGCGTGGTCCAGCTGCTGCCAGGCCGCGGCGAAACGGTCGGCGCTAAACTGACCTCCGATAACCGCGTACGCGGCGTGATGTTTACCGGCTCGACCGAAGTTGCCTCTCTGCTGCAGCGCAATATTGCTACCCGTCTGGATGCGCAGGGTCGTCCTACCCCGCTCATCGCGGAAACCGGCGGCATGAACGCCATGATCGTTGACTCCTCTGCCCTCACCGAACAGGTGGTGGTTGACGTGCTGGCCTCGGCGTTCGACAGCGCCGGTCAACGCTGCTCCGCCCTGCGCGTACTGTGCCTGCAGGATGACGTGGCCGACCACACGCTGAAGATGCTGCGCGGCGCGATGGCCGAATGCCGTATGGGCAACCCGGGGCGCCTCACCACCGACATCGGCCCGGTGATTGACGCGGAAGCTAAAGCCAATATCGAAAACCACATCCAGACCATGCGCGCCAAAGGCCGTCCGGTGTTCCAGGCGGTGCGTGAGAACAGCGAAGATGCCCGCGAGTGGCAGACCGGCACCTTCGTGCCGCCAACGCTGATTGAGCTGGCAAGCTTCGACGAGCTGAAAAAAGAGGTCTTCGGTCCGGTGCTGCACGTGGTGCGTTACAACCGTAACAACCTTAATGAACTGATCGATCAGATCAACGCCTCCGGCTATGGCCTGACGCTTGGCGTACACACCCGTATCGACGAAACCATCGCGCAGGTGACCGGCAGCGCCAAAGTGGGCAACCTGTACGTTAACCGCAACATGGTCGGCGCGGTCGTGGGCGTACAGCCGTTCGGCGGTGAAGGTTTGTCCGGCACCGGTCCGAAAGCGGGCGGTCCGCTTTACCTGTACCGTCTGCTGGCGAACCGTCCGGAGAACGCGCTGGGCGTGACGCTGGCACGTCAGGACGCAGACTATCCGGTCGACGCGCAGCTGAAAACCGTGCTGACGCAGCCGCTTGAAGCGCTGATCGCCTGGGCGGAAAAACGTCCTGAACTGCGTGCCATTGCGCAGCAGTACGGCGAGCTGGCGCAGGCTGGCACGCAGCGTCTGCTGCCGGGGCCAACCGGCGAGCGCAACACCTGGACGCTGATGCCGCGCGAGCACGTACTCTGCGTAGCGGATAACGAGCAGGATGCGCTGGTACAGCTGGCTGCCGCGATGGCAACCGGATGTGAAGTGCTGTGGCCGGAAGATGCGCTGCATCGCGACCTGGCAAAACAGCTGCCAAAAGCCGTTTCAGCCCGCATTCGCTTCGCGAAGGCCGATGCGCTGCTGACGCAGCCGTTTGACGCCGTGATTTATCATGGTGATTCCGACCAGCTGCGCGAACTGTGCGAACAGGTGGCGGCCCGCAGCGGGGCGATTGTTTCGGTACAGGGCTTTGCGCGTGGGGAAACCAACCTGCTGCTGGAGCGTCTGTACGTGGAGCGTTCGCTCAGCGTCAACACCGCGGCGGCGGGCGGTAACGCCAGCCTGATGACCATCGGTTAATCGTGTAAATTCTCCCCGGTGGCGCTACGCTTACCGGGGCTACAAAGAATCTTAGGCCGGATATGCATAGCGCATCCGGCTTTTTTTTACACGGAGGGGATGATGAAAAGAGTATTTCTCGCAGGTGCCGCACTGCTGTTGAGCACCAGCGCGCTGGCCAACGAGTGCGACAACGCCACCACCCAGCTTGAACTGAACACCTGTAGCGCGCAGCAGTACCAGGCGGCGGATAAGAAGCTCAACGCGACGTATCAGGCCGCTATCAAACGGGCGGCAGCCCCCCAGCGTGACCTGCTAAAAAAAGCGCAGCAGGCGTGGATTACCCTGCGGGATGCAGACTGCACGTTTATCGGTTCGGGTACGGAAGGTGGAAGCATTCAGCCAATGATTGTCAATCAGTGCCTGGCAGAGAAAACCGCGGAGCGAGAAGCGTTTCTGGCCTCGCTGATGCAATGTGAAGAGGGCGATTTAAGCTGCCCTCTCCCGCCGGGAAACTAACGCACGCGGATCCCTTCGATAATCATCCGCTGTACGTTTTCCAGGGTGCTGTGGAAAAACGCTTCATCCTGGAGCGTTTTCCCGGTCACCGCCTCGACCTGGGCCGCAAAGTCAGCGTAATGCTGGGTGGCGGCCCAAATCATAAAGATCAAATGTTGCGGATCGACCGGCGCCAGCTTTCCGCTGGCGACCCAGCCGGCAATAATCGCCGACTTATCGTCCACCAGCTGCTTTAAATCCCCCGTCAGCTCAGCCTGCAACAGCGGCGCGCCCTGCAGCATCTCAAGACAAAACAGGCGCGACGCCTGCGGGTAATCGCGTGACACCTCCAGCTTCAGGCGGATGTACTCTTTGATCGCCACCAGCGGGGCCAGCTCTGCGCGGAACGCTTTCAGGGGCGCCAGCCAGATATCGAGGATCTGCTGCATCACCGCCACATAGAGCGCCTCTTTCGACGGGTAGTAGTAGAGCAGATTGGTTTTGGAAACCCCGGACTGCTCCGCTACCTGCTCCAGCCGCGAGCCGTGAATGCCAAACTGTGAAAACGTCTCCAGCGCCGCGCTGAGAATAGCCTGCTTCTTGGCGCTGACTGCCTGTGACCGTTTACCTGGTGTTTTCACTGCGCCTTGTGTCATTCCCGCTCTCCTTATTCTGCGTTGCCCTCAGCATAGCAAAACCCCCGTCTCGCCACGACATTCTGCACTCCCATCGCGCATGAATGCCTGTTTTCTGTGCAATGTTTTTGACCAGTTAGTCCACTTTTAACCGCATCAATACGCCAACTTTCGATTAACACATTAATAACAAAGTCATTTTCAAAACTGGCACTCCCTTTGCAAAAACGCCAGTACCTGCAACGTAGTGAAGAGAGGTTCGTGATGAAAATTGGCGTATTTGTACCTATCGGCAACAACGGCTGGCTTATCTCGACCACTGCCCCGCAATACATGCCGACCTTTGAACTGAATAAAGCCATCGTGCAAAAAGCGGAGCACTACCATTTCGACTTTGCACTTTCGATGATCAAGCTGCGCGGCTTTGGCGGCAAAACCGAATTCTGGGATCACAACCTGGAGTCCTTCACCCTGATGGCAGGACTGGCCGCGGTCACCTCGCGGATTCAGATCTACGCTACCGCCGCCACGCTCACCCTGCCACCGGCGATCGTCGCGCGCATGGCCTCAACCATCGACTCGATCTCCGGAGGACGCTTTGGCGTGAACCTGGTGACCGGCTGGCAAAAGCCGGAGTACGAGCAGATGGGGCTCTGGCCGGGTGACGATTACTTCTCGCGTCGCTACGACTACCTGACCGAATACGTGCAGGTCCTGCGCGATCTCTGGGGCACCGGCAAAAGCGATTTCAAAGGTGACTTCTTCACCATGAACGACTGCCGCGTCAGCCCGCAACCGTCGGTGCCGATGAAGGTGATCTGCGCCGGGCAGAGCGACGCGGGGATGGAATTCTCCGCCAAATACGCCGACTTTAACTTCTGCTTCGGGAAAGGCGTTAACACCCCTGCCGCTTTCGCCCCCACCGCGGCGCGCATGAAAGAGGCTGCCGACAAAACCGGGCGCGACGTGGGCTCCTACGTGCTGTTTATGGTGATTGCCGACGAAACCGACGAGGCCGCACGCGCGAAATGGGAGTGTTACAAGGACGGTGCCGACGAGGAGGCCCTGAGCTGGCTTACCGAGCAGAGCCAGAAAGATACCCGTTCCGGCGCAGACACCAATGTCCGCCAGATGGCTGACCCCACCTCCGCCGTCAATATCAATATGGGCACGCTGGTTGGATCCTATGCCAGCGTTGCCAGAATGCTCGACGAAGTCGCCGCCGTACCCGGCGCAGAGGGCGTTCTGCTGACCTTCGATGATTTCCTCACCGGTGTGGAAACCTTCGGCGAGCGCATCCAGCCGCTGATGCAATGCCGCGCCCACATTCCTGCCGTCACGAAGGAGGTTGCGTAATGACGACCTTAAACGCTCGCCCGGAAGCCATCACCTTTGCGCCGCAGCAGAGCGCGCTGATCGTGGTGGACATGCAAAACGCCTACGCCAGTAAAGGGGGTTATCTGGATCTGGCGGGGTTCGACGTCTCCGCCACGCAGCCGGTCATTGCGAACATCAACACTGCCGTCAGCGCCGCACGGGAAGCCGGCATGCTCATCGTCTGGTTCCAGAACGGCTGGGACGACCAGTACGTGGAGGCCGGTGGCCCCGGCTCGCCCAACTTCCACAAGTCCAACGCCCTGAAAACGATGCGCAAAAACCCTGAACTGCAGGGCAAGCTGCTGGCAAAAGGCGGCTGGGATTATCAGCTGGTGGACGAGCTGGTCCCGCAGGCAGGTGATATTGTCTTGCCCAAACCGCGCTACAGCGGCTTTTTCAACACCCCGCTCGACAGCCTGCTGCGCAGCCGGGGCATTCGTCACCTGGTCTTTACCGGCATCGCCACCAACGTTTGTGTGGAGTCGACCCTGCGCGACGGCTTTTTCCTTGAGTATTTTGGCGTGGTGCTGGAAGACGCGACCCATCAGGCCGGGCCGGAATTCGCGCAGAAAGCGGCCCTGTTCAATATCGAAACCTTTTTTGGCTGGGTGAGTAACGTCGCAGCGTTCTGCGATGCCCTGAATCCGCCGCTCGCCCGTATCGCCTGAGGAGAACGACGATGCCGAAATCCGTGATTATTCCGCCGGGCACCAGCACACCGATTGCCCCGTTTGTCCCCGGAACGCTCGCCGACGGCGTGGTGTATGTCTCCGGTACGCTGCCGTTTGATAAAGACAACAACGTGGTGTTTATCAACGACCCAAAGGCACAAACCCGCCACGTGCTGGAGACGATCAAAAGCGTGATCGAAACGGCGGGTGGCACGATGGAGGATGTGACCTTCAACAGCATCTTTATCACCGACTGGAAAAACTACGCCGCGATTAACGAGATCTACGCCGAGTTCTTCCCCGGCGATAAGCCGGCCCGGTTCTGTATACAGTGCGGGCTGGTGAAGCCTGACGCGCTGGTTGAAATTGCCACCGTTGCGCACATTGCGAAGTGAGGCGGCCATGAAACTCTCCGTCTCACCGCCCCCGTATGAGGGGGCACCCGTGGTAGTCCTCATTGCCGGTCTCGGCGGCAGCGGCAGCTACTGGCTGCCCCAGCTGGCCGCGCTGGAGCCGGAGTATCAGGTGGTGTGCTATGACCAGCGGGGGACGGGTAATAACCGCGACACCCTGCCGGAAGGCTATAGCCTGGCGCAAATGGCGGACGAACTGGCCATAGCGCTGGCTGAAGTCGGAATCGCCCGCTACTGCGTGGTAGGGCATGCGCTGGGCGCGCTGATCGGGCTACAGCTGGCCCTCGACAGACCTGATGCGCTCACCGCGCTGGTGTGCGTCAACGGCTGGCTAACCCTCAACGCCCATACCCGACGCTGTTTTCAGATCCGCGAGCGTTTGCTGCATTCCGGCGGCGCGCAGGCGTGGGTAGAGGCGCAGCCGCTGTTTCTCTACCCGGCAGACTGGATGGCTGCTCGTGCGCCCCGCCTGGAGGCCGAAGAAGCGCTGGCGCTGGCCCATTTCCAGGGCAAAAGCAACCTGCTGCACAGGCTCAGCGCCCTGAAGAAAGCGGATTTCACCCGCCACGCCGCGCGTATTCATTGTCCGGTACACCTCATCTGTTCCGCCGACGACATGCTGGTGCCCTCTGTCTGCTCGACTGAGCTACAGGCGGCTCTCCCACGCAGCCACAGCGTGGTCATGCGCCAGGGCGGGCATGCCTGCAACGTCACCGAACCGAACACCTTTAACACCCTGCTGCTGAACGGGCTTGCCAGCCTGCTGCACAGTCCTGAACCCGCTTTATAAGGAGCTTTAATGAGCGAAGCCATTAATCCTGCGGCGCGCGAAACGCTATTCACCGGCGCCCGTACCCACAACGGCTGGCAGAATCTGCCCGTCAGTGACGAGACGCTGCGCGAAATCTACGACCTGATGAAATGGGGCCCAACCTCCGCCAACTGCTCCCCGGCGCGAATCGTGTTTGTGCGCAGCGCAGAGGGAAAAGAGAAGCTGCGCCCGGCGCTCTCCAGCGGCAATCTGGAAAAAACGCTCACCGCGCCGGTCACGGCGATTGTGGCCTGGGACAGCGAGTTTTATGAGCGCCTGCCGGAACTGTTCCCGCACGGCGATGCCAGAAGCTGGTTTACCACCAGCCCGGCGCTCGCCGAAGAGACGGCATTTCGCAACAGCTCAATGCAGGCTGCTTACCTGATTTTCGCCTGTCGCGCCCTCGGGCTGGACACCGGCCCGATGTCAGGCTTTGACCGACAAAAGGTCGACGAGGCCTTTTTCACCGGCACGCTGCTTAAAAGCAATCTGCTGATCAACATTGGCTATGGTGATACGAACAAACTTTACGGACGCCTGCCGCGTCTGGCGTTCGAAGATGCCTGCGGGCTGGCGTAAGGAGCAATCATGACGACACCGGATAAACAAACCTTTCGCGACGCCATGGCCTGCGTTGGCGCGGCAGTCAACATCATCACCACCGACGGCCCGGCGGGAATGGCGGGATTCACTGCCAGCGCGGTGTGCAGCGTCACGGATTCGCCTCCCACCCTGCTGGTATGCCTGAACCGCGGCGCGTCCGTCTGGCCGACGTTTAGCGAAAACCGCACGCTGTGCGTGAACACCCTGAGCGCCGGACAAGAGCCGCTATCCAACCTGTTTGGCGGCAAAACGCCAATGGAGACGCGCTTTGCCGCCGCCCGCTGGCAAACGGGCGATACGGGGTGTCCGCGTCTGGAGGATGCGCTGGCCTCGTTTGACTGCCGCATCAGCCAGGTGGTGAGCGTCGGTACCCACGACATTCTGTTTTGCGACATTGTTTCGATTGTTCGCCACCCCGCGCCGCAAGGGCTGGTGTGGTTTGACCGCGGCTACCACGCGCTTATGCGACCCGCCTGCTAAGGCGCTTTAAGGAGACAGACCATGTTCGGATTTCCCCACTGGCAGTTGAAATCGACCTCCACAGAAGCAGGCGTGGTCGCGCCGGATGAACGACTCCCGCTCGGACAAACGATGGTGATGGGCGTCCAGCATGCAGTCGCGATGTTTGGTGCGACCGTACTCATGCCGATGCTGATGGGGCTTGATCCCAACCTGTCGATTCTGATGTCGGGTATCGGCACCCTGCTGTTCTTTTTTGTCACCGGTGGGCGCGTGCCCAGCTATCTGGGCTCCAGCGCCGCGTTTGTCGGGGTGGTTATCGCCACAACCGGATTTAACGGCCAGGGGATCAACCCTAACCTGAGCGTGGCGCTCGGCGGCATCATCGCCTGCGGCCTGGTCTATACCCTGATTGGTCTGGTGGTGATGAAGATCGGCACGCGCTGGATCGAACGCATGATGCCTCCCGTGGTGACCGGTGCCGTCGTCATGGCGATTGGCCTGAACCTGGCGCCGATCGCGGTGAAAAGCGTCTCCGGCTCGCCGTTTGAAAGCTGGATGGCGGTGATCACCGTGCTGTGTATCGGCCTGGTGGCGGTGTTTACGCGCGGGATGATCCAGCGTCTGCTGATTCTGGTCGGGCTGATTGTCGCCTGTCTGGTTTACGCTCTGCTGGCGAACGTTTTCGGTCTCGGCAAGCCGGTCGATTTTACCCTGCTCCATCAGGCTGCCTGGTTTGGCCTGCCGCAGGTCACTTCCCCCACCTTTAACACCCAGGCAATGATGCTTATCGCACCGGTGGCGGTGATCCTGGTGGCGGAGAACTTAGGTCACCTGAAGGCGGTCGCGGGAATGACCGGCCGCAGTATGGACCCGTACATGGGCCGGGCATTTGTCGGTGACGGTCTGGCAACCATGATCTCCGGCTCCGTGGGCGGCAGCGGCGTCACCACCTATGCCGAAAATATCGGCGTGATGGCGGTGACCAAAGTCTACTCGACGCTGGTCTTCGTCGCGGCAGCGGCGATGGCGATACTGCTTGGTTTCTCTCCGAAGTTCGGCGCGCTGATCCACACCATTCCGTCGCCGGTCATCGGCGGGGCATCGATTGTGGTATTTGGGCTGATCGCCGTGGCCGGCGCGCGAATCTGGGTGCAGCATCGGGTCGATCTGAGCCAGAACAGCAACCTGATTATGGTGGCGGTCACGCTGGTGCTGGGCGCGGGCGATTTCGCCCTGACGCTGGGCGGATTTACGATTGGTGGGATCGGCACGGCAACGTTCGGGGCAATTCTGCTTAACGCCCTGCTGAGCCGCCGTAAAGGGGATGAAGCGCAGGCTGAAGCCATCACCCCCTCAACCTGAAATGAGTGCTGCTTTCTTGCCGGGTGACGCTACGCTTACCCGGCCTACAATGAGCATGTAGGCCCGCGCAAGCGTAGCGCCGCCGGGCAAAACGGGCAGAGTGCACGTTGTTAGCTATCTGCCCCTTGTTCACCCCCCACCCCGGTAATCGCCTTGCGTCGTTTTTTTAGCTTCAGCTCGCTCACCAGCACCCCGGCGACAATAAATGCCGCACCGACCAGGGCCAGCAGCGGCAAACGCTCTCCGGCGAGGCGACCAAAAATCCCCGCCCATACCGGTTCGCCGGTGTAGATCACCGTTGCCCGCGTCGGGGAGACGCTGCGCTGCGCCCAGTTCATGGTGACCTGAATAATGGCGCTGAAGATGCCCAGCCCCAACGCGACCACGATCAGACCGGTAGACATCGGCGGCACGGACTCCCCGGCCGGTACCATCGTCGCAAACGCCACCAGCGAGGCCGTGGCGAGCTGGACCACCGTCACGCGCTTGACGTCCACCTTGCCCGCCCAGGCGCTAATCAGAATAATTTCCGCCGCAATGGCAATCGCCCCGACGAGGGTAATGATCTCGCCCGGTCCAAGTGCCAGCAGGTTATTTTCCGGCCCGGCCAGCAAAATCAGGCCGATAAACGCCAGCACGATACCGATGCAGGACATCATCCCCGGCATCCGCCCCAGGCAAAGCCACTGCAGGAGCGGTACCAGCGGCACATACATGGCGGTGATAAATGCCGATTTGCTGCTGGAGATAGTCTGTAATCCCCATGTCTGCAGGCTGTAGCCCATTGCAATCGCCACCCCGATCGCCACCCCGGCCTTCAGCTCTTTAAGGGTTAATCCGCGCAGGGATTTTAGCGATACGAGCGCCACGGCTATCGCCGCCGTCGCAAAGCGCAGACCAACAAAAAAGAACGGATCGCTCAGCGTTACCGCGTACTGGACGGCCAGAAACGTCCCGCCCCAGAACATGGTGATGAGAATAAGGATGGCTTCCTGCGGTTTTACGGAGAATTTAAAGCGTGAGACAGACATGCGACACCAGCAAATGAGAACAATTCTGTAGTGTGCGTCGCCTTTGGTTACAGTTCAATGTTGCAGAAATAAAAAAACCGCCGGGAACGCCCGGCGGCAGGGTTCAGCCTGGCGCGTTACTTATTGCTGCCGTGGCTGTTTTTACCCCCTTTCTTGCCAGCCTCTGATGCGCGCTGAGGGTCATTTTTGAAGTTGCCCCCGCTATGCTGGCCACCTTTACGACCTGCTTCTGATGCTCTTTCACGGTCTTCAGCGAAATTACCTGAACCACCACGATGGTTTGCCATCTCTAACCTCCAGAGTGTGAAACATTAGACATCATATTGCATTCAGTAAAAGAGGATTCTTTCACCTCGCGGCATGAGGACAGTGCCTTTATCTGTGCCGCGTGAAACTAAGCTTAGTGGACTAAGGCTGTCCGGCAAGCCGCTGGTAATATCCTGCAACAGGATCTCAGTCTTTCGGGTGAGATAACACGACGGAGATTCATAACTCTTTCTTATCATTTCAAAAAACGGAGGCGAGAAAGTTGTTTCATTTTGCTACAGCACGCTTCCCCAATCATATTGTTATAAATCAAAGAAATGGTGTTCATTTTTGCAGTCTGGCCGTGATGGCATATCTTTAAATGAACGCAGCGATCCGCTGTCAGAAAACACAAACGAGGAGTGATGCAAAATGGCAAAAGTTCTGGTGCTCTATTATTCCATGTATGGACACATTGAAACCATGGCTCACGCAGTCGCAGAAGGTGCAAACAGGGTGGACGGCGTTGAGGTTGTGGTGAAGCGCGTACCGGAAACCATGCAGGCGGAAGCCTTCGCCAAAGCCGGGGGAAAAACACAGAATGCCCCGGTCGCCACGCCTCAGGAGCTGGCAGATTACGATGCGATTATTTTCGGGACGCCAACCCGTTTCGGCAATATGTCCGGCCAGATGCGCACCTTCCTCGATCAGACGGGCGGGCTATGGGCCTCAGGCGCTTTATACGGCAAACTCGCCAGCGTCTTCAGCTCTACCGGCACCGGTGGCGGTCAGGAGCAGACGATTACCTCAACCTGGACTACCCTTGCTCATCATGGGATGGTGATTGTGCCGATTGGCTACGGCGCGCAGGAACTCTTTGATGTTTCTCAGGTACGTGGCGGTACTCCCTACGGTGCAACCACCATTGCCGGCGGCGATGGTTCCCGACAGCCGAGCGACGAAGAGCTCGCCATCGCCCGTTATCAGGGTGAGCATGTCGCGGGCCTCGCCAAAAAACTGAACGGCTAACTCAACAGGAGGACAAGCATGCCAACTCAGGAATCAAAAGCCCACCGCGTGGGTGAATGGGCAAGTTTACGCAATACCTCTCCGGAGATTGCCGAAGCCATTTTTGAAGTCGCGAAATATGACGAGAAACTGGCAGAGCAGATTTGGGAAGAAGGTAGCGACGAAGTGCTGGTTCGCGCCTTCGAAAAGACGGACAAAGACTCGCTCTTCTGGGGCGAACAGACCATCGAACGTAAAAACGTCTGAACGTTTCCCCCCGCCTTTGCGGGGGGTTATCCTCTATTTTGCCGCGCTGTTCATCACCGCATTAAACTTATCAACCGGGCAGAAGCCGTTAGCATCCACCGGGCAGCCTTTCAGCTCCAGCGTTACACGCTGCGCGGGGGATTCCAGCGACAGCACGCTGGCGTTTCGCAGCTGCTCTGAGCTCTGGTAGACATACTCAATTTTCATCAGTTCCTGGTTAGCGTTTTTGTCATGCCAGCGCTGGAAGACTATTTTGCCGCCAATTGGCGTGCGCTCGTGCTGATCGTGGAGTTGATACGGTTTGAAATCCAGCGCGGTTAGCAGCGACGCAATGTTCGAATCATGCCCTACCAGCAGGGTGATTTTAGGCGCTTTCGCCTGATCGGTGACCAGCGCGTTATCAATATATTTCACCAGCGGTTTGGCCACGTTTTGCGCCACCTCGGTGGAGGTAAACAGCGAGTCCTGATAGCCGTTTTTGAGCTTCGACAGCACACGCCACTGCTGGTCAGTCTTGATCTCACCCCAGGCCACCTGGTCAGCCGGGAAACCTTCGTAATATTGCAGCGTGAACGCATCCACCAGCGAGTTACCCACTTTCAGCGGACCGGACACGCCTGGCTCTTTTTCATAGTCGGCACTGAACGTATCTTTCGCGTCCGCCAGCGAGCAGACTTTTTTCTCTTTGCAGGACGGCGAATCGACGTAGTTCGTCATCTGCTCCAGCAGCTTATAGCTTTCTGAAAGCTGCATTTTCTGCCGCTCGGTCTCCATCGCCTTCAGCGCTTTTTCGCGGAACTCAGGCGAGTTATCGGTAATGACCGGATTAAAGGTAGGATCCATGGTGCCCATTTTTTCCTGATGATGCACAGGCACATCGCACCCCGGGAACGCGCCCGTAATGAAGAATTGTGCGGTCGCAACGGTACGCTGCAGGCTATTGGCATATGCATAAACGGTCTCCGCTGGCGGGCACTCTCCAGTCTTTATCATCCCCTGCTGCGCCAGCCACTCGCGCATGTAATGACCCATATAGACTTCCAGCACGCCGCCTTTGGTGGTGAGCTGACCACCCGGTACCTCCCACTCTGGCCACTGTTTCGGCGTGGACTGCTCCAGCACGCTGCCGTTGTTGGCGAGCGGTGCGCGCAGGTTATGGCGACTCATGATTAAAACTTGCTCCAGCTGATACCCTTCCGGCGTCTCTTGTGCCTGCACGCCAAACGTTGCTGAAATGGAACCGGCGACTGCCAGCGCGAGTAGTGCTTTTCTCATCCCTAATTCCTCACTCGTTTTAAAATGTCGCATTCAGTGTGACAGATTCGTGACAATTTTCCGGGAAGCATTTCTCAATCTGATGAATACCTTACTCGCCGATTCAGACGCTGATACCAGTGACGATACCAACATACAGCGCCGCCCACGCGCAGGCAGAAAGCAGGCTGACGGCGTAGACCTTCACGGCGCTTAGCCTGAGCATCCCCGCTGCCAGCGGCACGATATAACGCAATACCGCCAGAAAGCGCGACGTAAACAACGCAATTTCACCGTTCTTTTGCAGCTGATGCTGCACTCTCAAAAACCTGTCGGCATGCTTAGACGTGAAACGCGTGACCAGCCGGGTGTGTCCCATCAGCTGGCCGATATGGTAATTCAGCACCGATCCCACCGTTGCCCCCATAACCACGGCAAGCCATGCGAGCCCAGGATGCATGCTCCCCTGGCTGACGCCGATGCCCGCCAGCAGCATCACCGAGGCGGGTGGCAGCACGGAGGAGATCAGTACCGTCGATTTACCCAGCGCCATCACGAATAACAACGCAAACAGATGTGCCGGATAGAGCGCAAAATGAGTAAGCAGATGATCAAACCACGCCATTTACCCCATCCTCGTGATGATTTAATCTTTTATTTAAAATGAATAACCTTAAATAAACCCTCAACATCGTATTAATAAAATTCTTCTAAACCGTTCTTAAACATTATTTAAAATCCTGAGCGGTAAAATTAAATATGCGTATTATCCCTCACGTTTTACAACGATCTCGTTATGGCGAGGCTCCTGTACAAATACACGTTATCGCTCTGGTGGGTTCGAGAGAACCAACACAGGGTAAAACAGGCACTGTCGAATCAAGGCTTTGTCAGTATAACTTCCCTTGCGGGATACGGTGTACAGTGCTGAACCCAGGACGTGGGGATCTCCTCTTCGACATGCCCTGTCTTGCTCGCCCCTGAGAGATGTTATTATTCAAAGGGAATTCACTATGTCTTACGCTATTCACAATCAAAACCCGGCATTCAATGACAGCGCCATCGCGCAATATATGAATACCGATTTTATCGTCCTTGATATTGCATTATGCGTGGCGCTGGCGCGCGAGCAATTCTTCGCAAAATTAAAAGACGACGATATTCCATCACATATTTTTATTGAAGACAATGGCCGCCTGGCGGGCATGATTGCGGTGCGTAAATTGCTGCAAACCGCCGATACGCTACAGCCGGTGAAATCGCTGATGATCTCGCAGTTTTTACAGGTCAAACCGGAGGATGAACGTGCCGATGTTGCCGGCCAGCTGGCGCACGGCGGCGCGGACGTTGTGCCGGTGGTCACCCACGGCAAGCTCGTCGGCTGCCTGACCGAGCGCGAAATCGCCCATCTGCTGGAAGATGACGTCACCGAAGACGCTCAGCTTCAGGGGGCGACGCTGCCGCTGGAGAAGCCCTATCTGGAAACCAGCGCCTTCAGCCTGTGGAAGAAACGCTCCGTCTGGCTCCTGCTGCTGTTTGTCGCAGAAGCCTATACCAGTTCGGTGATCCAGCACTTCGAAGAGGCGCTGGAGTCCGCCATTGCGCTGGCGTTCTTTATTCCGCTGCTGATCGGCACGGGCGGCAACAGCGGAACGCAGATCACCTCCACGCTGGTGCGCGCCATGGCGCTGGGAGAGGTGCATCTTCGCGACGTCGGGCGCGTGCTGCGAAAAGAGATGTCCACTTCGCTGATGATTGCCGTGACGCTCGGGATTGCCGGGTGTATCCGCGCGTGGATGATGGGGATTGGGCTGGAAATCACGCTTATCGTCAGCCTGACGCTGGTGTGCATAACGCTGTGGAGCGCGATTGTGTCGTCCGTGATTCCGATGGTGCTCAAACGCTGCGGCATTGACCCGGCGGTCGTCTCCGCGCCGTTTATCGCGACGCTTATCGACGGTACCGGGCTGATTATCTACTTCAAGATCGCGCAATATACGCTGGGGCTGGAGTAACGCGGTCCGCCAGCTGGATCACCGCTCGCGAAAACGCCTCAATCGCCAGCGCGACATCCTCAGCCACCACCGACTCTGCCGGGTGGTGGCTGACGCCGCCTTTGCAGCGCACAAACAGCATCCCTACCGGCCAGCGTTCCGCGATGGCAATCGCATCATGGCCCGCGCCGCTGGGCAGCGACAGTGAACGCCCCTGCACCGATTCGACGGCCTCCCCTAACACGTTTTGCAGGTGGATATCGCACGGCGTGGCCGCGATGCGGTAAAACTCCTCGGCGCTGAACTGCAGTCCGCGTCGCGACGCGATTGCCTGCGCATTTTCCAGCAATTCGGCCAGCAACCGATCCAGCGGCGCATCCTGCGGACCGCGGATATCCAGCGAGAGATGCACCTCGCCGGGGATCACGTTTACCGCACCGGGCAGGCAGCGCAGCTCCCCGACCGTCGCCACCCGATTGCCGCCCTGCTGCCGGGTGGTATTTTCGATGAGAACCATCCATTCGGCAGCGGCGGCCAGCGCGTCCTTACGATGGTTCATCGGCACGGTTCCCGCGTGCCCGGCTTCGCCGGTGAAACGGCAATTCAGGCGACGCGCGCCGTTGATGGCTTCCACCACGCCGAGCGCGAGACCGTCCTGCTCAAGGCACGGCCCCTGTTCAATGTGCAGCTCCAGGTAGGCGCTGAAATCCTCGGGACGGCGTGCAGCATGCGACACGCGGCCGGGATCGAGCCCCACCTGCACCATTGCCTGTGCCACGCTGATGCCGCTGGCGTCGGTTTTTTCCAGCCAGTCCTGCGGCCAGGTGCCCGTCAGCCCCCGGCTGCCTAACAGCGTAATGCCGAAACGGGTGCCCTCTTCATCGCAAAAACCGACAATCTCAATGGCCTGCGCCAGGTGCAGGCCCTGCTGGTGCAGGCTGTCCACCACTTCAATCGCGGTGAGCACCCCGAGCATACCGTCGTAGCGCCCCGCATTGCGCACGGTATCCAGATGCGAACCGAGCAGCACCGCCTGCGCCCCTTCCTGAGCACCTTCATAGCGTCCACAGATATTGCCCACGCTGTCCTGCCAGACGGTCATCCCCGCCTGGCTCATCCACTGCCCGACCAGCTGGTTGGCCTGCAGATGCTGCGCCGAGAGGTAGACCCGGGTCAGCGCATCCGGCGTTTCGCTGATGGCGGCCAGCGCATCGGCGCGCGCCATCACCCGTTCTGCCGCCGGGCTCATTGCGGCGTCTCGCGGCGATAGTGATCCCACGCGGCCTGCATGGCGGCCCCCTGCGTGGTGGTGAATTTCAGGTAGTTCAGCACCGACTCCAGCGCGCTCAGGGTGGTCATCACGCAATCCTTACGCGCGTTATAACCCATGGTGCCAATGCGCCACACTTTACCGTGCAGCGGGCCAAACGAGGTGCCGATTTCAATCCCGAAATCCTCCAGCATCAGCTTACGCACCTCGTCGCCGTTGACGCCCTGTGGAATCACCACGCCCAGCACGTTATTCATCTTGTGCTTCAGGTCGCCGAAGGTCTCCAGCCCCATCGCCTGAATGCCCTTCAGGAGCGCATCGCCGTGCAGCTTGTGGCGGGCAATGCCGTTATCCAGCCCTTCCTGCAGGATCAGCCGCGCGCATTCGCGGGCGCCAAACAGCGCTGTGGTGGCTTCGGTATGGTGATTCAGCCGTTCCGGCCCCCAGTAGTCCATCACCATGCCAAGATCGAAGTAGTTGGAGTAGATCATCTCCTCGTCGCCGTCGCGGTGGGCGTCGGTGCGAATGCCCGCCTCAACGCACTTGCGGCGGCGAATCGCCTCCTCCATCCGCGTACTCAGGGTGACTGGCGAAGTCCCCGATGGCCCGCCGAGACACTTCTGCATCCCGGCCGAGACGGCATCCAGCCCCCAGGCGTCGGTCTCCAGCGCGTTGCCGCCGAGCGACGCGGTGGCGTCGGTGTAAAACAGCACGTCGTAGCGGCGGCAGATAGCGCCAAGCTCCGCGAGTGGCTGCAGCATGGTGGTGGAGGTGTCGCCCTGTACGGTGAGCAGCAGGCGAGGACGAATACGCTTAATCGCATCCTCCACCTGGTCCGGGGTGAACACCTCGCCCCACGGCACCTCGATGGTATGCACCTCCGCCCGACAGCGGCGGGCAATTTCGCACAGCAGGTGACCAAAGCGGCCAAAGACCGGAACCAGCACTTTATCCCCCGGGCGAATGGCGGAAACCAGTATCGCTTCAATCCCCGCCCGGGAGGTACCGTCGACCAGCATCGTCCAGCGATTTTCAGTGCGGAATACGCCGCGATAGAGCGCCATCACCTCGTTCATGTAGTGGGTCATGGCCGGATCGTACTGGCCAATCAGCTGGCTCGACATAGCGCGCAGCACGCGCGGGTCGGCGTTGATCGGCCCCGGCCCCATCAGCAGACGCTGCGGCGGGTTAATTTGCGGAAAATGTGCAATATCCATGAGTCAGTCCTTATCAGTTGAGGCCGCGCACGGAGGAGATGAACTGCTTCAGTTCCGTGGTCTGCGGGTTGGCGAACAGCGTTTTGCTGTCGCCCTGCTCCCAGACTTTCCCCTGGTGCATAAACACCACGCGGTCGCCCACTTCGCGGGCAAAATTCATTTCGTGCGTCACGAGAATCAGGGTCATCCCCTCGGCGGCCAGCTGCTCCAGTACCTTGAGCACTTCGCCCACCAGCTCCGGGTCAAGCGCGGAGGTGATCTCGTCACAGAGTAAAACTTTAGGCGACATCGCCAGCGCGCGGGCAATCGCCACGCGCTGCTGCTGGCCGCCGGAGAGGCTCGACGGGTAGTAATCCAGACGATCGCCTAAGCCCACTTTCTCCAGCATGCGCTGCGCCAGCTCCCGGCATTCGGCAGCACTTTTCTTCAGCACCCGACGCGGGGCGAGCATGACGTTTTCCAGCGCCGTCATGTGCGGGAACAGGTTGAAGCTCTGGAACACCATCCCCACCGAGCGGCTGATTTCACGCGCCTGGGAATCCCGGTCGGTAATGGTCATGCCGCCCAGCTTAATGCTGCCGTCCTGATAGCCCTCCAGGCCGTTGATACAGCGCAGCAGCGTGCTTTTTCCCGATCCGCTGCGCCCGATAATGGAGATCACCTGGCCCATGTCGATATCCAGATCGACACCCTTGAGCACGTGGTTATCACCGTAGTACTTCTGTACCTGATTAATGGTGATGAGAGGCATTGAATTTCGTCTCCAGATAGCGGCTGTAGCGCGACAGCGGATAACACAGAATGAAGTAGCCCAGCGCCACCAGCGCAAAGACTTTGAACGGCTGATAGGTCACGTTGGTCAGCATGGTCCCGGCCTTGGTCAGCTCGATAAAGCCGATAATCGACGCCAGTGCGGTACCTTTGATCACCTGCACGGCAAAGCCGACCGTCGGGGCGATGCCGATGCGCAATGCCTGCGGGGCGACCACGCGAAACAGGGTCTGGCCGAAGGTCAGTCCCAGACAGCGCGAGGCTTCCCACTGCCCTTTCGGCAGCGCACGGATGCTACCGAACCAAATATCGAGCAGAAACGCGCTGGTGTAGAAGGTTAACGCCAGCGAGGCGGCGGTCCACGGCGAAACGTCGAAGCCGAACAGCGCCACGCCAAAGAAGGCCAGGAACAGCTGCATCAGCAGGGGCGTCCCCTGAAACAGCTCGATATAGCCGCGGATGATGCGCTTCACCGTGCGACCGCCGGTCAGGCGCAGCAGCAGGAGCGGTAGCGTCACCACCGCCCCGCCGACAAACGCCACCAGCGACAGCAGCACCGTCCAGCGTCCGGCCAGCAGCAGGTTGCGAATAATGTCCCAGTCGGTAAAGGTGGTCATCATGCCTGCACCCCCAGCCATTTCCGTCCAGCCGCCATCATCAGCTGGCGCAGGGTAATCGACAGCGCTAAGTAGATACCGGTTGTCACCAGATAGACCTCAAAGCTCAAAAACGTTCTGGACTGGATCAGGTTGGCGGCAAAGGTCAGCTCTTCATACGAGACCTGCGACACCACCGACGAGCCGAGCATCACGATGATGCACTGGCTCACCAGTGCCGGATAAATACGTTGCAGCGCGGGCGGCAGCACCACGCGAATAAAGGTCTGCAGGCGGGTCAGCCCCAGCACGCGTCCGGCCTCCCACTGCCCTCTCGGCGTTACCTGAATGCCCGCGCGGATAATCTCAGTGCTGTAAGCGCCAAGGTTCACCACCATCGCCAGCAGCGCCGCTTCCCCCGCCGTCATCTTCAGGCCCAGATTCGGCAGGCCGAAGACGATGAAAAATAGCTGCACCACAAACGGCGTGTTGCGGATAATCTCCACGTAACCGCCCCAGATCCGGCTGTACCACGTTGGGCGTCCGCTGCGGATCGCCGCCCCGAAAATCCCTATCGCCAGCCCGCCGACGGTCGCCATCACCGTCAGCTGGATGGTGACCCACAATCCCGCCAGCAGCGCCGGCCAGTGCGGCCACAGTTCAGAGAAATGAAGTTGCTCAGTCATCGGCTCAGCCGCCAAGGTTTGCCGGCAGCGGGGCCTTCAGCCATTGCTCAGACAGACCGTTCAGCGTGCCGTCCTTAATGCCCTGCTCAATCAGCGCATCCACTTTTGCCTTCAGGGCCGGTTCGTTTTTCTTCAGGCCGATAAAGCACGGTGAATCTTTCAGCATAAAGCTCGGCACCGGGGCCTTATCAGCATTCTGGCGGGAAATCGCCGCCACCACGAGGTTGCCGGTCGCCACGTACTGCACCTGTCCGGAAAGGTATGCAGAGAGCGTGGTGTTATTGTCTTCGTAACGTTTCACGTTGGCATCTTTCGGCGCCAGGCTGGTGAGTACCATGTCCTCCACCGCCCCGCGCGTCACGCCGATAGTTTTTCCGCTCAGCCCGGCGGCATCTTTCAGCTCGGCCCCTTTCGGGCCAAACACGCCAAGGAAGAACGGCGCGTAGGCGCGGCTAAAATCAATCACCTTCTCGCGCTCCGGGTTTTTCCCGAGGCTGGAGATGACCAGATCCACCTTATCGGTTTGCAGATACGGCACACGGTTGGCGCTGGTCACCGGCACGAGCTGCAGCTTGAGCTTCATCTGTTTCGCCAGATAGCGTGCCATGTCAATGTCGTAGCCCTGCGGCTGCAGGTCGGTCCCCACCGAGCCAAACGGCGGGAAGTCCTGCGGCACGGCAATGCGGAGGGTGCCGCGCTTCTCGATATCCTGAAGCTGGTCAGCCTTTGCAGGCAGTTGTGTGAAGAGGCATGCGGCCCCGGCGAGTGCAATCAACAGTTTTTTCATGGTGCTTCCCCGTAACGTTAACATGAAACAAAAGATTCTTTGAATGTGATTTTGCAACTAATGTGCCAGGTGAGGCGAAACGGGGGATATTCTTATAAAGCCTGATAAAACGCGGACGGAGCGAAAAATTGAGGATGTTCACGCCCCGCCAAGTTGCACCATTTCAATGCAAAGCACCAGTCTGACGCCCCATTATCGTTGTTCGAGTTCGTCCAGCTGCTGATAAAGGGAAGCAATCTCGTGAATGCGCGGACGGCCTTTATCGAGACTGTCATGCAGGAAGGCATTCGCCAGCAGGTTGATCAGGCTGTTGACCGAGGAATAGCTGTCATAGGCCGAAACGCTGTCCAGCGGGGCGCAGAGCTGCCAGCTCGCCAGCGGAAACAGGCTGTGCGCCTGCGGCTCGCACATCAGCAGCACCGGAATACCGCTACTCTGAAGCTGCTGCATCAGCGGGCGGATAATGCGCGGACGGCGGCGAAAGGCCATCATCACCACCAGATCGTCAGGGGTTAAATCCACCAGTTCTTCGCTCAGGCTTTGCCCTGGCTGAGGAAGCACCAGCACCTGACCGCGCGCCTGCAGCAGCTGCTGGCGCAGGTGGAGCGCCGCGGGATAGGCGTTACGCATGCCAATAATGACAATGCGCCGCGCCTTCACCATGCAGGCCATGGCGTCGGCAAACTGCTGAGCATCGAGAGCATTGACCCACTGGGTCAGGTTCGCCATCTCCTGCTTATAATGGCGCGCCAGTAGCGTATTGCCCAGCACCGCGTCGCGGTTATCGGTAAGCGGCATCCCGCTCTGACGCAGGGTGCGCAGCTCGTCACGCATCTCTTTATACTTCTCATAGCCCAGACGCTTGAACAGACGGCTCACCGTGGCTTTCGATACCCCGCTCAGCTGCGCCAGCTCAGCACTGTTATAGCTAATAAGGTCGTCAAAATGATCGAAAATAAAATCCGCCACCCGCTGCTCCTGCGGCGACAGTGACGGGTATTGCGCTTTCAGTCGTTCATCAAGCTGTTCCATAACGCCTCTGTAACGTTTGTTTCATCTCATACTCACTATTCATTAAGCATGCCAGCTTCTGCGGCAACTGGCATGAAACTTTTTATTCAGAACTGGAACAGCTTTTGCAGCACCTTGTGACTTTCAGGGTTATGAGGACGCTTCATGCAAAGTAATGTCTCCACACACGGGATGGCTGTTGCCCCCCACCACCTTGCCAGCCAGAGTGCGCTGGCCGTCCTGCGCGAAGGCGGCAGCGCGATAGAAGCCATGGTCGCGGCGGCGGCCACCATTGCCGTAGTTTACCCGCACATGAACGGGCTGGGTGGCGATGGCTTCTGGCTTATCGTGCCGCCGGAAGGGGATCCGATCGCCATTGATGCCAGCGGTGCGGCGGGATCGCGCGCGACGCTCGCGGCCTACGACGGGCTCCCGCATATCCCTCATCGCGGCCCTCAGGCGGCGCTGACCGTTGCCGGCACGGTGAGCGGTTGGGACGAGGCGCTGAAGGTCTCGCGCGAGATGACGGGCAAGGCGCTGCCGCTGTCCCGCCTGCTGGCCGACGCCATTGAGTACGCGCAAAACGGTACCCCGGTCACGGCGTCACAGGCGCATGCCACCGCCAGTAAATTTGACGAGCTAAAGGACGTTCCCGGCTTTGCCGAAACCTGGCTGGTGGACGGCAAGCCACCGCCGGTCGGGAGCCGTTTTTACCAGCCCGCCATGGCCACGACCCTTTCGCGCCTGGTGGAAGACGGTCTGGACAGTTTTTATCGCGGCCCGCTGGCGGAGGTGCTGGCGCAGGGTATGGAGACGCTGGGCCTGCCGGTCACGCTGGCCGATCTACACGCCCACGTCGCCCGGCGTACCTCGCCGCTGAAGTTGCAGCATCAGCAGGGAGAAATTTATAACCACGCCCCGCCGACCCAGGGGCTGGTGTCGCTGGCGATACTCGGCATCACAGACCGCCTGAATATGGCGGAGGCTGACGATGCGGGGACGATTCACCGCATTGTTGAAGCCACCAAGCTGGCCTTTGGCCTGCGCGATGCGCACATTACCGATCCGCGCGAGCTGAAAACGGATATTCAGGCACTGCTGGCACCCACCGCCCTTCAGGCGCTTGCCGACAGGGTTGACGACAGCCGTGCCGCGCCGTGGGGCACCGGCAAAGGTCCCGGCGATACGGTGTGGATGGGCGTGATGGATAACAGCGGGCTTGCCGTGTCGTTTATCCAGAGTATTTATCACGAATTTGGCAGCGGCGTGGTACTGCCCGATACCGGCATCGTCTGGCAGAACCGGGGCGCATCGTTCAGTCTCGACCCCAGTCATCTTCTGGCCCTCGCGCCGGGCAAACAGCCTTTCCACACCCTGAACCCGGCGGCGGCGCGCCTCAAGGACGGGCGCGTGATGGTCTATGGCTCGATGGGCGGCGATGGACAGCCGCAAACGCAGGCCACGCTGTTTACCCGCTATGTGGTCCAGGGTGCGCCCCTGCAGGAGAGCATCGCTCGCCCGCGCTGGCTGCTGGGGCGTACCTGGGGACAAACGTCGGACACGTTAAAACTGGAAGGACGCTTTTCGGATGAGACCGTGTCACAGCTCAGGGCGCGTGGACACGACGTGGAGATCTTCCCGGACTTCAGTGAAGCCATGGGCCACGCGGGGGCGATTGTTCGCCACCCCAACGGGCTGTTTGAAGGGTCGTTTGATCCGCGCAGCAACGGCGCGGCCGCCGGATTTTGAGGAGAGAATAATGACGACACAACAACCCGACTGGCATGCCTATCTCGCGCAAATGGAGACCGTTCTTGGCGTGACGCTGGATGATGCCCGCCGCGCCGAGCTGCAGGTACAGTTCAGCCGCATTGCCAGCATGGCCGCTCCATTGATGGCGCTGCCGCTCGATGACCGTCTGGAGATCGCAGGAGTGTATAAAGCATGACGCTACACGAGATGAGTATCAGCGCAATCCAGCAGGCGCTGAGTGCGGGCGAGCTGAGCGCCCATGAGATTGCCCGTCAGACGCTGGAGGCGATTGCGCGCGTGAATCCGCAGATCAACGCCTGGACCGCCGTGACGGAAGCGCGCATGCTCGCCGAGGCCGCGAATATCGACACCCTGCGCCGCGAAAAGCGCCCCCTGCCACCGCTGGCGGGCGTGCCCTATGCGGTGAAAAACCTGTTTGACGTTGCCGGGCATACTACCCTCGCCGGGGCCGAGCTGTTCAGCCAGCGCCCTCCCGCGGCCACTGACAGTTTTGCCGTACGTCAGCTGCGTAGCGCGGGCGGGTTACTGACCGGGATGGTGAATATGGATGCCTATGCCTACGGCTTTACCACCGAAAACAGCCACTACGGCGCGACGCATAACCCGCACGACCTGACGCGCATCGCGGGCGGTTCGTCCGGCGGTTCAGCCGCCGCCGTGGCCGCCGGGCTGGTGCATTTTTCGCTCGGCACCGACACCAACGGCTCCATTCGCGTTCCGGCATCCCTGTGCGGGATTTATGGCCTGAAACCCACCTTTGGCCGCCTGTCGCGATCCGGTAGCCATCCGTTTGTCGCGAGTCTGGATCATATCGGGCCCTTTGCGCGCCGCGTGTGCGATCTGGCGTCGGTGTACGACGCGCTGCAGGGGCGCGATACCCGCGACGGTTTTCAGGCAGAACGCTCGCGCGAGGAGACGCGTCCCCTGCTCGAACGCGGTCTGGACGGCCTGCGCTGTGCGGTGCTTGGCGGCTACTTCACCACCTGGTGCGACACGGAGGCCCGGGACGCCGTGGCGCGGGTGGCGAAGGCCCTCGACGTGCAGGAGGAGCTGCAGTTCCCCGACGCCGGGCTGGCGCGCTCCGCGGCGTTTATCACCAGCGCCTCGGAAGGGGGTAACCAGTACCTGCCCGCGCTTCGCCGCGAGCCTGAGCGTTTTGAACCCCATTCCCGCGAACGGCTTCTGGCAGGCGCGATGATCCCTTCCGCCTGGTATATTCAGGCCCAGCGGTTTCGCGCTCAGGCGCGTCAGGCGTTCAACGCCTTGTTTGAACAAGCCGATGTCCTGATCGCCCCCGCAACGCCGCGTAGCGCCACACGGATCGGTGAGCAAACCATGGAGATTAACGGTCAGCCGCTGCCCATTCGCGCCAGCATGGGCATGCTCACTCAACCGATTTCGTTCCTGGGTTTGCCGGTGACCACCGTTCCGCTACGCACCGCCCGGGGTATGCCGATTGGCCTGCAGCTGATTGCCGCGCCGTTTAACGAGCAGGCCTGCCTGCGCGTCGCGCGCGTGCTGGAAGAGAGTGGCATCACCGATGCCCGCCCGGCGGAGGTGGCGGCATGATCAATCACGATGACATTAACCTGCCGTGGGTGGTAGCCGAAGTGACGGCGGCGTTTTACCGCTATGAAGATGCGCTGGTGAGCAACAACATTACCGTGCTGGATGAACTGTTCTGGCACGACAAAAATACGGTGCGTCTGGGGGCAGGTGAAAACCTGTACGGCATTGATGAAATCCGCGCCTTTCGTGCGGCGCGACCGTCAGCCGGGCTGGCGCGAATGTTGCGTCACACCGTCATCACCACCTTCGGGGAGAATTATGCCGTGTGCAGCACCGAGTTTACCCGTGAAGGTAGCGAACGCATCGGCCGCCAGCAGCAGACATGGGTGCGGTTTGCCTGTGGGTGGCGGATCGTGGCGGCGCAGGTGAGTTTGATGTCGTAGTCGTAGGCCGGGTAAGGCGCAGCCGCCACCCGGCAAAACATCGCACAATTATTTCAGAAACGGATGCACCTCCCGCCAGTGGTCGGCAATCTGCTGGCGGGTACAGACCCACACCTGCTCATGCTGCTGCACGTAATCCAGGAACCGCTGTAGCGCGCGAAAACGCCCCGGCCGCCCCAGCAGGCGGCAGTGCATGCCGATAGACATCATTTTCGGCGCGCGCTCCCCCTCCTCGTACAGCACGTCAAAACTGTCCTTCAGATACGTATAAAACTGCTCGGCGGTATTAAACCCCTGCGCGGTGGCAAAGCGCATATCGTTAGCATCCAGCGTATAGGGCACAATCAGGTGCGGTTTACGGGTCCCGTCGCTACAGGCCACTTCCGTCCAGAAGGGTAAGTCATCGCCATAGTAGTCGCTGTCGTAGTCGAAGCCGCCATGCTCCACGACCAGCTGGCGCGTGTTGGGGCTATCGCGCCCGGTGTACCAGCCTGTGGGCGGTTTGCCAAACAGATCGGTCAGCACGTGCACCGCTTTATGCAGATGCTCGCGCTCCTGGGCGATGTCCATATGCTGATAGTGGATCCAGCGCCAGCCGTGGCTGACCACGTCATAATCCGCCGCCTTAATCGCTTCGACGATTTCCGGATGACGCGCCAGCGCCATCGCTACGCCAAAGACCGTCAGCGGCAGACCGCGTTTTTGAAATTCAGTGTGGATGCGCCAGAACCCGGCGCGGCTGCCGTATTCGTAGAGCGAGTCCATCGACATGTGCCTGTCCGGGTAGCTTGCGGCACCGATGATGTCCGACAGGAACTGCTCGGATCCGGCATCGCCGTGCAGAACGTGGTTTTCCGCTCCTTCCTCGTAATTGAGTACAAACTGCACGGCGATGCGCGCCTGATTCGGCCACCGCGCGTGCGGTGGGTTGCCTGCGTAACCGCGCAGATCACGCGGGTAATCCTGTTCAAAAGTCCCCATTGCCACCCCCAAAAATTAAAATGGATTCAGTGCCTGAAATTGTCCGCTTAACGCTTTATTTTCCGGGAAGGCCAGATCCCCGTGCTTGCTGGTCGACAGCCCCAGCGCCACCAGCGACTCCACCATCTTCACCGCCGCGCTGACGCCGTCGATAACCGGCACGCGCAGTTCGCGCGTCAGCTCCTGCGCCAGCGTCGCCATGCCGCCGCAGCCCAGCACGATGGCCCCGCAGCCATCCTCTTTCAGCGCCTGTATACAGCGCGCGCGCACCTTTTCCTGCGCCACACCGCTGCCGTCTTCCAGCGCCAGCACCGGGAGATCGATGGCATGCAGCGCCGCGCAGTGGTCCTGAAAGCCATACTGATGCAGCAGATGGCGGGCGATAATCAACGTGCGCGGCAGCGTGGTGACCACCGAAAAGCGCGTCGCCACCAGCGTCGCCATATGCATGGCGGCTTCAGCAATCCCTACCACCGGCCCCTGGGCCAGCTCGCGCGCCGCCAGCAGACCCGGGTCGCCAAAGCAGGCAATAACGTGACCATCCACGCCCTGCTGTCTGCCGAGTTTGACCTGTTCGAGAACGCCCACGGCAGCAATGGCCTCGTCAAAGTGGCCTTCGATGGACGGCACGCCTGCGGTCGGGCAGACCGCGAGGATTTCCGTTCCCGGTGCAGCCACCGCACGGGCTGCCGCACCGATGGTTTCCGTCATGGCGAGGCTGGTGTTGGGGTTGATCACTTGTATACAGACAGACGACATTACGACTCCTTGTGGCCGGCAAACAGCCGGGCAAAATCAGGCAGACACTCGCCCGCCCGCTCGAAGCAGAGGCTGGCGACGATATGTTCAAAATGGTGCATTAAGGCCTCGCTGAGCGGCTGGAGCGCCTTCTGGCGCAGCAGATCCACCAGCTGTTCGTGATCGTTGCAGCGACAGCCCTGCCGCCACGGCGCACCCCAGGTGGCAATCACCAGCGATGAACGCTGGCTCAGGCCGGTCACCATCTCCGTCAGCACCTGGTTGCCGGAGATGGCCTGTAGCTGAATGTGAAAATTGGCGGAGTGGCGGATCGCCGCCGGGCCGTCATAGGCCTCGTGCGCCTGCTGCTCCTGACGAATAATGGCCTCCAGTGCTGCCAGATGCGGCGGCTGGCAGTGGGCCAGCACGTCCGGCAGATTAGCGACCTCCAGCAGCGCGCGGGTGCGGAAGATGTGCCGCGCCTCTTCTACCGTCGGGCTGGCGACGTGTGCACCACGTTTGGGCGTTAAGGTGACCATTTGCACAGCGGCGAGTCGTTGCAGCACCTTTCGGATGCCGGTACGGCTCACGCCAAACACCTCGGCCAGCGCCTCTTCCGGCAATTTGCTCCCCGGCAGCAACTGATGTTCGACAATTGCGGTCATCAGCGCCTGAAAGATGGATTCGTCTTTGTCATGCAGGTCTGGCGCGGTCTGCAGGCCATTTACGTTGTTCATTCACCACTCCGTGCTTTACCTTTCGTTATCGAATCATATACATAAAAATAAAATATTGCATACAAGATTTATTATTTTGGCCTGAATCCTGCAACACCGTTTGCACTCCCACTCAACGGGTTTTCATTCACAGGAGCAGGTTTCATGCCAAACAGTCAAAACGCGCAGCAGGGTACGGCCGCTGATTCCGGTGCGGTTTACAGCCCACGTCTTTGCAATGAGGATCTGGCACCCACGCGTGACCAGAACTGGAGCTGGTACAACATCTTTTCATTCTGGATGTCGGACGTTCACAGCATGGGGGGATATGTGGTCGCCGCGAGCTTCTTTACGCTCGGGCTGGCAAGCTGGCAGGTGTTACTCTGCCTGCTGGTGGGGATTTGTATTGTGCAACTGTGCGCCAACCTGGTCGCAAAACCGAGCCAGATGGCGGGCGTGCCCTATGCCGTGATCAGCCGTCAGGCGTTCGGCGTCTTTGGGGCGAACATTCCGGCGGTGATCCGCGGGCTTATCGCCTTTGCGTGGTATGGCATCCAGACCTACCTGGCCGCCAACGCCCTGATGCTGGTGGCACTGAAGTTCTGGCCGTCGCTCTCTTCACTCACCACCGGCGCGTTCCTCGGCCTGTCACATCTGGGCTGGATCTGCTTCGCCATCATGTGGGTATTGCAGGCGATGGTTTTCTGGCACGGGATGAGCGCCATCAAGCGCTTCATTGATATCGCCGGTCCGGCGGTCTACGTAGTGATGCTGGCCCTTGCGGGCTGGATTGTATACAAGACCGGTTTTGACGGGATCTCCTTTACCCTCGCCAGCAAATCCCTGACCGCGGGCGAGCAAACCTGGCAGATGATCACCGCGACCGCGCTGGTGGTCTCCTACTTCTCCGGCCCGCTGCTCAACTTTGGTGACTTCTCCCGCTACGGGAAAAGCATGGGGGAGATCCGCCGCGGTAACCGCTGGGGTCTGCCGTTTAACTTCCTGCTGTTCTCCATCGTCACCGTGGTGATTGTCTCCGGTACCCAGTCGCTGTTTGGCCGCATGATCACCGACCCGATTGAAACCGTCAGCCGTGTGGGTAACGATCTGGCCGTGGCGATTGGCCTGCTGACGATGATCACCGCCACCATCGGGATTAACATTGTGGCGAACTTTGTCTCGCCAGCCTTTGATTTCTCTAACTGCTCGCCGCAGAAGATCAGCTTCCGCACCGGGGGAATGATTGCTGCCGTCGGCTCGATCCTGCTCACCCCGTGGAACCTGTTCAACTCACCGGAGTTAATCCACTACACCCTGGACGTGCTCGGGGCGTTTATCGGCCCGCTGTTCGGCATACTGATTGCCGATTTCTACCTGATTAAACGCGGCAAGGTGTCGGTTGACGACCTGTTCGATGACACGCCAAAGGGCAAATACTGGTATCGCAACGGCTTTAACCCGAAAGCCATCGGCGCGCTGATCCCGTCCGTTGCCGTGGGCCTGGTGATTAGCTTTATCCCGGCCCTGCATGAGGTGGCGAACTTCAGCTGGTTCATCGGCGTCTTCCTCGGCGGCGTGACCTACCGCTGGCTGGCGCGGGAAGATCGCGAGACAGCAGGCGCGACGACGTTCAGCTCCCGCGTGGCAACGCAAAAAGAGTAACCCTTCCCTCCTCCTCTGGCCGCAGCGTAACTGCGGCCCGTTCATTCTGGCACTGTTCTTGCTGCGCTTTCTCACCCCGCTACGCAAACACGAAGGCAGGAACCATGATGGAATACCAGACTGCGATACGCGGTACATTTTTTGACATTGCCCAGGTCTGCGACAGCGCAGACACCATTGCCGAACACGCGCGCTACCTTGAGGACGGGCTGCTGTTTATTCAGAATGGCCACATTCTGGCGCACATGGCGTGGCAGGAGGGCGAGCAGTATCTTGACCCGCACAAAGGCTACACTGACCTGCGCGGCAAGCTGCTGCTGCCCGGTTTTATCGATACCCATGTGCATTATCCGCAAACGGAGATGATCGGCGCCTTTGGCGAGCAGCTGCTGGAGTGGCTGACCACCTATACCTTCCCGGTGGAGAGCCAGTTTGCCGATGAAGCCTACGCGAAAGAGATCGCCGAATTTTTCATTAACCAGTTGGTGAGCAATGGCACCACCACCGCGCTGGTGTTCTGCACGCTGCATCCGGAATCGGTCGAGGCGCTGTTTACTGAGGCGCTGCGCCTCAACATGCGCCTTATCGCCGGGAAGGTGATGATGGACAGACACGCGCCGGACTACCTGAGCGAGGACGCGAAACAGAGCTACCGGCAGACGCGCGAGCTGATCCAGCGCTGGCATCACCGGGGGCGGCTGGGCTATGCCATTACGCCACGCTTTGCTCCGACGTCATCTCCCGAGTTGCTCGCCGCGGTCAGCCTGCTGAGAGAGGAGTTTGCGGATACCTGGCTGCAAACCCATCTGAGCGAAAACCCAAACGAAGTGGCCTGGGTGAGCGACCTCTGGCCGGAGCATGAACGCTATCTGGACGTGTATCACCACTACGGCCTGACCGGCGAGCGCAGCGTATTTGCCCACGCCATCCACCTGCACCACAGCGAGTGGCAATGCCTGCATGACACCGGTTCGGCGGTGGCGTTTTGCCCCACCTCGAACCTGTTTCTCGGTAGCGGGCTGTTTCGCCTGCCCGCCTGCTGGCAGCACAGAGTGCGGATGGGCATCGGCACTGACGTGGGCGCGGGCACCACCTTCAGCATGCTGCGTACCCTGGGGGAAGCGTACAAGGTGGGTCAGCTCCAGAGCTACCGTCTCCGCGCCAGCGAGGCGTTTTATCACGCCACGCTGGGCGGCGCGCACGCCCTCCGGCTTGACGAGAAGATTGGCAACTTCACGCCCGGCAAAGAGGCGGATTTCGTCGTCATCGACCCGGACGTAACGCCGCTGCAGCGCCTGCGCAATCGCCGCTGCCAGGACATTTACGAGCAGCTCTTTGTGCTGATGACCCTGGGCGATGAGCGCAACATCAGCGAAACCTGGGTCAACGGCGTGCAGGTGTGGTCAGCTGCCCCGGTAGGTTGACCAGCCACCGGGCGCAATCACAAACGGCAGATGGAAATGCTCGTCTGCCGATTCTCCCGTCACAAACTCAATCTGCGCGCAGGGATAGATCGTCTCGCGGCCTGTGTCGCTAAACCACTTACCGATTTCGGCCACCAGCCGGTAGCGGCCTTTTGCCAGGTTCGGGACGAATTCTGTGATGCGCCCACTGGCGTTCGTGACGCCAGTCGCCATGATCTCCCCGTCCCGCTCAAGATGAACCGTCACGCCCTCGGCGGGTTTCCCCGTTGAAATATCGAGAATATGGGTGCTGAGTGTGCTCATTCGCTAATGACTCCTTCCAGCCGCAGCAGCGTAATTTCCCGCAGCTGTTCCAGCGCGGTCAATACTTCCTGCGTATCGTTGTTTTCCAGCCGCGCGTTCAGCGCCTGTAAGATCTCTTCTCCGCTGCGGCCCTTCGCGCGGATAAGAAAGACCCGTCCGAAACGGGCTTCATAGCGGGCGTTTCCTTCCCGTAACGCCTGCGTCAGGGCAGCATCGCGGTCATTCACCGCGCCCTGTTCCTGCCGCGACAGTGCTGCCTCCGCCTGGGAACCCGCTGGCTTTTCCCCGATACGCGGATGGGCGCTCAGGGCTTGCGTTAACGCCGTCTCATCCCAGCGTTGCGTCAGCGCCAGTGCCGTACTGAACACGTCTTCCCGGCGGGAATAGGGCCGCCCGCGCACCAGGGCTTCAGCCCAGCCGGGGATCGCCACGCAGGGGTGGAGTAGCGCGAGAGCCTCTTTCTCAGGAAGCCAATTAAAGTCGTGCAGTGCGATCATAGTATCTCCTTGATTATCCTCTTTCAGGTCATTGCACAAACCACGCCACTCCTTGCCTGAGCGTGAAACAGTTGATTCCGTATAGCTCAACTGGAAATTTTTGATTCAAAAAAAGGCAAGCTCACCGCGTCTGTGCACCTTAGCAGTGCAAACCTGCCCTTCTCAACGCCGTTTTCATCCCTTTGCAGCCTGGTACGCAAATTGCTGAATGGCTTTACACCCTGCAAAAGGAGAGAAGCATGAAAGCAATCGTTATTGGTGCGGGAATTGGCGGCCTGAGCGCCGCTGTTGCGCTGAAGAAAGCGGGCATCGACTGTACCGTGTTTGAAGCCGTCAAAGCGATCAAGCCCGTCGGGGCGGCCATCTCCATCTGGCCTAACGGCGTGAAATGCATGCAGCACCTCGGCATGGGCGACATCATCGAGACGTACGGCGGGCCGATGCGTTTTATGGCCTACAAAGATTACCGGCGCGGCGATACCCTGACCCGCTTTAGCCTCGCGCCGCTGGTCGAGCGCACCGGCGGGCGTCCCTGCCCCGTCTCGCGCGCGGAACTTCAGCGCGAAATGCTGGACTTCTGGGGGCGCGATAACGTGCAGTTTGGCAAGCGCGTCGAACGTGTCCGGGAAGATGACGCGGGCGTGAGCGTCACCTTCACCGATGGCACCGCGGCAACCGGGGATTTTCTGATTGCCGCCGACGGCAGCCACTCGGCGGTTCGTCCGTATGTGCTGGGTTATACGCCGGAGCGCCGCTACGCCGGTTACGTGAACTGGAACGGGCTGGTGAAGATTGATGAAGAGATTGCCCCGGCGCACCAGTGGACCACCTTCGTTGGTGAGGGCAAACGCGTATCGCTGATGCCCGTCTCCGGCGGACGCTTCTACTTCTTCTTTGACGTGCCGCTCCCTGCGGGTCTGGCAGAAGATCGCACCACCCTGCGTGCCGATCTCACGGGCTACTTCCGCGGCTGGGCGCCGCCGGTGCAAAAGCTTATCGCCGCGCTCGATCCTGACACCACTAACCGGATTGAAATCCACGACATCGAACCGTTCGATACCCTGGTGCGCGGCAACGTCGCGCTGCTTGGCGATGCCGGGCACAGCACCACGCCGGATATCGGCCAGGGCGGCTGTGCAGCGATGGAAGATGCCGTGGTGCTGGGCGAATGCCTGCGAGAGAACCACAACATTACGCTGGCGCTGCGACAGTACGAAGCGCTGCGCTGCGACCGGGTGCGTGACCTGGTGCTGAAGGCGCGCAAACGCTGCGACGTCACCCACGGCAAAGACATGACGTTGACGCAGGCCTGGTATCAGGAGCTGAAAGAGGAGACCGGGGAGCGCATCATCAACGGTCTGTGCGAAACCATTCAGGGCGGCCCGTTAGGCTGAACAAGAGGGACAACGATGAAAAGAGAACCGACTCCACCCGCCCACTGTACCTTTGAGCCAGAGGACTGGCTGCGCCTGGCGAAATGCTGGCATCCGGTTGCACGCGCCTGCGACATCGGCCCGGCACCGGTTAAAGCAACCCTGCTGGATGAACAGCTGGTCATTTACCGGATTAACGACCAGGTCGTGGTCGCCCGGGATGTCTGTCCGCACCGCGGCGTGCCGCTGACGCTGGGCTTTCACGATGAGCACGGCATTATTTGTCCGTACCACGGCTTACGCTTCGGAGAGGACGGGCGCTGCAACCGTATCCCGTCCAGCCCCGACCAGCCCGTTCCGGCGAAGCTGAACCTGATTAACTACGCCGTGGAGGAGCGCTTTGGCCTGATCTGGACCTGTCTGGCCTTTGACCCGGACAATCCGGTACCGCTGCCCGCCATGCCGCACTGGGATGACGACGGATTCCAGCAGATTAACTGCCCGGCGTTCGAGGTGAATGGCTTCGCCGGTCGCCAGGTGGAAGGATTTCTGGACGTGGCGCACTTTGCCTGGATCCACACCGATACCTTTGCCGATCCCAATAATCAGCTGGTTCCCACCTATCAGCCGCAGGAGACGCCGTTCGGTTTCGTGGCCGATTACTGGAGTTCCGTGAGCAACTATCCCGCCAGTTCAGACGTCCAGGCTCCGGAGGGCTTCCAGTGGCTGCGTCATTTTGAAATGCATCTGCCGTTTACCGCCACGCTGACGATCCATTTCCCGGGGGAATCCCGACTGGTGATTATGAACGCCGCGTCGCCGGTATCATCGCGGGTGACCCGGATGTTTGCCCCTATCGCGCGCAACTTCGATCTGCATATTCCGGTGGAAGATGTGCATGCCTTCAATCTGCGTATTTTTGAAGAAGACCGTCTGATGGTCGAAACCCAGCGCCCGGAAAGCCTGCCGCTGGATCTGACGCTCGAAGCCCATATCCCGGCGGATAAAAGCTCGATTGCCTACCGTCGGGGACTGAAAAAGATGGGATTCGGCGAATTTTTCCTGGTATGACGGAGGCCAATATGTTGAGCGTTATCGTTGATGGGCTGTGGCGTGAGGGGGATAAAAGCCTCGCCGTCAGGCTGGTGGCGGAAAACGGCGCCGCGCTACCGGCGTGGCAGCCCGGCGCGCATATTGATGTGCACCTGCCCTGCGGCCTGATGCGCCAGTATTCCCTGACCGGAGCCTGTGAGGACGAAGGGTATCTTATCTGCGTGGGGCGCGAAACCGCCTCGCGCGGCGGGTCGCGCTACGTTCACGAGACGCTGCGGCCTGGACAGAAACTCACGATCTCCGCCCCACGCAATCTGTTCCCGCTCGTTCAGGCAGAGCGGGTTTTACTCCTGGCTGCGGGCATTGGCATTACGCCGCTGTTTGCGATGGCCCTGCAGCTGAAGGCGGCCGGAACGCCGTTTACGCTGCATTATTACGTTAAAAATCGCGAAAGCGCGGCGTTTGTTCGGGAACTCTCAAAGTACGGTGAGTGCATCATTCATACCCTCAGCCCCCGCTCAGCGCTGGCAGAACATCTCCCCATACCGGAAGCGGGACTGCATGCCTGGGTGTGCGGACCTGCGGGTTTTATGGAGAAAGTCCGCAATGTGGCAACGACGAAGGGATGGGATAACGCCCACATTCACAGCGAGGCGTTTCAGCCTGCTGCGCCTGCCGCTGGTCATGAAACCGGCGAGATCTTTACCGTTAAACTGGCCTCCACCGGGGAGCGCTGGCCGGTGCCTGCGGATAAAACCATTGCCCAGGTCTTACAGGCAAACGGCGTAGACGTACCGCTGTCCTGTGAAATGGGGATCTGCGGCGCCTGCCTGACGCCGGTGATTGACGGCGTGGTGGATCACCGGGACAGCGTGCAGTCGGAGGCGGAAAAAGGCGCAACAAACCAGCAGGTGGCGCTGTGCTGCTCGCGGAGCCATTCGGGGGAGCTGGTGATTGGGCTGTAAAACGACATCAACATTTTAGCGGGCCTTCTTGCCGGGTGGCGCTGTGCTTACCCGGCCTACAATCCGTAACAATATCAAAATATTGCACTATTCATTATAGGCCCGTGCAAGCGTAGCGCCGCCGGGCGAAACTCACACATCGCTTTTTGCCAGCCCGTAAACGGGATCGCTATCCTGCCACGCGTACTCAATATGGCTGGCCTGCTCGCGCGCCAGGGCATCATCGCCCTGTAATCGCGCCGCCAGGGTAAAGGCGAAATCAAATACGTTACCCAGGCCGCGACCGCTCAGCAGATTGCCGTCTTCCACCACCTCGGCATCGACGTACCTGCCCTCGCTGACTGTTTTCCACAGATCGCCGGAACAGACGTAGCGGCGCCCCTTCAGCAGCCCGTTACCGCCCAGCACACGGGCGGCGGCGGAACAAATCGGGCAGATATATTTGCCCATTTCATCGTGGCGGCGGACGAAGGCGATGACCTCCGCGCTTTTCGCCAGGTTAACGCTGCCCTCCGGGCCGCCCGGTAACACTACGGCGTCAAAGGTGCAATCGAAACTGGCCTTCAGGGTGCTGTCCGCCACCATTGAGATGGCGTGATAGCTCACCACTTCGCGGCTCTCGCCGCAGGCAATCGTCTGCACCGTAATATTCAGGCGACGCAGGATATCGATGGTGACGATCGCTTCCCCCTCTTCAAAACCGGGGGCCAATAGCACGGCTACGCTTTTCATTTTGCTCTCCATGGCTTCAGAGTTACCAGTACGGGTGCCAAATCTGTCGCAGCCGCGCCAGCAGCTCGAGATAGAAATAGTCTCCCCAGCTACAGCACTGATCGACCCCCTTGCCGCTGCCCATATGATAAACCGAGTGTTGCAGCAGCCCTTCGGTCGGATCGTCGTCGTGGGCAAGGTAGTTATCGGTCAGCGACAGCGCAATACGCAGCGCCATCTCTTCGTAATACGCACGGTTTGCGTCGAGCGTCGGCAGCGCCTTGACCAGCTCCAGCAGACCGCAAGCGGCAATCGCCGCCGCTGAACTGTCGCGCACGGCGTCGGTGCCGAGCAGCGCCAGATCCCAGTGGCACACATCATCTTCCGGCAAACGGTTGAGGAAGTAATGTGCCAGGCTGCGTGACAGCTCAACCATCTGCTTATCGCCGGTGTGCTGATAGCTGAGCAGGAAGCCGTAAATGCCCCATGCCTGCCCGCGCGACCAGCACGAGGTGTCGCTGTAACCCTGATGGGTATTACCAAAGCGCGGCTCACCCGTCTGGACATCCATATAGTAAGTGTGATACGTCGAGGCATCTTCCCGCACGATATAGTTCGCGGCCTGTCCGGCGTGAGCCGTCGCCGCTTGCGCATAGCGTGGATCTCCGGTCTGTTCGCTGGCCCAGTACAGCAGCGGCAGGTTCATGTTGCAGTCGATGATCATTCGCCCCTGCTGCTCCGGGTCGTTTAAATCACCCCATGCCTGGATAATCCTGGCCGTTGGGTTAAAACGCTCCATCAGGCGCTCGGCTGCCAGCAGCGCCGACCGGCGAGCGGCTTCGTTGCCGGTGAGGCGCCAGGCGCTGATGCAGGAGAGCGAATAGAGAAAACCAAGATCGTGCGTTGCCGTGTCGATACGCTGCTCAATACGCCGGGCGAACGACGGTAAATAGCGCTCGGCGGCGTCGCGATAATGCGCTTTGCCCGTCATCTCCCACGCCAGCCACAGCTGGCCTGGCCAAAAACTGGTGGTCCATTCCACGTTATCGGTGCGCGGCCAGACGCCCTTCTCACAGGCTTCGCCGGGGAATTTATCGCCGAAGGCAACAATATTTTTGTCGAGCTTGCGCGTTACGCGGTTTAACGCCGCTTCCAGCTTCTGGCTCAGGGCCAGGCGATCGACCTGATGCAGTTCGATCGGCCGCAGCGCTTCGGTGATAACAGATTTGGTCATAACAACTCCTGAATTAATGTTTGGCCGGTTCAACCGGGGCGGAATCTAATGCCGGAGCAAAGGGGCGTGAGACATCGCACTTCGACTGGCAGCGCGACAGCGTAAAGGCGGAAATCAGCGTAAATATCAGGGCGCAGCAGCCCATCAGCAGATAGGTATGCTCAAAGCCTATCCTGTCGTACAGATAGCCAGCAGGTGGAGCGACCACAATCGACCCCACGTAAATCATCGCCTGGTAGCCCAGCAGGTACATCGTGGCGTTAACCCGACGATGGAAATGTTCGGCGATGTATTTGAAGACCGAGATCAGCAGCAGCGCGATCTCGACGCCATAAAACGGTTTGATGATAGAGATCACTATCGGGTCACTGGTGAGTCCGGAGGCGATCAGCCGAGCCCCGACCACGCAGCCGCAGAACACCAGGCCGCGCTTGGCGCCGTAGTGATTCACCAGCCACGGGATACACATCATCATCAGGAATTCCATACCCGACTGGACGGTGCTCAGGTAGCCGTACCAGGCATTTCCCTGCTCTTTGGTGGCGAAGAATGATACGAAGTAGCGCGGGAATTGCTGTTCGGCGATAAACATCATCCACGCCACCCCGGCGACGTAGAGGCTGAACATCCAGAATTTGCGGTTTTTCAGGAGCATCAGCACATCGGCGAAGACAATCTTATTGGCGGAAATAACGCTGTTATTACGCAGCTGCTCATCGCCGATTTTGAGGCTAATCAGCACCAGCAGCATCAGTACCGAGGTACCGCTGCTGAGCAGAAAGTTGGCCAGCGGCGTGACGTTAAACAACAGCCCGGAGACCGAAGCCGCCATCGCCCAGCCCAGCGAACCCCACATTCTGATGCGGCCAAACTCCAGCCCGTACAGACGGCTAAAGCGGTCAGCGTAAGATTCAGACGCCGCAACGCCAGCGTACCAGCCCAGGCTCAGATACAGCGCGCCGATGATAATCCCGGCCATCGCATGGCTTTCCAGCAGCGGCTGGTACACCAGCGCAAAAAACGGTGCCATCAGCGCAGAAATGGCGCAGACAAAATAGAGCAGCCACTTGCTCATGCCGATTTTGTCCATGATGTAGCCATACACTGGCTTCAGGACAACCGCGAAGACGCCATTGATGGCGAACACGCTGCCGATAGTGATGCTATCGAGGCCCACTTTCTGGCTCAGCCACAAGGCGTACAGGCCAAAGCTGGATGACCAGGTGAAGAAGTAGAGAAAAATAAAGGTACTCATTTTGTACTGTGCGGCGCGTACGGACGATGATGTGCTCATAGCGATGTCTCCGGGGCCAGAACGAGCGTCGTTTCTTGTCGTGCCATCACGAAGCGTACCGCGTCATCGCTAATGAAGGCCTGCGGGCAGTGTTGCGGATCGAAGCCTGCGGCATTTCCCGCCCACACCGCGCTTATCAGCAAATGCGTGCCGGGATCGAGTTCACCGCGCAGCAGCGGCACTGCCGCGCGCTCGGCAAACAACAGATTACTGTTTGGCGGCGTCACCACCGTTTCGCCGCGGCGGGCGTGCGGATGTAAACAGAAAATGGCTGAGGCATCCTGGGCATTGCGTAACCAGCAGGCGCTTTCCATCTCCTGCGCCTGCGGCTGTGGGCGGTTCGCGAGGCTAAAGCCCCCTTCCGCGCAATCCAGCTCGCGTTGAGTATTGATACGATGGACGCGCAGTTGCCAGTCGCCCAGCGCCAGCAGCCAGCTCTCAATCACCACGTCGCGCCACGGCAGCCAGCGGCTGTATATGGTACCGTCGGCGGTGACCACGTGCTGGCATTCACGGCGGCCACGCCAGTAGTTATCTTTTTCGGCCAGCAGCAGCATCGAATCGGGTGCGGCATGGTTCAGGCCATAGCGCCCGCGTTCGAGGGTGAAGCCAAAGCGGGTGGAATAGGCAAATTTGCAGTATTTCGCTTCGGTATTCACGAAGTTGTTCAGCTCCAGCTGGCCGGACGTCAGCATCCACAGGTGATCGGCCTGATGCACCACCACCTGATCCGCGTGGGCTATCGTGTGCTGCGCGGGCAATGGCGGCAGCAGCAGCTCGGCCGCCTGCCAGAAAGCGTCGCCCTCATCTAATGCCAGTACCAGCAGGGTCTTCAGGCCCCAGTACGGTGAACCCGGCGCGTTGTAGTCTTCCGCCATCACCAGATTCGGGTAGCTGTAGCCGACGCTCAGTATGCCGTCGCGGTCGAATATCGGCTGCTTCAGCCACCAGCGCAGATGGCGCAGCACGATGCCCTTAATCACGCCCGGCGAAAAGACCTCCAGCCCGGCGAAAGCCGCCGCACTCCAGAACGCCGCCTCGGCAAAGCGGTAGGTCAGGCTACGGCCAAACGGGATCGCCGCGCCGTCTTCGGCAAAGAAATGAATGAAGTCAGAGGAGAAACGCGCGGCGCGATCGCGCAGGGTTGCGCACCGCGTTGGATCGACATCGGCCATTAGCTTCGCGTAAATCAGTCCATAGAAATGGAAGCCCATCGAGATGTAATAGTCGCGCGGCCGGCCCGGACCATCGGAGTACCAGCCATCGCCAAGATAGTAGTGCTCCATGGCAGCGAAATGATTTTCCAGCGCCTGCGGATGGGTCGGCATGCCACAATAATGGAAGCCAACCTGCACCAGAATCGGAAAGAAGTGCCAGTTGTTATCGGGGATATCCTGGGTCTCGCACTGCTTTAGCCAGCGCCATAGATTCTCTTTCTCCGTCTCAGTGAAATGTGCCAGTACGGTTTCGCCCGCCAGCGCCAGCAGTAACCCGTAAGCCGCCATTTCGACGATTCGCTGATCGAAAGGACCGACATCGCCCCAGTAATCAGCATGCTGCGGATTGGTGCCGTTTTTTATCGCCTGTAAATAGAAAGAGAAGTGTTGCGGCTCGCTGCCGCCAGCCAACAATGGCGTGATGCCCCACAGCAGACGGGAAAAGGTTTCCATGCTCGCGACCTGCTGGCCGTAGTGAGCGGTAAAGTTCGCTAAATCAATGCGGCTGGCGTCTTTTTTAAAATAAGGCGTCACCGCGTTCAGCATATCGTTAACCAGCCGCAGTACCTCATCACGGCTCGTCAGTGGGTTATCCAGATGAATATTTTCAGGTTGCACAGGGTCCTCCCGCATAACACGAGGGTAGAGATAAGTTATTGTTATTTGGCTTTTTAAAGCCACGAGTGCGACGTCTGAATGAAGAGTAACCGCTTTTATTCCCGGTGCTGAGTGAGCAGACTCACAAAATTAAACCGGCATTTCATTTTTGCTGGATTTTGTCGATCGAGAGAGGGATAAATTACAAATGATGGTCTAAAAATTTAAATCTGTTGTCCTGGAGGTCAAATGGGTGAAACGCAACTGCTGGAACGCATTACGCTCGATCGGCAGGCCATTTCATTTAACCGCATGTACACCACCAGCGCGGTTTACTACCACTGGCATCAGTGCGTTGAATTGCTCTATATTTCCAGCGGTTATGGCATCGTGGTGGTGGACAATCAGCACTACACCGCCCGTCCGGGGCGTTTATTTGTTTTCCCGCCCTTCCGTTTGCACAAAGTGCAGGTCGATCATAGCGATAAGAACCCCTATCACCGCACCACCATGCACATTGCGCAATCGGTCGTCGAAAGTGCGCTCAGCACCTTTCCGCGCCATCAGGCCCGCTTCGCCTCGCTGGCCGCCAGCAATCTCCCGGCACAAATTTACGATCTCAGCACGCACGCGGCGTTTATTGAGAGAATACTTGAACAGTTTCAGCGCCTGGAGGACAACGCGCAGACCGAAGCCTGCGAGGTGGCATTTCTGGTGATGCAGTTGATGACATGTCTGCCCGAGCAGCCGCAGCCCTACCCGCCGCGCCAGCAGACCGTCGCCTCGCGGATAATGAGCTGGGTCGAAGCCCACTATGCCAGCAAGTTTTCGCTCGATCGGTTAGCGCACGACCTGGGGCTCTCGCGAAGCTATACCTCACGCATTTTCCGCCAGCAGACCGGCGGTAGCATCCACGAATATTTGCTGACCCGGCGGATTAAAAGCAGCTGCGATCTCTTACGGTACAGCGATGAGCCTGTTGACGCCATTGCACTGGCAGTGGGGTTTAGCGAGGTGACCTATTTCATTACCTGCTTTAAAAAGATGATGCGTCAGACGCCGCTGCAGTATCGACGGAGTAACTCCGGCACCAGAATTCCCGGTTAAGGCGGTTTTAACAAACAAAAAACCCAGGTCGCATAACGACCTGGGTTTCGAATTTGGCGGAAGCGTAGAGATTCGAACTCTAGAACCCTTTCGGGTCGCCGGTTTTCAAGACCGGTGCCTTCAACCGCTCGGCCACGCTTCCAAAGTGAGGCGCACTATAAACATCTATTAGCGCCTTGTAAAGCAGGAATTTTTCTATTTCTACGCCCTGGCGTTTAACTGCGCAAAAAATCGCTCATTCCCCGATCCCCGCGTCGCTCTCTCCCACTTGTACATACCGTTACACGGCAACGCTCATCCTTCTAAATCGCTCTGGTATAGAATGCCCCAAAATAGACGGCCATTTGTTGTGTAATTGTTATAAAGCCGGTTATTAACGGATTTTAGAAAATTGCCGCCATGTAGTCTTACTGGTTAATGATGAAAATCAAAAATACGTTTTGCTTACATATCCTGATGGCAGCCCTGGCCATTTTATTCCTCAGCATTCACCCGCTGGTGACCAGCTTTGATCCGCCGCTTAAATTCCAGCCGCTGATCAAATCCATGGCGGGCACACCGAAAGAACAAGCGGAAAAAATTGCCACCATTTCCCATGCCCTGGAGGGGAATGCCATTTTCTTCATTGGTGCCTCTGAAGTTGCCACCTCCGAAGATGAACATTACGCGGTCTATCATTATTTTAATCAGCAATTACACCAACCCGTCGTGGCGTATGGCGATGCGTTTGTCGATGATGAAACACAATTTTTACTGTTTTCACGTTTTAAAAATAGCCTTAACGCAAACAGTAAAGTGGTTTTATTGTTGGCACCTGACAGCTTTTACTCAAAAGGTCTGCCACCCGCTATCTATGCGGATAATTTTCCGGGCTCTGTTTTTGATCCCCTGATGAAGGATCCGCAGGCACGTCCGATCCTCGTGAATTATTTAAAACATATTGATGCTAAAGAGATAAGCCATTTAACCTTTGGGCAAATGCGTGTCTTCGGCTGGCACCCCGATCTGATTTGGGATGAGATCGGTTTCCAGTTCGCTAATATTTGTACCCTGATAAAAAACGACTGGCTGTCGCTGCTCAATATCAGGCCTGAGACGGCGCAACCCTGGCCGCAACAGCCAACCACCCACATGACTCCGGACTGGAATAAAGAGCTGGCGAATGCCCGTGAATTAAATAAAGTTCGCCAGCAAAGCGCGGCGACCCTGTGGATGGACAAAACGATTTACGAAGAGGACGGTAAGCCGCAGCAGTGGGATGACACGCCGGTGGTGCCCGGCCAATTCGCTGCGTTCAGGAAAACCGTCCAGCTGCTGAAGGCACATCACGTGCAGGTCATTGCTATCGTCGACCCGGTTAACCCGTGGGCGCTTTACCATACCGACACTTTCCGCCCGTACGATAAGCAAATTCAATCCATTCTGAAAGAGAACCAGATCCCTTATTTAGATATGTACGCTATGCCTTATCAGAATGGCTGGAACTGGGACCGACTGCACCCGACTGAACTGGCCTGGGTGCCTATGCTTCGCTTTATTGCACAGAGTTTTAAATAATGAAAATCGCGATCCGTCTGTTTATCCTTTATCTCCTGCTTGGGATCACCATCGTCGCGTGGACCGCTGTCGATGACAGCATGAGTATGCAACTGCATTTTGAATATCAGAAATTCTGAGGCCGAATGATGTACAGCTCAGGACTGTTTTTTGTCTGTTTATTTTCATCGGCAGGGGTATTTGCGCTGATTAATCGCCTGCTGCGCCATCGCCTGACCTGGTTATCGTCCTTGGTCGTCCTGACAGCATTAGGCTGGGGCTATATTTTTCAGGGCGATTATCGTATTCCGGCGATCGTTTTTGGCTGTTTTTATCTTTTCGCCACGTTAAAAGAAAAAGGATGGTTAAAAACCTGGCAGGCGATCGTGTTAACGCTGCTGCCACTGTTTTTGGTGAAATTACATTTTAATCACCATCTCGGCATGATCGGTCTCTCTTTTATGACCTTTCGCGCGGTGGATGTGCTGTTGTATCGCAGTAAAAAAGAGGGCCAGAATATTCTGCACTATTTCTGCTACCTCTTTATGCCCTTTATTATTCTGGCCGGGCCGATGTACCGCTGGCGGACATGGATGAGCGATGTGAATAAACCCGCATTCACCCTTAACCGTGAACAATGTTTAACAGCGTTAGAGCAGATCGTCACCGGCATCATCCAGAAGTTCCTGTTTGCCATGCTGATCGATTCGCTTGTGGTGCAGCCCTGGAGCCATAAGCCATTTTCGCTGACCGTCGGCGTGGTGATGTCGATTGCTTACAGCGCCTATCTGTACTTTGATTTTGCAGGTTACAGCAATATGGCCATCGGTGCCGGGCGCTTATTCGGGCTGAATATTCCGGCAAACTTCAATATGCCGCTGCTTGCAAAGAACCCTCAGGACTTCTGGCGGCGCTTCCACATCAGCCTGTCTGAATGGCTGCGCGATGTGGTGTTTATGCCCGTCTATATGAACCTGATGAAGTTCAACTTTTTCCGTCAGAACAAAACGCTGGCGCAAAATATCGGTATTTTTTGCACCCTGTTCTGCATGGGGGCATGGAATGGCCTGGAACGCCATTATGTCATCAGCGGCGCGCTGTTTGGCGCCATTTCCGTCGCACACAACATGCTGCTGTGGTCAGCCAAACGCAGCCCGGCATTACACCGTGGTTTGCAGTATCCGGCAGTGGCGTTTTTGGGGCGAATTCTGACGCTGGGCAGCGCCGCAGGATCCCTTTACATCTTTAGTGGAATGTCTCCTCTATGAAAAATCACACCGATCTGCAGGAACTGCAGGATTTCTTACGCGCGGCATTGCGCGATCCCGCCTCCCCGCAGCAGCTGGCCATCACGGGTAGCGACGAAACCCTCAGCTGGCTACAGCTTTCCGCCGCCGTGATGGACTGGGCGGAACGCTATCAACGCTGCAAGCCTATCGAAGGCACACCGGTCGTATTATATGGTCATCAGCAGGCCGAGTTCGCCGTGGCGATTTATAGCTGCCTGTTGCACAACATTCCGTACATCCCGGTGGATTGCATTTACCCGCAGGAGCGGCTCCGGGAGATTTGTAGCCTGGCCAGTGTCCCTTACTATTACGACGTGGCAACCCGGCAGTTTATTGCCACCGGTGAAGCGGGCAAGGTCCTGGAAGAGCAGGATCTGGCCTATATCATGTTTACCTCAGGCAGCACCGGCAAACCGAAAGGCGTGCAGATTGGACGTGAGAGCGTCTGGCACTTCATGAAATGGGTCAGCCAGGATTTTTCCCTGCCGGCAAAACCGGTGCTGATGAACCACGCGGTGTTCAGCTTTGACCTCTCCCTGATCCCTTTGCTGGCGAACCTGGCGATGGGCGGACACATCGTGCTCAACGCCAAAGAGGATATTCAGAAAGAGAACTGGCTGGCGCGACTCAAAAGCAACGCGGTCTCCGCCTGGGTGTCCACGCCCTCTTTTGCCTACCAGCAGCTGCTGTCCCCGCAGTTTAACAGCGAGTATTTGCCTGAACTCGGCGTCTTTATCTTCATTGGTGAAGTGCTCAATAAAGCGCTGGTTAAACAGCTGCGCCGCCGTTTCCCGCAGGCCAAAATCATCAACTCCTATGGCCCAACGGAAGCGACCATCGCGACGACGGTGGTTGAAATTACGGATGAGATCCTTAACCAGGACAGCGCCGTGCTGCCGGTGGGGGTCATGATGCCGGAGAGCAGAATGGACATTTCCGCCGAGGGCGAGCTGATTATCTGGGGTAAAAACGTCATGCGCGGCTACCTCGGCCTGCCGCAGGAGAACGCGGCAAAATTACTGCATCGGGAAGATGACGCGTGTCGCGGCTACCGGACCGGCGATCTGGGTTATGAAGCGGGGATGATCTATTGCCAGGGTCGCAACGATAGTCAGGTCAAACTGAATGGCTACCGTATTGAAATCAACGAGATCGAAAACCGTCTGCTGGCCATGTCCGGCATTAATGAAGCGGTAGTGATGCCGCTGATGAAACCCTGCGGCAGCGTGCTGCGTATTGCCGCGTTCTGCGTGACGGAAATGGCACCGGACACGATCAAAACCTCGCTGTCGAAAGTGGTTCCCCACTATATGGTGCCTACACAAATTATCGTAAAAGACGCGTTGCCGCTGAACCCTAACGGCAAAATTGACCGCAAATTGCTGGACGCTTACGCCCGCACTCATTAATTATCCCAGGAAACATAATGGAAAACGAAATTCTCGCCCTGTTCGAAAAAGTATTATCCCGTAAAGTGGGCTTTCACGATGAACTGATTGAATCTGATATTCTCGACTCTATTCTGGCAGTCGATATGGTGCTGGAAGTGCAGGACGTTTACGGCTGTATGATCCCGCCAACTGACGTAGCGACGGTGTTGAAGACCCCGGCAGATCTCGCCCGCTATATTGAAGAGAACCGCTAAGCCCCTCTGTATGACCCCGCCCTGGGGGCTCTGGCGCACCGCGCCAGAGCCCTGAATGCAAAATGAATACCTTTCACGGGAATGAAACCCACCGCTGATATGATTTCTCCTACACTTTAGGGGTCGTGTTGTTTTTAACAGAGGAGTCTGCGGTATGGCATTCGTAACAACGAAAGACGGCGTCAACATTTACTACAAAGACTGGGGTCCGAAAGAAGCTCAACCCATTGTTTTCCATCACGGCTGGCCATTGAGTGCCGATGACTGGGATAACCAGATGCTCTTCTTCCTTGCAGAGGGCTATCGCGTTATCGCTATCGATCGTCGTGGTCATGGACGTTCGGATCAGGTCAGTGAAGGTCACGATATGGATCATTATGCGGCCGACGCGTCGGCCGTGGTTGAAAGCCTGGATCTGCACAATGCCGTGCATGTCGGTCACTCTACCGGCGGCGGCCAGGTCGCCCGCTATGTAGCGAAATACGGCCAGCCGCAGGGGCGCGTCGCCAAAGCGGTGCTCGTCAGCGCCGTTCCCCCGCTGATGGTCAAAACAGAGAATAACCCCGGCGGGACACCCATCGAGGTGTTTGACGGCTTCCGTAGTGCGCTGGCAGCCAATCGCGCGCAGTTTTACCTCGACGTAGCCAGCGGCCCTTTTTACGGTTTTAACCGGGATGGCGCGGAGGTTTCACAGGTTACGATTCAGAACTGGTGGCGTCAGGGAATGATTGGCAGTGCCAAAGCGCACTATGAGGGGATTAAGGCGTTTTCAGAGACTGACCAGACGGAGGACTTAAAAGCCATCACGGTTCCCGTTCTGGTAATGCAGGGCGATGACGATCAGGTCGTACCGTATAAGAATGCCGCCCTTCTGCAGGACAAGCTGCTGGCGAACAGCGTGCTGAAAATTTATCCAGGCTTCCCGCACGGGATGCACACCACGCATGCGGAGACCATCAACGCGGACATTCTTGCGTTTATCCGTTCATAAACGTCAGGTTTTAAATTCACGCCAAAAGAAAAACCCCAGCTTAACGAGTAAGCTGGGGTTTATATCTGGCGGAAGCGCAGAGATTCGAACTCTGGAACCCTTTCGGGTCGCCGGTTTTCAAGACCGGTGCCTTCAACCGCTCGGCCACACTTCCTAAGTGAGGCGAACTATAAACACCTCACCGCGTGCTGTAAAGAGTGGCTGCAATCGTTCGCTGTAAAAATAGCCAAAACGCGTTTAATCGGTTGAACTGACGACATATCGGCGATTTTAACAGCATAACATTCAGCCCGCCCTCTTAGTGCTTTTTGATGTACATATCTTTTGTGAAATAGTACCCGAGCTTATCCGGTGTGAATCCCCCTACCCACGGTTTGACCAGGTGGGTACGAACGTAGTGATAAACCGGAATGGCTGGCACATCACGGCCAAGCAGATCCTCCGCCTGCTGGTAGAATTTACCCCGTTCCCCGGCTGTTTTCGCTTTCGCGGCGTTGATCAGGGCCTGGTCGTACTCCGGATTGCTGTACTGGCTGGTATTTTCGCTGTCGCCGGTACGGAAGTTGTTCAGGAAGGTTGCTGCATCGTCGTAGTCCGCAATCCATGCGTAACGCACCGCGTCAAAGTTGTGAGTGTGCATGGTATCCAGCATGGTTTTCCACTCCTGATTTTGCAGCTTCGCGTCCACGCCGAGGTTTTTCTTCCACATGGAGCTGGCGGCAATCGCGATACGCTGGTGCGATTCAGAGGTGTTATAGAGCAGGTTGAAGCGCAGAGGATGGCTTTCGTTATACCCCGCTTCACTGAGCAGTTTTTTCGCCTCCGCGATGCGCTTGTCCAGCGGCCAGCTGGCGTAATCCGGGTTCTGCAGCTTGACCCCACCGATGTCCGGCTGGCTAATCAGCCACGCCGGACGCTGCCCCTGCCCTAACACTTTCCCGGCAATGATGTCTTTATCCAGCGCCATATTCAGCGCCTTACGCACGCGCGCGTCGTTGAACGGCGGGCGCGTGGTGTTGAACTCGTAGTAATAGGTCGCGAGCTGCGGTGAAACGTCCAGCTCGCTGCCAAGGGTTTTCTTCAGCTGGGCAAACTGGTTAATGGGGACCGTGTAGACAATATCAATTTCACCCGCTTTATAGCGGTTCACATCTGAGGCCTCAGAGGTGATGGGCAAATACGTCACTTTGTTGATAACGGTATGCGCATTATCCCAGTAGCGCGCGTTACGCTCCGCCACAATGCGTTCGTTGACCACCCACTGAGAAAGTTTATACGCCCCGCTGCTGACGAAATGCTCCGGCTTGGTCCACTTATCGCCAAAACGCCCAATCAGCACTTTGTCCACCGGTACCAGCGACGGGTGCGCCAGCATCGCAAGGAAAGCCGCGTTTGGCTGCGTGAGCGTCACTTCCAGGGTGGTGTCGTTAATCGCTTTTACCCCCAGCGTATCGGGGGCTTTTTTCCCCTGGGCAATATCGGCCGCGTTGGCAATATGCATGTTGCCCGGATAGCTGGCATACGGTGACGCCGTTTTAGGATCGATCAGGCGCTGCCAGCTCCAGACCACATCTTCTGCGGTAATCGCTGTCCCGTCGCTCCAGGTGATGCCCGGCCGCAAATGGAACGTCCAGACGGTATTGTCTTTGTTCTCCCACTTTTCCGCCAGCCGGGGCTGAATTTCCCCCGTCGGGGAGACGCTCACCAGACCTTCGAATAAATCGCTGATAATATTGAATTCGACATCGCTTTCGACTTTATGCGGATCGAGCGAAGCCGGTTCACTGCCATTATTTCTGACCAGTTCCTGTTTCTCTGCCAGCGCGGTTCCTGCCGGGACGTTGGCCGCCCAGGATGCCGTACTGGCGCACAGGATCCCGGCGGTAAGTAAAGAGAGTGTAAAGCGCGTGCGTGTTTGTGGTTTCATGTCCTTCGCCTTATTGTCTGTTTTATGACGATCCGGAGATAACTCTTAGCGCCCTAAGGGTAATAACGCAATATTTTTCAGTAACCTATAAGAGGTTGATCTGGTAAATTTTCTCAAACCGCTGTTCATTCTGGTGAAATGCATTTCTGCAGAAGAAATAACCATCTCCTTCGCTAACGTGCTGAGTAAAGATGGGTAAAACCACTTTGAGACTGGCTCGCCGTTTCCTATTCTTTCCGCTAATTACATCTGTCATAAGAGAGTGACTCATGGATCGTATTATTACTTCTTCACGCGACCGCACATCGCTACTCAGTACCCACAAGGTGCTGCGCAATACCTATTTCATGCTCAGCCTGACGCTGGCGTTTTCGGCGATCACTGCCACCGCCAGCACCGTGCTGATGCTGCCGTCTCCGGGGCTGATCCTGACGCTGGTGGGGATGTATGGGCTGATGTTCTTGACCTACAAAACCGCGGATAAACCGGTCGGTATTCTGTCCGCGTTCGCCTTCACCGGCTTCCTGGGCTATATCCTGGGGCCGATTCTGAACGCGTATCTGTCTGCCGGTATGGGCGACGTGATTGGCATGGCGCTGGGCGGTACCGCGCTGGTGTTCTTCTGCTGCTCGGCCTACGTGCTGACCACCCGTAAGGACATGTCCTTCCTCGGCGGTATGCTGATGGCGGGTATCGTGGTGGTGCTGATTGGTATGGTGGCTAACATCTTCCTGCAGCTGCCTGCCCTGCATCTGGCGATTAGCGCGGTGTTTATCCTGCTGTCATCTGGCGCGATCCTGTATGAAACCAGCAACATCATTCACGGCGGTGAGACGAACTACATTCGCGCCACCGTGAGCCTGTATGTATCGCTGTATAACATCTTCGTCAGCCTGCTGAGCATTCTGGGCTTCGCCAGCCGGGATTAATTTGCATCACTGATACGAAAAAAGAGAATGCCCATGGCATTCTCTTTTTTTTGTCTTATTCTCCCCGGCAGATATAGGTAGGATAACGCCGGTCCTGAATCAGCCACACGGCGGGCGACAGTTCAGAGATCGTCAGGTAGTAACGTGCGGTCGGATAGGCGAAGCTTCCCCATTGAGCATCCGGGGTATTGTCATTGTGTCGACGCCAGGTTTTGGTGTAGCTCAATACAATGACGTTATCATCTTTCCGTTGCTCCCAGGTAAAGTCGACATCCCTGTCAACGATCAAACATTGCCCGCCAGCCCTTGCCGCGCCTTTGTAAGTCGTCAACCCGGTTCCATCCTGATGAAAATAGAACTGAGCAAAGGTATTGACCTTCACCTCACTTGCTTTTCCCTCATTGCGCGTGAAATTAAATTCTGTACTGCAGGCAAGCACATCCTTTTTACCCAGGCCGCCAGAATAGTAAAAAAGCGCTATTGCACCACCAACCAGTACACCGCTCAGCCCAAAAATAAGTTTTATTTTCATTTTTCAGCCCCGCTTTTATAACGAATGGTTTTGCACAGTCTGGTTTTACTTCCCGGGCAGGCACCAATGAAAACCTCATCCGCGGCGGAAATAGCAAAACGGGCGCTGAAATAATAAATATTATACTCTTCTCGCTCGCATGCCACGTTATTCGCCTCCAGCTGTTTTGCTAATTTCGATAACACTAACGGCCGTCCATGATCGTTAATTATCCAGATACTGCAACGCGCAATTTTTTCCTTAACTGGCGTGAGTTTCGCCGGAACGGTTATCCCCTGCGGGCGGCTAAAGTACAGGCATCCCCCTAGTGCAGCGACGATCGCGACCGCCGTAATCGCCCCCCTTTTCAGGAATGTGCGCCGCGGCTTTACGTCTTGCTGTTCAACCGGAGACTGAGAATCAACGGGTTGAATATTCTCCCGAGGCTGAAAAATCACATCGGCCTCAAAACGAAATCCATAGCGGGGTACGGTCACGATAAATTCATGCCCCTCTCCCAGCGACTGAAAGCTTTTACGTAATTCGCTTACCGCTTTATTGAGATTATTTCCTGATGGCGTAAAGCCGAACGCTTCCCACACGCGAGCGATCAATTCATCCCGGCTAAGGTCACGACCTCTGTGCTTAATAAACTCCTGTAAAAGACGAACGGCCGGTGCCGAAAGCGTTAATACAGACTCGGGTTGTCCAACAAGACTTATTGCATGTGATTCAGGATCGAATAACAACGAATTATTGCATATAAAAAACATCTTTTATTCTCGGCTGTTACCGCATGCTTTTTAATCCCTGGTACATCGACATGAAAATCACCTCCTGATCTGCTTATTTTGTAATCAGAAGGAATTTTCTTCCCATCCCTGGTCGCGGTATTTTCGCTTAACTATACAACCTTAAAGACAGAAAAGCAGGATAAAAAACTGTATTTAACGAGTTAATTAATACAAATTTTCACAAACCGCTGTTCTGGTTAAAGTTTCCCTGCCCTGAAGCGATACGAAAGCAGACGGTGTCCTGGTGTTAACGCGCCACCGATGAACTCAGAGCAGGCAGGCAGAATGTGAAACAGAAAAAAAGAGTGAACATGACAACCGCCTTTTATGTCGCCGCGCTGTCATTACCATTTTTCTCAGAAATGGCAATGGCCAATATGAGCGTGTACCCGATGGAACTTAACGTGGATAAGTCCGGGGCGGCTCAAATAAAAGTGGCTTCAAAAACGGATGATATTCAGTTCATTCGGGTGAGGCAAAAGAAAATTCTTAATCCCGGCACTGCCGAGGAAAAAGAGATTGATGTGGCCTCGTGGAAAGAAGGTGGCGTTGTTGTGACGCCAGAAAAATTTGCCCTGGCGGCTGGCGCAATGCGCGTCGTTCGTCTGGTATCGCTCACGCCACCGGAAAAAGAGACCACCTGGCGCGTCTATTTTGAAGGGGTAAAGCAACCTGACAGCATTATTCCAGGTCAGGCAGAAAGCGCTGCGGCGAAGGCGACATTGGGCGTCAATGTCATCTGGGGCGCCCTGATCCACCTCGCCCCGGAAAAAAGTGTGGTTTCACTCTCGATAGACCCTCGCAGGGGGACGTTAAAAAACAACGGTACGCTGCGCGTGCCGCTGAGAGAGATCGGTATTTGTGACGCAAATTCGTCGTGTAAATGGATTAAAGAAGACGCGACGATTTATCCGGACACCGAACGGAAATTAAAAACGCTCACAAAGACACAAGGCCATAAATATAAATTCCGCTACTTCAACTGGGTGAATAAAACCGCTGAAGAAGCTGATTTACCCGTCGTGCAATAACACGACGTTACCGTAAAGACCCCAAAGGGTTTGTTTAAAGAGCCAGGGTGCTCATTTGTAAATATGGAGATATCAATGCGTAAGTATTTTAAACCCCTGATGATTGTTGCCGCGATGACCACGTCCGTTAGCGCGCTGGCGCTCCAAAAAGATATTACCGTCAACGCCAGCGTTGATTCACAGCTGGATATGACCCAGGCGGATAATACGCCGCTGCCGGCAAGCATCGATATGCAGTACCTGCCAGGCCGCGGTCTGGAAAGCTACCGCCTGAATACCAAGGTATGGTCTAACTCCGCCACCAGCAACGTGAAAGTCCGTCTGGTGAGTGCCGCGAAGCTGGCAAATGCCGACGGTGCTGAGTCCATCCCAATGACGGTGAAGCTGGGCGATAAAACCCTCTCTACCGCCGATGTTGAATATACCGGTACCGAACTGTTCCCGGGGAGCATTGAAAACGGTTCAGCGGTACTGCCGCTGACCATTTCTCAGACCACCAAAGGCATTCTGAAAACCGGTCAGTACAGCGGCGTTGTCAGCCTGATGCTGACGCAAGCGACGACCACGGAAGGCGGTGCGTAACACCACAGCACCTAAGGAATAACGTCAGAGGGTGCCCACCCTCTGACGTCAGGATGATGTCGAGGCTCGTTCATGGCGTTTCACAGAAATACTCTCCTCTTTGTTGCTTTGTTACCCGCTTCCATCCAACTCGCCTGTGCCGGGATGACCGTCCCGGCAGGTTTTGAAGATCTGGCGAAAACCCAGCGCCTGTGGACAGAGGTAAACCTCTATGGCGAGTCGCTTGGCCTGTTTGAAACGGATATCACGCTTGAAACGGTCAGTTTTGTCGCACCTGAAACCGTTGTAGCGGCCATCAAACGACGGTTTAACGACGACCCTGCTCTCGTTGCCACCGTGTCTGCCACGCTGGCCGTTCCGCTTGCCCGTAACGGCAACCTGGCCTGCAGCAGCAACAGCTCCGCAGCGGGCTGCGATTACATTGATACCGACCGCGCGGCCATTATCTATGACGAGAATAACGCCCGTATTAGCCTGTTTTTAGACAAGAAATTCCTGCCTAAAGCCACCGCGGAAAATCAGTGGTATCAGCCCACGCAGGACACCGAAAATGCGCTTATCCATCAGCAGAATGTTAATTTTGTTGCCGACAGGGATTATCAGTCAGCCACCGTGCAGGGCAATGGCGCGCTGGCGCTCACGCAGGACGGCTATGTTAACCTCGACTGGACCTGGCTGGGACAGCGTTCAAGGCACCAGCAGCAACAGGAAATCACCGTTAACAATGCCTGGTTCCGCCAGGATATCTTGCGCCAGTACTATGTCCAGCTGGGCGAAATGGATACCCGCGATCTGTTCAGTAATGCCGGTGGAAATATCAACCTCAGCCAGCTGCCGCTGGGGAAAATTCGCGGCGTACGCGCAGGCTCAACACGGGCGTGGATAAATCCGGTTCAGCAGTCAAAGGGAACCCCTATCACCGTGCTGCTTTCCCATGACGCGCGTATTGATGCCCGCCGTGGCAGTCAGCTGCTGGCCAGCTTTTACCTGAATGCCGGGGCGCAAACTCTCGACACGCGATCGTTTCCGGACGGGAGCTACACCGTCACGCTGTCAGTCTATGAAAATAACCGGCTAACGCGTACCGAGCAGGTGCCGTTTACCCGAACCGGCATTACGCCATTCGACCGCGTCGAGTGGTTCCTGCAGGCGGGTGAAACCGACAATAGCGATCAAAACGAAGAACCCAGCGCGGTTGCGCAGGCGGGCGTACGCCTGCCCGTCACCGAGACCTTAGCGCTTACCAGCGGAGCAACGATAAAGCAAAACCAGCGCTTCCTGGAAAATGCGCTCGACTGGAGCCGGGGCTTCAACGCGGGCCCGATCGACGGCGTGCTGAGTACCCGGTTTAGCTACCTTTACGGCAGCGAAGGCCAGCGCGGCAATATTCAGCAAATCAGCTACAACGACGGTTTTTCACTAAGCCTCTATCGCAACGCGCTATCAGCGGAAAACTGCAACACCAGAAGAGCCGGGTTTGATGCCGTGAACGGCTGTTATCGCACCCTCTCGGTGATGTTTTCCGTCCCTGTCGGCGCCTGGTATGCGAGCCTCGGCTATTCGGATAACCGCAACGAAGGACGGTACGTTTCACGCCGGGAGCTGCCGGATAGCGACGATCGCCACGATGCGGGTTTGCCGTGGGAATCGGTCTATATGACCCGCTCGCGCTCGCGGGCCTGGCAGGGAGGCCTGAGCAATGCCTTTAGCACCCATGGTCTGAACATTAACAGTAGCGTTAACCTCTTCATGCGCAACGATGATGCCCGCGACGGCAGGGACAAAGGCGGCTACCTGAGCGTGAGCCTGTCCATGGCGCATAACCGTCAGGGTGATGCGTCTAGCTATACCTCTCTGGGGGCGACCTGGCAGCACCAGCAGCGTGAAAAAAATCAGCTGAGCTACAACGTGGCGCATAACTGGTACAGCGATGCACGCGGTGAAAACGAGTACGGCCTTAGCGCATCAGGCATTAACAGCGACTCGCTGAATACCTCAGCCTATACGCGCCAGGGCGGGCGATATGGCAACGGCAGTCTGACCGTCAGCGACGCCTGGGATCGTCAGGACAGACGCCATACGCTGAGCACCAGCGGCAACTACAGCTCGACACTTGCGCTGTCGCGTTCTGGCCTGTGGCTGGGCCGCTGGAGCGACGGACGCCCTGCTTCCGCCGTCGCGGTTAACGTTGCCACACCGACTGATACCCAGGCTCCGAGCGTTGCCGTGTCGCTGGATAACAGCGGGAGCGCAGACATTCCGGGTAATAGCCGCGCTCTCTTCGCCGTACCGGGCTACCAGCAGACCACGTTGACGATTAACGAATCGCTGGATGTATCCCGGGGAGCCAGCAGTGAGATCACGCAAGGTTCAGGCAGCAGAACGCTGTTTATGGTGCCAGGCAAACTGCTGCGTCGGGATGTGCAAACCACCGCAAGCTACACCTGGCTCGGCCAGTTAACCGACGAGCGTCATTCGCCGTTTATCGGTGGTGTGCCGCTGAACGTTAACGGCTGGAGCGATCTCGGCAACGGCGGATTCAGCGCCCAGAGCGATGCCCTGCTGCATAACCTCTACCTGGTGCGTCAGCAGCAGTTTTATCAGTGCGAACTCAACGTGAAAAGTATGCGCGACGTGGTGCGCTATGTCGGCTCAATTCCTTGTCGGGAATTAACCTTCTCGGCCCTGCCGGATGCCATCCAGCAGCAGGCACAGCTGATGCTCGCCGGACGATCGGTACCTGCCGGGCCAACTGCCATGAACGCCGACAACCTCACTAAAGGGAAATGATGTGATGAGGTACCTCTTTATTTTACTGTTGTTAAGCCTGTGGACAGGCCAGACGCTGGCGGGCGCCCCTGCGGGACGAAACACCAGCGTTGGGATCAGCTTCGATCGCACGGCACCGCCTGCACGTTTCGATATCTGGTTGCATGAATCGGGCGGCTTTGACACCGCCGACCCGCAAAAGTGGGGACGTAATACCCTGACCTGTCAGTCCCGAACCGACGCCACGTACGGGGCCTGCATGAACTCTCCGGTCTGGTTCTCGGGTAACCCGGCCGCGCCCTATGCCATCAATTTACGTTTCACGCATGCCCTCACCAGCAAGACGGTGGATATCAAGGTGTATGGCGATCACTACATGTTTATCAACAATAAAGTGTTTACCTTTGCCAGCTTTGTGACAGGCGGAACAGCCACAATTGCTGACTGGAACAGAGAGCCCTACTTCGATTTCTATATTGTGAAAAGCGAACTGGATAAGCTCGCCCTGCCGGGGATCTGGACCGCAACGCTGAAGCAGAACCTGCGTCAATGGGGGAGCGCCGACTGTGGCGGGAACTTCAATGACGTAAACGTCGGATGCCCTGGCTATCTCACTATCGCCAGGTGGCAGGCAAACATTCGCATTGAGGTGGTCGATCCGGGTAATCAGCAGATTTATCTGCCGGCATTTCCGCACTCCACGCCCATCGTTAACCTCAACCTGACTAACTTCCCGGGGCGGCCGGGTGGCAGTGAGATTCAGGGAGAAAATACGCTGGATATGTGCCTGTACGATGGTAAAAACAGCACCAGCACCCGCACCTACCTTCGGTTTGAGGACGACGGACTCGCCTCAGCGGGCCGTACTGAAGGTGCGTTTTCTATCAGGCGACGCGGAGGAAGCCAGACCGATGCGCGGGACCGTCTTGACTATCAGGTCTTTGTCACCCATCCCATCACAGGCGCAACAGACATCGTCGCTAACGGTAAAACCATGGTCTGGCAAGGGACTAACGATCCGCAGTATCTGCGTCAGGTCGTCCTGCCCGGCGGACGCGAGAGCGTACTGTGCGTGCCAGCCCCTATTATCCTGAAAACCCCTTCATTTACTGCCAGCAGCAAAAATGCCGGGGATTACACCGGCACGCTACGCATTATCTACACACCCAGTACGTTATAAAGAGGCCGCCGTGAATTACGTTATTCTTGATAATAATAGCTTTTATGCCGAAGGTTTACGCTACGCCCTTCTGCGCCGTAACGCTCAGATGCTGGTTGAAAGCGGCGCGGTAACGTGGCGCCATTCGTTATTGGCCTGCGACACCCTCGTTGTGCGCTGCCGCTTTTCCGTCGCCGGGACGCATCAGGCGCTGGTTGAGATTCTGCTTCAGCTGGAGGCCAGCCGCTGGGAAGGAACGCTTTATCTGGTGTGCAATGAAAAAGGCTGGGCGCTGGCCACGCATCTGCGAAAGCGTTTTGCCACGCTGACCTCATATATTATTGATGACAGAATTGCCGTCGCGGATGCAGCGTATCTGCTTGCAAAAGAGCCCCGTCGGGTCCGCAGCCTGAATTGTTGCCTGACGGGCATGGAGTTCAATGTTCTCGACAGGCTGGTTAACGGGCAATCGGTAAGACATGTTGCGACAATGACGCAGATGAGCGAAAAACAGGTCTCGACGTACAAATGCAACGCGTTAAAAAAGCTGAATGCCAACAATCTGCTACAGCTTCTTCTATAGACCGAAGTTTCTCATGCCGCCCCTTCTTTGCTAGACTAGGGGCGGTTTTTACTTTATCGACAGAGCACTATGTTCATTTTTGCAGGCCAGGAAATTGAGACCGATAGCGAAGGCTATCTGAAAGATACCACGCTGTGGAGCGAGCCACTGGCGGAAAAAATCGCCGAAAACGAAGGTATCACCCTCTCCCCCGAACACTGGGAAGTCGTGCGTTTTGTGCGCGAATTTTATCTCGAATTTAATACCTCTCCGGCGATCCGCATGCTGGTGAAAGCGATGGCCAATAAGTTTGGCGAAGAGAAAGGCAACAGCCGCTATCTGTATCGTCTGTTTCCGAAAGGCCCGGCAAAACAGGCCACCAAAGTTGCTGGCCTGCCAAAGCCGGTGAAGTGCATTTAATAACGAATACTGAAGTTCTCGTATTCCCGGCCGGGTTGATGCGGTTCCGTTAGCACCCTGTCAACCCGCGCGCTGCGCGGGCCACCCGCTTTCAGCCACACCATCAGTTTTTCTACCTGCTTCGCGTCTCCACAGGCGACCACCTCAACGCTGCCGTCATCCATGTTTCGCGCATAGCCCGTGATCCCGAGCTGAAGAGCCTCACGCTGGGTGCTGTAGCGGAACCCGACGCCCTGAACGATGCCGTGAACCCAGGCAATAGTGCAAACTTTTGACATTTTTCTTCTCCTTAACGTAGCGTTTTCGGCAAACAGCCGTAGTGTTGCCGAAAGCGGGCGGTGAAACGAGAACTGGAAAGATACCCACATTGTAATGCGATTTCGCCAATGGGTAATCGGGTCGATTGCAGCTGTGACAGCGCAACGGCCATTCTCACCTCTTCCACGATCTGGCGAAAACTCTGCGACTCTTCACGCAACTTTCTGCGCAGCGTCGGCACGCTTAAGGCCAGACGGCTTGCGATATCCTGCGCAGTCCAGGATCTGGCCGGCGATAGCATGATGAACTGTCGCACCTGCTCAGTCAGGTTACTGCTTCGCTCAATAAGCAGCGGACCTGCCACGCCTTCATGCAGCAATGCCAGCAAAAGACCGAAAGCCTGATGTTTTTGTAACGCCTCCGGTAAATCCTGACGCACGGCGTGCAGCAGGTTATCCCACATAAACGCCAGCCCCTCGCTCAACGGGACACAAAGGGAATGTAACGTCGTGCCCGGCCAGGATTTCAGGTAATGCGCTTTAAACTCGGCCAGGATCTCTGGCGACAACATCAGCAAGTCCGATCGAAACATGCCGTTCGCAGGCTGATTAATAATCTCCATTGACGTATTGGCCGGGATAATAATCAGCGCATCCCTCGTTGCCACCAGGCGATTATCATCCTGAACAATGACCTTACTGCCGTGAGTAATGTGACAAATGGCCGGAAAAAAAAGTTTAACCTGGTGCAGGCGATGCATTTTGCTGGCACTGACTTCGCCCGCCGTCAGCTGTTTATGTTGAAGGTAAAACTCCTGCACCGGGTCATCCTTATCTGCTGTACGTTGCGGTTAACTGCGTTTTTCCGAGAACGTGACTGTTTATCATATAACCGACCAGCGCGCCGCTGGCATTGTTATCAAGGGGCAGTGTGTCCACGTTCAGCGCCCAGACGGTAATCTGGTAACGGTGCGGTTTGTCTCCCTCAGGTGGACATGCGCCGCCAAATCCAGAATAACCGAAGTCATTACGCCCCTGCACCGCGCCAGCGGGTAATTTCTCACTCTTTGGGTTACCCGCGCCCGCGGGCAGTGCCATTGTTTTCGCAGGAATATTGGCGACTGTCCAGTGCCACCAGCCACTGCCGGTGGGGGCATCGGGGTCATATACCGTGATGGCAAAACTTTTCGTACCGGCTGGCGGATGTTTCCATGCAAGCTGCGGAGACTGATTATCACCGTGGCAGCCAAAACCGTTGAACACCTGCTGTTGCGCTAAACGGTGCTCCCCGGAGATATCCTGACTGGTGATACTGAAAGGCGTTGCCGCTAAAACCTGAAAACTTATCGCCGCCAGAGCGGTTGTTGCAATTACAGTGCGCTTTTTCATGGGGGAGTACTTTGCTGAACGGGAAGCCCCAATGTAAGGCACGCGGCCATACCGTAATGTGCTTAAGCGATTTGATTTTGTGCCGAAACGCTCAAAGGCATCCACAGATGATTGCGACTTGCTGAATGTGATAATCTACGCGCCATTTCCCTGAAATCGACAGAACAGCAAATTATGAGTGTACGTTTAGTGTTAGCCAAAGGGCGCGAGAAATCCTTACTGCGCCGTCATCCCTGGGTTTTTTCTGGCGCAGTTGCCCGCATGGAAGGCAAAGCCAGCCTCGGTGAAACCATTGATATCGTTGACCATCAGGGGAAATGGTTAGCGCGAGGCGCATACTCGCCTGCGTCCCAGATCCGCGCTCGCGTCTGGACCTTCGACAAAGATGAAACCATTGATATCGACTTCTTCATTCGCCGCCTGCAGCAGGCGCAGCAGTGGCGTGAGTGGCTGGCAAAGCGTGACGGTCTGGACAGCTATCGTCTGATCGCCGGTGAGTCCGACGGCCTGCCGGGTGTGACCATCGATCGCTTCGGCAACTTCCTGGTGCTGCAACTCCTGAGCGCCGGAGCGGAATACCAGCGTGCCGCGCTGATTAGCGCGCTGCAAACGCTGTTCCCGCAGTGTGCCATTTACGACCGCAGCGATGTGCCAGTGCGCAAAAAAGAGGGCATGGAGCTGACTCAGGGGCCTGTAACGGGCGAACTGCCGCCAGCCCTGCTGCCCATCGAAGAACATGGCATGAAGCTGCTGGTGGATATTCAGGGCGGTCACAAAACGGGCTATTACCTTGACCAGCGCGACAGCCGTCTGGCGACACGCCAGTACGTCGCCGACAAGCGCGTACTTAACTGCTTCTCCTATACCGGCGGTTTTGCCGTTTCGGCGCTGATGGGTGGCTGTGCTCAGGTCGTCAGCGTGGATACGTCACAGGAAGCGCTGGACGTGGCAAAACAAAACGTCGAGCTAAACAAGCTGGATTTGAGCAAAGCGGAGTTTGTACGCGACGACGTTTTCAAGCTGCTGCGTAAATATCGCGATCAGGGCGAGAAGTTCGACGTTATCGTGATGGATCCCCCTAAGTTTGTGGAGAATAAAAGCCAGCTGATGGGCGCCTGCCGCGGGTACAAAGATATCAACATGCTGGCCATCCAGCTGCTGAACCCGGGTGGCGTTCTGCTGACGTTCTCCTGCTCCGGTCTGATGACCACAGATTTATTTCAGAAAATCATCGCCGATGCCGCAATAGATGCTGGTCGTGATGTACAATTTATAGAGCAGTTCCGTCAGGCAGCCGATCATCCCGTGATTGCTACCTACCCGGAAGGGCTGTATCTGAAAGGGTTTGCCTGTCGCGTCATGTAACTTGAAAAGAGAAATATTGACCACACATAACGTGTAAGTCGTATTTCCCGGGAGGTGACTATGATTGCCAGCAAATTCGGTATCGGCCAGCAGGTCCGCCACACTTTGCTAGGGTATTTGGGTGTGGTCGTCGATATCGACCCGGAGTATTCCCTTGATGAACCGTCAGCAGACGAGCTGGCGGTTAACGCCGAGCTTCGCGCTGCGCCCTGGTACCATGTGGTGATGGAAGGTGACGACGGACAACCCGTTCATACCTACCTTGCCGAAGCGCAACTGAGTAGTGAGTTGCAGGAAGAGCATCCGGAGCAACCTACGATGGATGAACTTGCTCAGACCATCCGTAAACAGCTACAGGCTCCGCGCCTGCGGAACTAAGCGTGTAAAAAAAGCCCGATAACGGGCTTTTTTTTATTATTTCGCCAGCCCCAGACGGGGGATCTCAATCGCCGGGCATCGGTCCATGACCACCTTCAGACCCGCTTCACGCGCCAGCACGGCCGCCTGCTCGTTAATCACACCCAACTGCATCCACAGGGTTTTCGCCCCGACGGCAATAGCATCCTGCGCTACGCCCCATGCGGCCTCGGAATTACGGAAGACATCGACCATATCAATTTTTTCGGGTACGTCAGCGAGCGTCGCATACCCTTGCTGGCCCAGCAACGTTTTCCCCGCCACTTTTGGCGAGACCGGGATGACGTGATAACCCTGATCGAGAAGGTACTTCATCACCCGATAGCTGGGACGATCGGGTTTATCGCTCGCACCCACCAGCGCAATGGTCCGCGTGGATGTCAAAATCTCAGCAACATCATTCTCTTTCATAGTTTTTCTCCTGGCTTTTTTAAAAGTGTATGCCAAAGCGCACATCTCAACCATCCATCCCATACAGATGCATGAGGGCAAAACGGCAAAATATGTCTATATGTTAGTAAACGTGATTATCGAAAAATTTAGATACATTAATGCGGCGACAGTATGTCTGACGGGAGCCTCCTATGAAAACCGGTATTGCCACGGCTCTGATTGCGTTAGTGATGCCGGTTTGCGTATTTGCTACCACGCTTCGGCTCTCTGGCGACATTGATCTTCTGGTACTGGACGGAAAAAAAGTGTCCAGCTCATTATTACGCGGTGCTGACAGCATCGAATTAGATAACGGCCCCCATCAACTGGTCTTTCGGGTAGAAAAATCGATCGGCCTGGCTAACCATGAGCAACGACTGTACATCTCGCCACCGCTGATTATCAGCTTTAATACCCGGCAAATCAGTCAGGTGAACATTACTCTGCCTCGCCTTGAAACAGAAAAGGAATCGGCGGCCTTTGACGCCTCGCCGCGCATTGAACTGCTGGACGGCGATGCGATGCCGATCTCGGTGAAGCTGGATATTCTGGCATTAACCACGTCCCCGAAAGGCCCGGATTACGAGGCGGCTACGCAGGTTTATAACAAAGCCGGTAAACGCGCCTCCCTTCCGCAGTTTGCCACCCTGATGGCCGACGACAGTACGCTGCTTTCCGGCGTATCGGAACTGGATGTTATCCCGCCTCAGTCCCAGACGCTGACGGAACAGCGCCTGAAATTCTGGTTCCAGCAGGCCGATCCCGACACGCGGGCCCGATTTTTACAGTGGGCAAAGCAACAACCTTCATCCTAAGCCACATTTTTTTCGCCTGACGCTTGCAGCGTCAGGCGCTTCCCGTCATCGTGTAGTCAGTTAACCTGATGGATATGATTATGGAACTGACAACACGCACGCTGCCTGAACGCAAACACATTGCACTGGTGGCGCACGATCACTGTAAACAAATGCTGCTTAACTGGGTGCGCCGCCATCAGTCTTTGCTGGAAAAGCATGCCCTTTCAGCGACCGGCACCACCGGAAACCTGATCCAGCGCGAAACGGGTCTGGAGGTCAATGCGATGCTGAGCGGCCCGATGGGCGGCGATCAGCAGGTCGGCGCGCAGATTTCCGAAGGGAAGATTGACGTGCTGATCTTCTTCTGGGATCCGCTGAACGCGGTTCCGCACGATCCCGATGTTAAAGCCCTGCTGCGTCTGGCGACGGTGTGGAATATTCCGGTGGCGACAAACCTCTCGACGGCGGATTTCATCATCGAATCACCGCAGTTCAATTCGCCGGTTGATATCCTGATTCCGGACTATCAGCGTTATCTTTCTGAGAGACTGAAGTAGCTTTTTTGCCGGGTGGCGGCTTCGCCTTACCCGGCCTACCCATCCTTGCCCGTCGTCGCTACGGCTTTCTCGCTACCGGCACATCAATACTCTTCAGAATATCGACAAACACGGATGGCTCCGCTTTATTGAACAGCAGCCAGACGCGGTGACGTGCGCGCGTCATTGCCACATAAAGCAAACGTCGCTCTTCGGCATCCGGGAAATCTTCCGGCACCGGCAGTAGGGCCTGTTCCATCACCGATTCACGGGCCGGAGCCGGGAAACCGTCGCTGCCCTCTTTCAGCCCCATCACAATCACATAATCGGCCTGCTGCCCTTTGCTGGCGTGAATGGTCATAAATTCAAGCTGCAGTTTCGGCCAGCGGGTAGCTGCTTTTTCCAGCGCTGCAGGTTTAAGGTGATGATAACGCGCCAGCACCATGATACGCTCATCGGGCTTCGCATAGCCGCTGAGCTTGTCCAGCAGCGGTTCCAGCTGGTCATCCGCCAGCAGGGTGACGGCTTTTTTATCCCCAGGCCGCAGGCTGTTAAGCGGCTTGGTCAGCTGATGCGGGTTTTGCTGGATAAAACGGTTGGCGATTTCACCAATCCGGGAGTTGAAGCGATACGTGGTGTCCAGATCGCTGCGATCCCCTTCACCAAAATAGTGGTGGAACGCGGTCGTGAGTGAAAGCTGTGCGCCGCTGAAGCGATAGATAGCCTGCCAGTCATCCCCCACCGCAAACAGCGAGGTATGTTTATTTTGCGCCCGTAGCGCACAGAGCAGTGCTGCGCGCTGGGGTGAGATATCCTGAAACTCATCCACCAGAATATGTTTCCACGGACTGACAAAACGTCCTTTCTCAAGAATGACGATCGCCTGATGGATCAAACCGGAAAAATCGACGGCATTTTCCGCCTTCAACGCGGCTTTCCAGGCTTTTAAGAGCGGTGCCATCAGTTTGACCCGCTTCGAAAATAGATCGCGGATCCCCTCTGGCGCACCTTCAATCATTTCTGCCTGTGAGCCACCGTGCATCCGCATCAGGCTGACCCAACGGTCAAGACGCGATCCCAGCCGACGCGCCAGTTTATCATCCTGCCAGAAACTGCCTTCCGGCACTGCCCAGTTGAGCTCCTCTTCCAGCCACTGACGCCACCCTTTCGCCTGCGCTTTTTTCTCACTGCACTGCTGACGCCACGTTTTGATAAACAGCGCCTGGCGCACCTGCGTGTCATTTTCCAGTTTACTGACGGAAGGCACTTTTTTACTGCCCTGCTGAATGATATGCAGCGCAAGGGCATGGAAGGTTCTGGCAGTAATGTCCCGGGTATGCAGACGCTGCTGAATGCGTTCGTCCATCTCCTCAGCAGCCTTACGGCCAAAAGCCAGCAGCAGAATCTGATCGGCAACCGCTTCACCGGTCGTCAGAAGCCAGCCTACACGCGCCACCAGTACCGACGTTTTGCCGCTTCCCGCCCCCGCGAGCACCAGCAGCGACTGCTCGCCATTGACCACCGCGCGAGCCTGCGCAGGGTTGAGCGGCGAAGATTCCACCGTACTGAAAAAGTCGGCGTATTGGGTGAGCATGGTATCTGTCCAGGCCTGGTTATGCGCCAGCCGACTCTTATCCCTATCGTTCAGCCAGGCCTGACACTGATGCCAGGCGTCGCGACAGTTGTCGAACTCATCAAGACGCGTTACGGCAATCGGCAGGGCCGAGAGGGCCTGGCGAATCTTTTGCTGCAGCCCGGCAGTCTGCTGGCGGGTCAACCACGTTTGTTGCGCGTTGCTCTGGGCGATCTCGTCCAGCACCTGGTGCAGAACCTGGGCGGCAATCACGCTCATGTCGTGACTCCACTGCTGCCAGCGGGCGTTCAGGTGGTGATGAAAACGCTGGGTTTCCGCCCACTCGGTGCCGTGAAGACGCACGACTTTATCGTCTGGCAGAACAAACTCCAGCTCACCCCATACCAGCCCACGCTTGCAGTGGATGGCCAGAAGCTGATTAAACGGAATAAGGTATTCGTGGCGTTCTCCGGAGACTTTCACCCCGGCGTTGAGCAAAACAACGCTGTCATAGGGGTGTTGCGCCAGGCGTTTGCCTAATGAAGTTGCTTTCAGTTCCATGTCCCGCCAAATCCACGAAGAGATAATTTACCTGACAGTTTAACTGCCAGTTTTAAGGTGCTCCAGCCTAAAAAAACGTTACAATCATTGGGCGTTAATTTTATCGAAAGGAAGTGAGGGTTTATGCGTACCGTTCTGAATGTGTTGAATTTTGTGCTGGGCGGTTTTGCCACCACCCTTTCCTGGCTTTTTGCCACACTGGTGAGCATCGTCCTGATTTTCACACTCCCCCTGACCCGCTCCTGCTGGGAAATCACCAAACTCTCGTTGATCCCCTACGGTAACGAAGCCATCCACATTGACGAACTGAATCCGGAAAGTAAGAACGCCCTGATGAACACGGGGGGAACCCTGCTGAACATTCTGTGGCTGATTTTCTTTGGCTGGTGGCTATGCATCATGCATATTTTTGCCGGTATTGCACAGTGCATCTCAATTATTGGGATTCCGGTAGGGCTCGCGAACTTTAAGATCGCCGCCATCGCCCTTTGGCCCGTCGGGCGCAGAGTTGTTCCGGTTGAAGTGGCCCAGGCGGCGCGTGAAGCGAACGCACGCCGTCGTTTTCAGTAAATAAGGACTGGCCGCGTTTATGCTAAGCCCACTGCTTCGCCGTTATACCTGGAACAGTTCCTGGCTTTACAACGTCAGGATTTTTATCGCGCTTTGCGGCACGGTAGCCCTGCCGTGGTGGTTGAATGACGTCAAACTCACCATCCCGCTCACGCTGGGGGTGGTGGCCGGGGCGCTTGCGGATCTGGACGATCGCCTGGCCGGTCGTTTGCGTAATCTGGTGATTACGCTCGTCTGCTTTTTTATTGCGTCAGCGTCCGTTGAGTTGCTCTTCCCCTGGCCGTGGCTGTTTGCGCTGGGCCTGACGCTTTCGACCAGCGGGTTTATTTTGCTGGGTGGACTGGGGCAGCGCTATGCCACCATCGCCTTCGGCGCCTTACTGATCGCCATCTATACCATGCTGGGCGTATCACTTTACGACCAGTGGTACCAGCAACCTCTACTGCTGTTGCTGGGCGCCATCTGGTATAACCTGCTGACGTTAACCGGCCATCTTATCTTCCCGGTTCGCCCGCTGCAGGATAACCTTGCCCGTAGCTTTGAGCAGCTAGCCCATTATCTGGAACTGAAATCCCGGCTGTTTGACCCGGATATTGAAGAAGAAAGCCAGGCGCCGCTTTACGATCTGGCGCTGGCAAACGGTCAGCTGGTCACCACCCTTAACCAGACGAAAGCCTCGCTGCTTACCCGTCTGCGCGGCGATCGCGGTCAGCGTGGAACGCGAAGAACCTTACACTACTATTTTGTCGCCCAGGACATTCATGAACGCGCCAGTTCCTCGCATGTTCAGTACGCCGCCCTGCGTGAAAAGTTTCGCTACAGCGACGTGATGTTCCGCTTCCAGCGCCTGCTGTCCATGCAGTCCCTGGCCTGCCAGCAGCTCTCGCGATCCATTCTGCTGCGCACGCCCTATCAGCATGACCCCCGTTTCGAACGGGTGTTTAGCCATCTTGATGCGGCGCTCGATCGCGTTCAGGCCAGCGGAACATCACCGGAACATATCAAAGCGCTGGGTTTTCTGCTCAACAACCTGCGGGCTATAGATGCTCAGCTGGCGACCATCGAATCCGAACAGGCGATGGCGCAACCGGGTAATGATGTGGAAAATCAGCTGGCTGATGACAGCGTGCATAGCTTTAGCGATATGTGGCTGCGCCTGAGCCGCAACTTTACGCCGGAGTCGGCGCTCTTTCGCCACGCGGTGAGAATGTCTCTGGTGCTATGCGTCGGTTATGCCTTTATCCAGATAACCGGTTTGCAGCATGGCTACTGGATCCTGCTGACCAGCCTGTTTGTCTGCCAGCCAAACTATAACGCCACCCGGCACCGCCTTGCGCTGCGTATTATCGGTACGCTGGTCGGTGTCGCGATTGGACTTCCCGTGCTGTACTTCGTGCCTTCTGTTGAAGGGCAGCTGGTGCTGATTGTGATTACCGGCGTGTTGTTTTTCGCGTTTCGCAACGTGCAGTACGCTCATGCCACCATGTTTATCACGCTGCTGGTGCTGCTCTGCTTTAACCTGCTGGGTGAAGGGTTCGAGGTCGCACTGCCTCGCGTGCTCGATACCCTGATCGGCTGTGCGATTGCCTGGGCTGCGGTGAGCTTTATCTGGCCGGACTGGCGTTTCCGTAATTTACCGCGTGTGTTAGACAGGGCATTGAACGCCAACTGCCGATACCTGGATGCCATCCTTGAGCAGTACCACCAGGGACGCGATAACCGTCTGGCTTATCGGATAGCCCGCCGCGATGCGCACAACAGTGATGCTGAACTGGCTTCGGTTGTCTCTAACATGTCAACGGAGCCTCGTGCCACGGCCGAGATACGTGAGACGGCTTTCCGGTTGCTCTGCCTCAACCATACCTTCACCAGCTATATTTCCACGCTGGGTGCACACCGCGAGAAACTGGTCAACCCGGGCATACTCAACCTGCTGGATGACGCGGTCTGCTACGTCGATGATGCACTGCATCACCGGCCAGCCGATGAACCGAAAGTGAGACAGTCGCTGGATGAACTGACTCAACGTATCGCGCGTCTTGAGCCAGGAAACGACAGCAAAGCGCCGCTGGTGCTACAGCAGATTGGCCTGCTTATCGCTCTGCTGCCAGAAATTTGCCGGTTACAACAGCAAATCGCTACCTGGAGGAGTGATTCTTCTGTGGCTCAGGCAGCGCATTAAACCACTCCGTCAACTCCCGGCGAATGCCTGCCGGGAGTGCCGCCTCATGCAAACCCTCAATAGCCCCCTCAAGGGCAAAGAGCACTTTAATACCGAGTGCCCTATTTTTAGCCCGCATCTTTAACCAGCACTCCCTGGCACCCAGTGCCCGCAGCGTCTCTTCGTTAGTAATGCCAGCTTCAAAAAGCAATACCTCAAGCTGAAATGTCAGGTTTGGCAGATCTTTAAGCCGGTTTCGTTGATGGCGCTGACAGCGCTCTTTCCTCGCCGCATTGAGCGCGAAAGAGGAGAGCTGAAGCAGCCGTTCCCTGTCTTGCCACAGTCCATCATCGACACGGTAATAGTTGAGAAGTACCGGGCGGCCTCGTTTCATCAGCGTCAAAAAAGAGGCGGCATTTTTTACACAGTATTTCGCGCTTTCTTCACAGGCGCGAAGGTACAGCTCGCCATCTGACACCATGGCAAAAACCGCGTCATCTATCGCCAGGGTATAGCCACCGAACAGTGCGCGATGATGAATTTCTCCTAGCGGTGAGAGGTATTGCTGGGATTGATAAATCCGTTCATAAGATATCTTTTTCATGATATTTCCCTTCTAAATCATAAAGTAACAGCGAAATTTCTTACTAGCGGATCCGTTAGCAGGAAAATAGGCAACTTAGCGCCGTTGAGCAAGATGATTTTTCGAGGGGCATCAACATTGAACGAATTTTGCGAGTCGCTTTCCGAAAATGAGGTTGATCTTTATGCATACAGGGGTTACTGTATATCCATACAGTAACTACAGGGCTGGAATGAATATGTACACTTCAGGCTATGCAAATCGCTCAACTTCTCTCTCCTCTACCGCGGGCACTGCCGCGCACAACACCGTTGGGGGTGTTTCGACGGGGCTTATTAGTGAAGTGGTTTATCGTGAAGACCAGCCTCTGTTGACCCAACTCCTGCTACTGCCTTTATTACAGCAGCTTGGTCAGCAATCGCGCTGGCAGCTCTGGCTGACGCCACAGCAAAAATTGAGCCGAGAATGGGTTCAGTCCGCAGGCCTGCCGCTGGCTAAGGTGATGCAGATTAACCAACTCTCTCCCTGCGATACCGTTGAGTCTATGGTTCGCGCGTTGCGCACTGGAAATTACAGCGTGGTGATCGGCTGGTTACCCGAAGAACTGACGGAAGAGGAACATTTTCGTCTGACTGAAGCGGCTGAAGAAGGGAATGCGATCGGGTTCATCATGCGCCCGGTTCGTCCAGATTCTTATCGCAGAGGACAACTTTCTGGGCTAAAAATTCACTCAAATTTGTATCATTGAGCGAAATTAAGATTTTTCCTGGAATTTTTTTTGACCGCAAGATACGGATTTAGTTCCCGGCGTCAAAATTGCGGCAAGGCGCGTCTGGAGCGGTTCTCCTTAATTTTACTGCACAAAATTCGTTCTAAAAATGTTAAATAATAGGTATACGGAACTTTTTTTTTCATATGCCTGACAGACTTCACACTTGTAAGTTTTCAGCTACGTTGTAGACTTTACATCGCCAGGGGTGCTCGGCCTAAGCCGAAGATATCGGTAGATTTATATTTGACCACGCCCCCCGGTGAAGGATTTAACCGTGATTCTCTACTTGAGACATTCATGGCGAATTTTGGATGATAACGAGGCGCAAAAAATGAAAAAGACAGCTATCGCGATTGCAGTGGCACTGGCTGGCTTCGCTACCGTAGCGCAGGCCGCTCCGAAAGATAATACCTGGTATGCAGGTGGTAAACTGGGCTGGTCTCAGTTCCACGACACCGGCTGGTACAACAGCAGCCTGAACAATGATGGCCCTACTCACGAGAGCCAGCTTGGTGCAGGTGCGTTCGGTGGCTATCAGGTTAACCCGTATGTTGGTTTTGAAATGGGTTACGACTGGTTAGGTCGTATGCCATACAAAGGCGACAACGTTAATGGCGCTTTTAAAGCTCAAGGCGTACAGCTGACCGCTAAACTGGGTTACCCAGTAACTGACGATCTGGACGTGTACACCCGTCTGGGTGGTATGGTATGGCGCGCTGACTCCAGCAACAGCATCGCTGGCGACGACCATGACACCGGTGTTTCCCCAGTATTCGCTGGTGGCGTTGAGTGGGCTATGACCCGTGACATCGCTACCCGTCTGGAATACCAGTGGGTTAACAACATCGGCGACGGTGCTACCGTTGGCGTTCGTCCAGACAACGGCATGCTGAGCGTAGGTGTTTCCTACCGTTTCGGCCAGCAGGAAGATGCAGCACCAGTTGTTGCTCCAGCGCCGGCTCCAGCTCCAGAAGTACAGACCAAGCACTTCACTCTGAAGTCTGACGTTCTGTTCAACTTCAACAAAGCGACTCTGAAACCAGAAGGCCAGCAGGCACTGGATCAGCTGTACACCCAGCTGAGCAACCTGGATCCTAAAGACGGTTCCGTAGTGGTTCTGGGCTTCACCGACCGTATCGGTTCTGACGCTTACAACCAGAAACTGTCTGAGAAACGTGCTCAGTCTGTTGTTGATTACCTGATCTCTAAAGGTATCCCAGCTAACAAGATCTCCCCACGTGGTATGGGCGAATCTAACCCAGTTACTGGCAACACCTGTGACAACGTGAAAGCTCGCGCTGCACTGATCGACTGCCTGGCTCCAGATCGTCGCGTAGAGATCGAAGTTAAAGGCGTTAAAGACGTTGTAACTCAGCCAGCGGCATAAGTTATCGTCTTATAAAAAAACCCCGCAATGCGGGGTTTTTTATTGTCTGAAGAAAAACACAAATCTACTTTTTGCCCAGCAACGCCTGAAGGTCGTTTTTTAGCGACGACATTTGGTTAGCATACTTCTCTTTATGTTCGGCATCCTCAATCAACTGCACGATGGTTTCCGACAGCGTTTTACCACGCCGTTGCGCCAGCCCAGCCAGACGCTGCCAGACCACGAACTCCAGATCGATTGATTTTTTACGCGTGTGCTGATGCTCAGCATTAAAATGCCGTTTGCGTCGCGCGCGGATCGTTTGCTTCATCCGGTTTAACAACGCGGGATTGATGTGTTTCTCAATCCAGCCGTTAACCTGTACCGGTTCATTCTCGAGGGTCAGCAAAATATCCACGGCTTCTTGTGCAGCGCTGGCTTCGATGTAGCAGGTGATCAGCTCCCCTTCACGGTGCTTTTTGACCAGGTACTTCCATTTCCAGCCGCTTTCGAGATTTTCCAGTTGTTGATATTTCATTGCGATCTCAGTGTTACCACGTAACTCTGTTCAGAATATCAGTTTTTTGGCAATCTGCTGAAAAGAAATCATATCCTGTGAGTCAATGCAGCCATTCCCGCTGTCGAAATACCCAATCCTGCTTGGGTAGATCCCCCCGCTTACGGTATACTCCACGCTTTTACATCTGACTAAAAAACATCAACTTTGACGATTACGAAACTTGCATGGCGTGACCTTGTTCCGGATACCGAGAGCTATCAGGACCTGTTTTCACAGCCCGAACTCGCAACAGAACATCCATTCATCCTTAGCGATACGCAACCCCGTTTGCATTATGCGCTGGAGCAGGCGTTAAGCCCATGGGCGACATCGCCCTTCATGCTGCTGAAAGCCCCCGAAGAGGCGGAATATCTGACGCTTCTCGGGGACGCTATGCGCCAGTTGCGCCCGGAAGCGAACGCGGTCTTTGGCGGCCAGTATCGTATCGCGGGAGATAAGATCGCCTTCGAACCGGCGGACCAGGCCGATGACCGTTTTGCAGCGAAAGGTGAAGTCATTACCGCTAACTGGGTCGAGGCTGAACAACTCTTTGGCTGTCTGCGTCAGTTCAACGGTGAGCTTTCACTGCAACCGGGTCTGGTACATCGCGCAAACGGCGGCGTGCTGATCATCTCTCTGCGCACCCTGCTCTCGCAGCCGCTGCTGTGGATGCGCCTGAAAACGATTGTGACCGAGCAACGCTTTGACTGGGTCGGTTACGATGAGTCTCGCCCTCTGCCGGTCTCCGTGCCGTCAATGCCGCTGTCGCTGACCGTCGTGCTGACGGGCGATCGTGAATCGCTGGCTGACTTCCAGGAAATGGAGCCGGAACTGGCTGAGCTGGCGGTTTACAGCGAATACGAAGACAACATCCAGGTAGCCGATGCTGATGACATGGCGCAATGGTGTCAGTGGGTGCTGGCCGTTGCGGAACGCTTTGCATTGCCAATGCCTGCCGCTGACGCGTGGCCGGGTTTGATCCGCGAAGCGGTTCGTTATACCGGTGACCAGGAAACCCTGCCGCTCAGTCCACTCTGGATAGGCAAGCAGCTGCGTGAAGTGGGTGTGATCAGCGGTAAAGGTGCGTTTACTGGCGAACAGCTCACGCAGATGCTGGCGCAGCGTGAGTGGCGCGAAGGCTATCTTGCTGACCGTATGCAGGATGAAATTCTGCTGGAACAAATTCTGGTCGAGACCGAAGGTGAACGCGTCGGCCAGATTAACGCCCTGTCCGTGATTGAATTCCCTGGCCACCCGCGCGCGTTCGGGGAACCCTCACGCATCAGTTGTGTTGTGCATGTTGGCGATGGCGAGTTCACCGATATTGAACGCAAAGCCGAGCTGGGCGGCAACATTCACGCCAAAGGCATGATGATCATGCAGGCGTTTTTGATGTCTGAGCTGCAGCTTGAGCAGCAAATCCCCTTCTCCGCCTCGCTGACGTTTGAACAATCCTATAGCGAAGTGGATGGCGATAGCGCCTCTATGGCGGAGCTCTGCGCCTTGATCAGCGCCCTGGCAGACGTGCCGATCAACCAGAACCTCGCGATCACCGGTTCGGTCGATCAGTTCGGTCGTGCTCAGCCTGTTGGCGGTCTGAACGAAAAAATTGAAGGCTTCTTCTCTATCTGTCAGCAGCGTGGTTTAAACGGCAAACAGGGTGTGATTATTCCAGCACCCAATTTACGCCATTTAAGCCTTAGCCAGGCTATTCTGGACGCGGTTGAGCAGGAACAATTCGCCATCTGGGCCATCGAAGGGATTGAGGATGCACTACCCTTACTGACAAACCTGGTATGGGATGGCGAGGGGCAGACGACCCTGATGCAGACCATCCAGGAGCGAATTGCTCAGGCGACACAGCAGGATGCTCGCCACCGTTATCCATGGCCGTTACGCTGGCTGGGCTGGTTTAATTCAAACTGATCGGACTTGTTCAGCGTACACGTGTTAGCTATCCTGCGTCCTTCACTAAAATAAGGCTTACTGAGAACATGGTAGATAAACGCGAATCCTATACAAAAGAAGATCTTCTTGCCTCTGGTCGCGGTGAACTGTTTGGCGCGAAAGGCCCACAGTTACCAGCCCCGAACATGCTGATGATGGACCGTGTCGTGAAAATGACCGAAACCGGCGGCAACTTCGATAAGGGTTACGTAGAAGCAGAACTCGATATCAACCCGGACCTGTGGTTCTTCGGTTGCCACTTCATTGGCGATCCGGTAATGCCTGGCTGCCTGGGCCTGGATGCCATGTGGCAGCTGGTTGGCTTCTATCTGGGCTGGCTGGGTGGTGAAGGCAAAGGCCGCGCACTGGGCGTGGGCGAAGTGAAATTCACCGGCCAGGTTCTGCCTACAGCGAAGAAAGTGACCTATCGTATTCACTTCAAGCGCATTGTTAACCGTCGCCTGATTATGGGCCTGGCGGATGGCGAAGTGCTGGTAGATGGTCGTCTGATCTATACCGCGAACGACCTGAAAGTTGGCCTGTTCCAGGACACTTCCGCATTCTGATTTTGCGTTAAGCCCTCCCTGAAAGGCGAAACCTCCGCAGTGCGGAGGTTTCTTTCTTTAAAGAGACGTTATCAGGCAATGAGTGCCCTGTCGCCGATGGCTTCTCGCCAGCCTCCAAGCCATTGTGACCTTTGATTTATCGTCTGATAAGGACACATTTCTTTAGAACGTCCAGCGATGCCGGCCTGATAACCACGTTGATGAGCCCGTTCCAGGCGATCTCGTTTCTGTCTCTTCATGCCTCGTTTCCCTCATTCTTTTGTCTGGTGGAAAGAAAACAGTGTCTGCACTAAATGTACAGGCACAGATAACGAATACCCCGAATTCATTGCAGCGTCAATGTTCAAAATTCATACGGGTGTCATATTTGTGAGCTAGCCAGAAGATCATTTGTACAAAAAGTGTGACCCGGCACAAGTAACAACCTGAAGCCAAAACGAAAAAAAAACCGCAATCAGCGACAGGCCAATTGCGGTTTTTGATGATGAATTTTACTTATGGCAGCCGGGAAATCTCCCTGGCGATACTGGCTGACTCCTGCGCCCAACCCTGAGCAAGGACTTTCACCATTTCATCATAGCCATCTTTCTGCTGCTTCAGTTCCAGATGGAAAGGACGTTTAATCAGCTGTCCCTGATGATTCAGCAGCCACTCTCCGCTGATGATAACGGCACCGTCATACCGACCATGGAAGCCCGTTACCGTGACGTTCAGCGTATCCTGATCGCTACCCAGTGGCTGGGAAGCGACAACCCAGCCCGGAAGCTGGCTGCTCAGATTTGCCACCAGCGTATTGCGCAACTGCTGATCCAGCGGGCTGGCCCACAGATTATTGTTGGCGATGGTGTACTGTACTTCGCTGGTCTGGTAGACCACCCCGTTGCCGGCCAGGTAGTCCGGCACGGCAACTTGCTCAACCCACAGCAGACGGTTGCCTTGCGAAGCGGTACTCTGGGTACCTGCCTGCGCCATCAGCGGTAGCTGATAGTAGCTTTTCGTTTCACTTCCTGAGCTACAGGCCGTGAGTACCATCGCTCCTACAATCGCTAGCCATTTTTTCATTGTTTCGCCCTCTTCGGCTCAGGATCCTTTTTATCTTTCGCTTCAAACACCAGCGCGTTGCTCTTCTCGTTGAGCGTTTTCAGAACCGGCTGCAGTTCGCGCAAGACCTGATCAAGACGCTGCATATCTGCCACCATCTTGTTGTACGCCGCCGAGCCTGGCTGGAAGCCCTGCATACTGCGGTTCAGCTCACGCAGCGTTTTCTGCATATCCTGCGGCAACTGCTGCATGCTCTGGCTTGCAGTGAGCTTATTGATGTTATCCAGCGTGGTTTGCAGGCGTTGCATCGTCGCCTGGCTCTGATGTAACGAACCTGTCGCGGCTTCAATCATTGGGTTCAGCGGCAGATTGTTAATCTTATCCAGCGTTTCCATCAGACGCTGCTGGATCTGAGCCAGTCCGCTGCTCACGGTTGGGATGATTTTATAGCCACCGAATTCACGAATGCCGGTAATCGGCGGTGCTTTCTGATAGAAATCCATATCCACATACAGCGCGCCGGTCACCAGGTTGCCGGTCTTCAACGACCCGCGCAGACCACGTTCCATCAGTTGAGAGATATGCGTGGCAATATCCTGGTTCTCGCCAATCTGGTTGATCAGACGTTCTGGTTCGATACGAATCAGCACCGGAATGCGGTAATCATCATCCAGGACCTGCTGCAGACCAGGCACAAAGAACGGTACTTGCCCAACCGTACCGAGACGAATGCCGCGGAACTCAACCGGCGCTCCCGGCTGCAGGCCACGAACGGAGTCTTTAAAGAACATCAGGAAGTCAACGTGATCGGTGTAGAGCGCATCCTGAATGCTTTTTTGATCGTCAAACAGGCGGAAAGCGGTGTTCTCCGCAACCGGCTGCCCCAGATCCAGACCTTCCGGCACGTCAAAACTTACGCCACCGCCAAACAGCGTTGTCAGGGAGCCCATTTCGACACGCATGCCTGCCGAGGTCAGATCGACCGCGATGCCGCTGTCTTTCCAGAAACGGACATTGCTGGTGACCAGACGATCGTTAGGTGCATTGATGAACAGCTGATAGCTGATGGATCTTTTTTGTGGGTCAAACGTGCTTTTCTCAACCGAACCCACGCGATAACCGCGGAACAACACCGGATCGCCCGCCGTGAGCTGACCCGCTTTTTTACTGTCTAAAATCACGCGGATACCTTTTGCATCCGGCGGAGCTAGCGGCGGTGAATCCAGAAGCTGATATTGCCCCGGCTGGTTACCTTTTGTACCCGGCTGGAGTTCAATATAGGCACCTGACAGCAACGTTCCTAAGCCGCTGATCCCTTCACGCCCCACCTGCGGTTTAACCACCCAGAAAACAGAATCGCCATGCAGCAGTTTTTCCATGCCGGCATTCAGGCGCGCCTTGATCTCCACATGGGTTAAATCGTCGGTCAGGGTTGCACTTTCCACCACGCCCACATCCACGCTGCGGCTTTTGATGGTCGTTTTACCGCCCTCAATCCCCTCGGCATTGGTGGTAATCAGCGTCACTTCCGGTCCCTGATGGCTGTAATGATAAAACAGGATCCAGGCACCGATCAGCGCCGTCACGATGGGGAAAATCCACACCGGCGACCAGTTTTTGACCTTCTGCACTTTCGCCTCTCCACTCTTATTTTCCATGCTCTTACTCTTCCTCATGGCTTGATTCAGGCTCACGATCCCACGATAAACGAGGGTCGAAGGTCATGGCCGCAAACATGGTCATAATCACGACCAGCGCAAACATTAAAGCCCCCATCGCGGGATAAATACTCATCAAACCGCCCATCCGCACCAGCGCAGAGAGAACGGCAATCACAAACACGTCGATCATTGACCAGCGACCAACAAACTCGACCACCTCATAAATCAGATGCATGCGTTCGCTGTCGCGCTTTCCGTGACCTTTTGCATCCCAACAGAGCCAGGCAATGGCGATCATTTTTAAGGTGGGTACCATAATACTGGCGATGAAAATCACGCCGGCGACCGGATAGGATCCTTCGCCCCAGAGCAGGATCACCCCCGCGAGGATCGTCGAGGGCATTTTGTCGCCGAGCAGGTCGGTGATCATAATCGGCAGAATATTGGCGGGCAGATACAGCATGACGGATGTCACCAGCAGCGCCATTGTCCACTGCAGGCTGTTCTTGCGACGGACGTGGCCTTTCGTTTCGCAGCGCGGACACACGTCGAGATCGGCGGGCAGCACGGCGGTACAGCACGGACAGGAACGCAGCCCCTGGCGGATACCCGGCACACCGACCTTCACCGTCTGTGCAAGCGTCGGTGCCGGGGCGATATCGTCCCACGCCCAGCGCCTGTCCACGCACTGGAAGGCGCGCAGCTGCAGGATGCAATACAGGCACCAGGGCACAAAGCTACTGCCAATCCCGACATCGCCATACGCCATCAGCTTCACGAAACTAACCAGTATCCCGGCCAGAAAGATCTCGGCCATCCCCCAGCTTTTGAGCTGGAAAAGGACACGCGCGAGCCGGATTTTCAGTGATGTCGGCATCCTGACGCGGTTGACCAGCAGAAGAATGACCACCAGGCAAAACGCCGGGACTATCTGGACAAATAGCAGAAAAAAGGTGCCGAGGCTGGCGTAATCTTCCGAGAACATCACGCCCGGGATTTCAAGCAGATCCACCTGGCTTGTCATCCCCCCCACCTTCATATAGATGAAGGGGAAGAGATTGGAGAGCAGCAGCATAAATAATGCCGCCAGTGCGTAAGCAGTGGGACGCTGCCTTGGCGCGTCCCACTCGGTCGTCAGCGTTGCGCCGCAACGTGGACACAGGGCTTTATGTCCGTGACCCAGCTCTGGCAACGCCACGAGCATATCGCATTGCGAGCATAATATATGCCTGTCGGCATGGTGCTGGTCACACATATGTTATCCCTGTTTATGCGCCGTTCTTCAGAGACTCAAGGTACTCCCAGCGCTCAAATGCTTCTTCCAGGGCTTTTTCAGCCGCGGACAGTTCAGCCAATACTTTCTGAGTATAGTCATGCGACTGGGTAAAGAATGAGGCATCAGCAACCTGTGCCTGAAGATCTTCAAGCGCCGCCTCCAGCTCTTCCAGACGCTGAGGAAGCCCCTCCAGTTCGCGCTGCAGGTTATAGCTTAGTTTAGCCGAGCTTTTCTTGACTGTTTCTGCTTTTGTTACAGCAGGTTCAGCACTTGTTTTGGACTTTGACTGTTTTTGCGCCAGAGACTGTGACTGCTGCCCTTTTGCATCGTGGTACCCGCCCACATACTGTCCAATTCGCCCTTCCCCTTCGAAGATCCAGCACTCGGTCACGGTATTATCAACGAACTGACGATCGTGGCTGACTAGCATCACGGTTCCCTGGTACCCGTCGATCAGCTCTTCCAGCAATTCCAGCGTTTCGACATCCAGATCGTTCGTCGGTTCATCGAGGATCAGCAGGTTGCTTGGCTTCAGGAACAGACGTGCCAGCAACAGGCGGTTACGTTCCCCGCCGGACAGGGCGCGAACCGGCGTCATCGCACGTTTCGGATGGAACAGGAAGTCCTGCAGGTAGCCCAGCACATGGCGCGGCTTACCGTTTACCATGACCTCCTGCTTACCTTCAGCGAGGTTATCCATTACCGTGCGGTCCGGATCCAGCTCCGCGCGGTGCTGGTCGAAGTAGGCCACTTCAAGTTTGGTGCCGCAGTGAATACGGCCGCTGTCAGCCTGCAACTGGCTCAGCATCAGCTTCAGTAATGTAGTTTTGCCGCAGCCGTTGGGGCCAATCAGCGCAATTTTGTCGCCGCGCTGGACCTGAGCAGAGAAATCTTTTACCAGCACTTTGCCGTCAACCTGATAGTTAACGTTTTCCATTTCGAAGACAATCTTGCCGGAGCGGGATGCCTCTTCAACCTGCATTTTGGCGCTGCCCATCACTTCGCGGCGTTCGCTGCGCTCGCGGCGCATCGCTTTCAGGGCACGCACACGGCCTTCGTTACGGGTGCGGCGGGCTTTGATGCCCTGGCGGATCCAGACCTCTTCCTGCGCCAGTTTGCGGTCAAACTCAGCATTCTGCAGCTCTTCCACGCGCAGGTTTTCTTCTTTCTCCAGCAGATAGGTATCGTAATCGCCAGGATAAGTGACCAGCTTACCGCGGTCGAGATCGACAATACGGGTCGCCATATTGCGAATAAACGAACGGTCGTGCGAGATAAAGATGATGGTGCCGCTGAAGGTTTTCAGGAACCCTTCCAGCCAGTCAATGGCTTCGATATCCAGGTGGTTCGTCGGTTCGTCCAGCAGCAGCACTTTCGGCCCGCTGACCAGCGCGCGGCCCAGGGCCGCTTTACGCAGCCAGCCGCCGGAGAGCGAAGACAGCTCCATATCCGCTTCCAGACCAAGCTGTGCCAGCACTTCATTAATGCGGTTTTCAAGCTGCCACAGGCCGTGGTGATCGAGCATCTCCTGCACTTTTGCGAGCTCATTGAGATTCTTGTCGCTCGGGTCGGTCATGACCAGATGCGAAATCTCGTGATAGCGCTTCAGGTATTCCGCCTGCTCAGAGATCCCCTCCGCCACGAAGTCGTACACGCTGCCGGTGACATGGCGCGGCGGGTCCTGCTGGAGGCGGGAGACAATCAGATCCTGCTCGTACACGATGCGGCCGTCATCCAGCCCCTGCTCGCGGTTGAGGATTTTCATCAGCGTGGATTTACCCGCGCCGTTACGGCCAACCAGACAGACGCGTTCGTTATCTTCGATATGCAGCTCTGCATTATCGAGAAGCGGTGAGTCACTGAAAGAGAGCCACGCGCCGTGCATACTAATTAAAGACATTTATTATTCCTTTCAGACCGCGGTAATCAACCAGCAGTTATGAATTTGACGGTTACGGGCGAAGTCCTGAGACAGCGTTTTTTGGCTAATTTCTTGTGCTTTCAGTCCCAGGGCTGCTAAACCGTCGTGATCCATACGGAAGCCGCGTTTGTTGTTCGAGAACATAATGGTGCCGCCTTTACGCAACAGGCGCTTCAGGTCGGTCATCAGGCGCAGGTGGTCGCGTTGAACGTCAAAGCTATCCTCCATGCGCTTAGAGTTGGAGAAGGTCGGCGGATCGATAAAGATCAGGTCGAACTGTTCATCGGTATCACGCAGCCAGCCCAGCACGTCGGCCTGCATCAGGCGATGCTGGCGCCCGGTTAAACCGTTCAGACGCAGGTTACGCTCGGCCCACTCCAGGTAGGTACGCGACATATCCACGGTAGTGGTGCTGCGCGCGCCGCCGAGGCCGGCATGCACACTCGCGCTACCGGTATAGGAGAACAGGTTGAGGAAATCTTTCCCCTTGCTCATCTGGCCGAGCATACGGCGGGCGATACGGTGGTCAAGGAACAGACCGGTATCGAGATAGTCGGTCAGGTTAACCCACAGGCGGGCGTTATATTCGCCCACTTCAATGTAGTCACCCTTCTCGCCCATCTTCTGGTACTGGTTTTTGCCCTTCTGACGCTCGCGGGTTTTCAGCACCAGCTTGTTCGGCGCAATCCCCAGCACGGCAATGGTGGCCGCAATCACGTCCAGCATACGCTGGCGCGCTTTTTGTGCATCAATGGTTTTTGGCGGAGCATATTCCTGAATGACGACCCAGTCGGCGTAGCGATCAACCGCCACGTTGTACTCCGGCAGGTCGGCATCGTACAGGCGGTAACATTCAATCCCTTCCTGCTTCGCCCACTTCTCGAATTTCTTCAGATTCTTGCGCAGACGGTTGGCGTAATCTTCCGCCACGCCGGTTGGCTTACTGTCCGCCGCTTTTTCTGCCAGATGGTAGTTTTTCTGCACACAGTCCAGCGGACCGTTTTTCGCTTTAAACTGGCGATCGGCGCGCAGTTGCAGACAGCTCAACAGCTCCGGCGACGCGCTGAACAGAGACAGATTCCAGCCGCCAAAATAGTCTTTCATATTGCGGCCCAGCAGGCTGTGCAGGGCGATCAGCGCCGGTTCGCTGTCCAGACGCTCACCGTATGGCGGGTTACTGATGACGGTACCGTACGGGCCTTTCGGCAGCGGGTTGGTCAGGTTCGCAACATCTTTCACGTCGAAGGTGACCAGCTCACCGATACCCGCTCGACGGGCGTTGCTTCGCGCACGTTCAATCACGCGCGGGTCGCTGTCCGAACCATAGAAATGCGAGGTGTACTCTGCCAGGCCTTTACGCGCACGGCTCTGCGCGTCATCTTTGACCTCTTTCCAGAGGGCTTCATCATGCTGCGCCCAGCCTTTAAAGCCCCAGTGACCGCGGTGCAGCCCTGGCGCACGGTCGGTAGCCAGCATTGCGGCTTCAATCAGCAGCGTACCGGAACCACACATCGGATCGAGCAGCGGTGTGCCCGGCTGCCAGCCGGAGCGCATCACAATGGCTGCGGCAAGGGTTTCTTTGATCGGCGCCATCCCGGTGCGATCGCGATAGCCACGTAAATGCAGACCCGCGCCGCTCAGATCGAGAGAAATGCTCGCCGTGTCGCCGTTCAGCCAGACGTTGATACGCAGGTCCGGATTTTCGCGATCGACATTAGGGCGTTCCTTATTCTTGCGGGTGAAGCAGTCCACAATGGCGTCTTTCACGCGCAGCGCACCGTACTGACTGTTGCGGATCTCATCGTTCACGCCGTTGAAATGCACCGCAAAGGTGGCATTTGGGGTGAAGATCTCTGTCCAGTCGATCATCTGTACGCCGGTATAGAGGTCAAGGTCGCTATAGACCTTGCACTCCTTCATCGGCAGCATGATGCGCGACGCCAGACGGCTCCACATCAGGCTCTGGTAAATAAGCCGCGTGTCGCCCTCAAAATGGACACCACCCTGAACTACCTGGCACTCTTGCGCACCCAGGGCTTCCAGTTCAGTTTTTAACAGCTCTTCCAGCCCACGGGCCGTACTGGCAAACAGAGAATTCATATCGTCACTTTTACTCTTAGAAAATTGTCGCGCATTATAGCTAATATGGCGTGTATGTCATAAAGTTGAAGGCTTATTTTCATTTGCGGGAGTATGCAGTGGCGACGTTATCCAGGCTTTTTATTCATCCGGTGAAATCCATGCGCGGCATTGGCGTTTCTCACGCACTGGCAGACATGAGCGGATTTGCCTTCGATCGTATTTTTATGGTCACCGAGCCTGACGGTACGTTCATCACCGCGCGCCAGTTCCCGCAGATGGTTCGCTTTACCCCTTCCCCCCTTCATGACGGATTGCATTTGACCGCGCCGGACGGTTCCAGCACGGTGATTCGTTTTGCTGATTTTGCGCCCGTCGACGCGCCAACGGAAGTCTGGGGTAACCATTTTACCGCGCGCATCGCCCCGGAAGAGATTAACCGCTGGCTAAGCGGTTTCTTCTCCCGCGACGTGCAGCTGCGCTGGGTGGGGCCTGAACTGACGCGCCGCGTGAAGCGCCACGATGCCGTTCCGCTCTCCTTCGCCGACGGCTTCCCGTTCCTGCTGACCAACGAGGCGTCGCTGCGTGATTTACAAAACCGCTGTAAGGCCAGCGTGCAGATGGAGCAGTTCCGTCCGAACCTGGTGGTAACCGGTGCCGATGCGTGGGAAGAAGACACCTGGAAAACGATCCGCATTGGTAGCGTCATCTTTGATGTCGTCAAGCCGTGCAGCCGCTGTATCTTTACCACCGTGAGTCCGGAAAAAGGGCAAAAGCACCCCTCTGGCGAACCGCTGAAAACGCTGCAATCGTTCCGCACCGCCCAGGATAACGGCGATGTCGATTTCGGCCAGAACCTGATCCCCCGCTCCAGCGGTGTGATCCGCGTGGGCGATGAGGTCGAAATCCTCGCCCGCGGACCTGCGAAAGTGTACGGCGCCGGTCAGGAAGAAGAAAGCGTTGAAGTTGAGACGAACGTCGCCTCTGCCGTGGATATTCACTGGCAGGGCAAAATTATTCGTGGCAACAATCAGCAGGTGCTGCTGGAGCAACTGGAACAGGCCGGTATTCGCGTACCGTATTCTTGTCGTGCGGGAATCTGCGGATGCTGTCGCATCAAGCTGGTAGAGGGAGAAGTGACTGCGCTGAAGAAATCGGCAGTGGGAAACGACGGCACAATTCTGTGCTGTAGCTGCGTACCGAAAACATCCGTACAGCTGGAAGCTTAAACCGCCTGTTCGAGGCTGAAGGAATCGACACGCACCTGTGGCTTCAGCCTGTCATTCATGACTTTGATCGCATCCCCTAACTGCATTACGCGCCCGGCAATCGTCACGCCGGGTTGCGCCAGCAGACAAAGCGCAGCATTTTCGCCCGGCTCCACCACTAACAAACTCACCTCTTCGGCGGTATCGCTCAGATTGACGCTGGCCGCATCACCCGTTGCTGGCGTCCAGTTCATGTCGTGCGGCAGGAAATGCCAGCTTTTCGGCATTTGCGGTTTCAGGAAACGAATCGCCACCAGCGCATTTAATACCAGCTCGGCACGCTGCTCTTTAGAGAGCACCAGATCGCGACATTTTTCTTCAAAGGAGAAATAAAGTGCAGCATCGTCAACGCAAAAGCCCGAGGGTGAAAACGCGTCCGGGGTTAACATTCGGCGGGCAAAACGAGAACGAAACAACATGCCATTGGCTAAATCGAGCATCATACGATCGTGCTCGTCGCAAAAATACCAGCGCCAGTTATCGTCAGGTTTAATTCGCATGTTTCTCTCCCGTCCCCAAACGTCCTGTACTAAAAATGTCCTGATTGTCGCTTCGTTTATAACACCATTAATAAAAGACCAGAATGTCTAAATAAGCAACAGTGACGGAATATAAAACAACCAGGGCTGGAAATAAAGCCCTGGTTGTCTGATTAAGAGAAAAGATTAGATATGGGTAACGATTTCTTTAATCAGCGGCGGTCCTTTAAAAATAAAGCCGGAATAGATTTGCACCAGCGATGCCCCTGCCGCCATCTTCTCGCGCGCAGCAATCACCGAGTCGATACCGCCGACACCAATAATCGGCAAACGCCCTTTTAATTCTGCAGACAGAGCACGAATAATTTCGGTGCTTTTTAATTGTACCGGACGGCCACTTAACCCACCCGCTTCGTCACAGTTTTTCATTCCCTGAACGAGGGAGCGATCGAGCGTCGTATTGGTCGCAATAACACCATCAATATTATGGCGAACTAAACTGTCGGCAACCTGGATCAATTCTTCAGGCGAAAGATCCGGTGCGATCTTCACCGCGACCGGAACATATTTATGGTGGATCGCCTGCAGTTCATTTTGTTTATTTTTAATGGCGCTGAGAAGATCGTCCAGCGCTTCGCCATATTGTAAAGAACGCAGGCCCGGGGTATTCGGCGATGAAATATTCACCGCGATGTAACCGGCATAGGCGTAGACTTTTTCCATACAAATCAGATAGTCATCTTTACCTTGTTCAACCGGCGTGTCTTTATTTTTACCGATATTAATGCCCAGCACCCCATCGAAATGGGCTTTTTTCACGTTCTCGACCAGGTGATCAACGCCGAGATTATTAAAGCCCATGCGGTTGATTAGCCCTTCGGCTTCCACCAGGCGGAACAAACGCGGCTTATCATTTCCCGGCTGTGGACGCGGGGTAACGGTACCGATTTCGATGGAGCCAAAGCCCATTGCGCCCAGGGCATCAATGCACTCGCCGTTTTTGTCCAGACCGGCCGCCAGACCCAGCGGGTTTTTAAAGGTCAGACCCATGCACTGCACAGGTTTTTCCGGCACATTCTGGCGCACCAGAGCCGCCAGAGGCGTTCCGGTAATGCGACGTAATTGCTGGAATGTCAATTCATGAGCGCGCTCAGGATCGAGCTGGAAAAGGGCTTTACGAACGAAGGGGTAGTACATGAACTCTCCTGGATTCCCGGTGTGCAAACCGGGAGGGGATTATGGGCGATCCCGCTGCGAAAAGGAATTGACCTGCGGCAAAAAAATCATCGTAAAACGCAAACGTTTACCTCCCGGTCTCTTTCTTATGCACTTTTTCGCATTTTAATTGCAGATAAATCATTTAGTGGAATAACCGCGCGGTGTCACACTCCTGAAAATTGTTATGAATGTTAGATAAAAGCAAACAATTGGTTATAAGGAGGAAGTATGCGCGTCATTACCCTGGCCGGAAGTCCACGATTCCCTTCGCGTTCCAGCGCCCTGCTGGAATATGCCCGTGAAAAGCTCAATGCGCTGGATGTGGAAGTGTGCCACTGGAATCTGCATAACTTCGAACCCGAAGATTTGCTGTACGCCCGTTTCGACAGCCCTGCGCTGAAAACCCTCACAGAGCAACTGAAAGAGGCAGACGGTTTAATCGTGGCGACACCGATCTATAAAGCCTCTTTTTCTGGCGCACTGAAAACCCTGCTCGATCTACTGCCGGAGCGCGCGCTGGACGGCAAAGTGGTGCTGCCGCTGGCAACGGGCGGAACGGTTGCCCATTTACTGGCGGTGGATTATGCCCTGAAACCGGTCCTGAATGCCCTGAAAGCACAAGAGATTCTCCATGGGGTTTTCGCGGACGATTCGCAGGTCATTGATTATCAACACAAGCCGCACTTTACGCCGAATCTGCAAACGCGCCTCGATGCTGCGCTGGAAACCTTCTGGCACGCGCTGCATCGCCGGGATATCCAGGCACCTGCGTTTGGCCAGCCTCAAGGAGTCGCACATGTTTAAAACCTTAACCCGCCTCGGGCTGGCTGGCCTGATGGCCTTGACCGGGCTGGCTCAGGCCGCAGAAACAGCGCCGGACAGTTTACGCATTGGCTATCAGAAAGGCAGCGTCAGTATGGTGCTGGCAAAAAGTCACCAGCTTCTGGAAAAACGCTTCCCGGACACCAAATTTGCCTGGATCGAGTTTCCTGCCGGTCCTCAAATGCTGGAAGCCTTAAACGTAGGCAGTATCGATCTTGGTAGCACAGGCGATATTCCGCCGATATTCGCCCAGGCTGCTGGGGCGGACCTCGTTTATGTCGGCGTTGAACCGCCTAAACCGAAGGCCGAAGTCATTCTGGTGCCTGAAAACAGCGAGATTAAAAGCGTTGCCGACCTAAAAGGTCATAAGGTCGCTTTTCAGAAAGGCTCCAGTTCACACAACCTGCTGCTGCGCGCTTTACAGGAGGCCGGGCTGAAATTCACGGACATTCAGCCCGTTTACCTGACTCCAGCCGACGCTCGTGCCGCGTTCCAGCAGAAGAATGTTGATGCCTGGGCTATCTGGGATCCGTACTACTCCGCAGCATTACTGCAAGGAGGCGTGCGTGTGCTGAAGGATGGCACGACGCTGAAGCAGACCGGCTCGTTCTACCTTGCCGCGCGTCCTTACGCGGAAAAGAATGGCGCATTTATTCAGAGCGTACTGGATACCTTTACGCAGGCCGACACGCTGACCCAAAGCCAGCGTCAGGAAAGTATTGCGCTGCTGGCGAAAACCATGGGCTTACCTGAACCGGTGATTGCGAGCTACCTCAACCACCGTCCGCCGACCACCATTTCACCCGTGGATGCGCACGTCGCCGCGCTACAGCAACAAACCGCTGACCTCTTCTATCAAAACCGCCTGGTGCCAAAACAGGTCGATATTCGCGAACGCATCTGGCAACCCGCAGGCAAAGAAGGAGCTAAATCATGAGTCTGAATCTTTTCTGGTTTTTACCCACCCACGGAGATGGCCACTATCTTGGCACTGAAGAGGGTTCCCGCCCGGTTGACCATGGCTACCTGCAGCAGATTGCACAGGCGGCGGACCGCATCGGTTTCACCGGCGTGCTGATCCCAACCGGGCGCTCATGTGAAGATGCCTGGCTGGTCGCCGCGTCGATGATCCCGGTCACCCAGCGTCTGAAGTTCCTGGTTGCGTTACGTCCAGGCGTGGTTTCCCCCACCGTGGCAGCGCGTCAGGCGGCAACGCTGGACAGACTCTCCAACGGTCGTGCCCTGTTTAACCTGGTGACGGGCAGCGATCCGCAGGAACTGGCAGGCGATGGCGTGTTCCTCGACCACACCGAGCGCTATGAGGCTTCTGCCGAGTTCACCCGCGTCTGGCGGCGCCTGCTTGAAGGTGAAACCGTCACCTTCGAAGGCAAGCATATCCACGTTCGTGACGCGAAACTCTATTTTCCGCCGGTACAACAGCCACGCCCGCCGCTCTATTTCGGCGGGTCGTCGGATGTAGCCCAGGATCTGGCTGCCGAGCAGGTCGATCTGTATCTGACCTGGGGCGAACCGCCTGAGCTGGTGAAAGAGAAAATTGCCCAGGTGCGCGCTAAAGCGGCCGCCCATGGCCGCAAGGTGCGCTTCGGTATTCGTCTGCACGTGATTGTTCGCGAAACCACTGAAGAGGCCTGGCGGGCGGCAGACCGTCTGATATCCCATCTGGACGATGAGACCATCGCAAAGGCGCAGGCCGCGTTTGCCAAAACCGACTCCGTCGGACAGCACCGAATGGCATCCCTGCACAACGGCAAGCGCGAGAAGCTGGAGATCAGCCCGAACCTGTGGGCAGGCGTTGGCCTGGTGCGCGGCGGTGCGGGCACGGCGCTGGTCGGGGACGGCCCGACCATGGCAGCGCGGATTAATGAATACGCGGACCTCGGTATCGACAGCTTTATTATCTCCGGTTATCCGCACCTGGAGGAGGCCTACAAAGTGGGCGAGCTGTTATTCCCGCATCTGGATGTGGCCATCCCGGAAATACCGCAGCCACAGCAGCTTCAGCTGCAGGGAGAAGCGGTGGCAAACGAATTTATCCCTCGAAAAGCCGCGCAAAGCTAAGGAGTGACCATGTCTGCCACCTCACAAAAATGGCTGCTGCGCGCCGCGCCGTGGTTTTTACCCGTCGGCATTGTGGCTCTCTGGCAGCTCGCATCATCCACCGGCTGGCTGTCGAGCCGTATTCTGCCCTCTCCTGAGGGCGTTGTAGAAGCGTTCTGGTCGCTGAGCGTCAGCGGTGAGCTGTGGCAGCATCTGGCGATCAGTTCCTGGCGCGCGGTGATTGGGTTTTCTATTGGCGGCAGCATCGGCCTGGTGCTGGGGTTGATCAGCGGTCTTTCCCGCTGGGGTGAGCGGCTGCTGGATACCTCCATTCAGATGTTGCGTAACGTGCCGCATCTGGCGCTGATCCCGCTGGTCATTCTGTGGTTTGGGATTGATGAGAGCGCGAAGATCTTCCTCGTGGCGCTGGGCACGCTGTTCCCGATTTACATTAATACCTGGCACGGCATCCGCAATATCGATCGCGGCCTGGTGGAGATGGCGCGAAGCTATGGCTTGTCGGGTTTTTCGCTCTTTCTACACGTGATCCTGCCGGGCGCCCTGCCCTCCATCATGGTCGGGGTGCGTTTTGCCCTCGGCCTGATGTGGCTGACGCTGATTGTCGCGGAAACCATTTCGGCTAACTCTGGCATCGGCTACCTGGCGATGAACGCCCGCGAGTTCCTGCAAACGGACGTCGTGGTGGTTGCCATTATCCTTTATGCCCTGCTCGGCAAACTGGCCGACGTCAGCGCCCAGTGGCTGGAACGCAGCTGGCTACGCTGGAACCCGGCGTATACCCTTCAGGAGGCGAAAGCATGAATACGGCACGACTGAATCAGGGGACACCGTTACTGCTAAACGGCGTGACCAAACGCTACGGCGAAAACACCATTCTTAACGCGCTGGATCTGCATATTCCCGCCGGGCAGTTTGTGGCCATTGTCGGGCGCAGCGGCGGCGGCAAGAGTACGCTGCTGCGCCTTCTGGCCGGACTGGAATCCCCCAACGGCGGCGACATTCTGGCAGGGACAACGCCGCTGGCCACTATTCAGGACGATACCCGCATGATGTTTCAGGATGCGCGACTGCTGCCCTGGAAGACGGTGATGGATAACGTCGGGCTGGGGCTCAAAGGACACTGGCGGGATGAAGCCCGTCAGGCGCTGGCCGCCGTCGGACTGGAAAACCGCGCCGGTGAATGGCCTGCTGCGCTGTCGGGTGGGCAGAAGCAGCGCGTGGCGCTGGCACGGGCGTTGATTCATCGTCCGGGCCTGCTGTTGCTTGATGAGCCGCTCGGCGCGCTCGACGCCTTAACGCGGATCGAAATGCAGGATCTGATTGAATCCCTGTGGCAGACGCATGGATTCACGGTTCTGCTGGTCACGCATGACGTCAGCGAAGCCGTGGCGATGGCCGACCGGGTGCTGTTAATAGAAGACGGAAAAATTGGTCTGGATCTGACGGTGGATCTTCCACGTCCTCGTCGTGTCGGTTCGGCAAGACTGGCGGAGCTGGAGGCAGAAGTGCTGGATCGGGTGATGAAGCGCGGGGGAACGGAGTTACAGCGAGTTAAGGCTAATGCCTGATGCCCTCACCCCGGCCCTCTCCCACAGGGAGAGGGAGAAAACACAAAAAACGGCAACCTGGGTTGCCGTTTTGCTTTTACCTGCCCACCGGGCTTTTTTACATCACGCTAAGGCTTTCGCGATCTTCTCGTACAAATCGCCGGACAGGTTTTCCAGCCCTTTCAGCTGTTCAAGCGCGGCACGCATTTTCGCCTGACGCTTCGCATCGTAGCGTTTCAGACGGATCAGCGGCTCAATCAGACGCGACGCCACCTGCGGGTTACGGCTGTTCAGTTCGGTCAGCATTTCTACCATGAACTGATAACCGCTGCCGTCCTCCGCGTGGAACGCGGCCGGGTTGCTGCTGGCAAACGCACCAATCAGGGAACGCACGCGGTTCGGGTTACTCATGGTGAACGAACGGTGCTTCAGCAGGCTGCGGACTTTGCTGAGCGCATCGGCCGCCGGGCTGGTCGCCTGCAGAATGAACCATTTGTCCATCACCAGACCATCCTGGTGCCACTTGTCGTCGTACTCCTGCATCAGCGCATCGCGGCACGGCAGTTCAGCGGCAACGCTCGCCGCCAGCGCGGCCAGCGCGTCGGTCATATTGTCCGCTTTATGATACTGCATGCTCACCAGCGTGTTCGCCAGCTCGGTTTCACCAAACGCCAGATAACGCAGGCAGGTGTTACGCAGAGAACGTTTACCAATGTCCGCGTGCTCAACGCGATAAGCATCAAGCTTATTGGCGTTATAGATGGCGAGGAATTCGTCCGCCAGTTCAGCAGCCAGCGTGCGGGTCAGCGCTTCACGCACGGCCACGATGGCAATCGGGTCAATGATGTCAAACAGCTCGGCAATTTCAGTTGCCGACGGCAGGGTCAGAATTTCAGCCGCCAGCGCCGGATCAATAGATTCATCCAGCAGGATCGCACGGAACGCGTCTGCTACATGCACCGGCAGCGTCAGCGGCTGGCCCTGCTGGTAACGGTTCACGTTCAGCTTGATGTAGGTCGCCAGCAGACTCTGCGCGGCATCCCAGCGGGAGAAATCGTTGCGGGCGTGACGCATCAGGAACGTCAGCTGCTGATCGCTCCACTTGTACTCCAGCTTCACCGGGGCTGAGAATTCGCACAGCAGCGCTGGCACCGGCTGGAAATAGACGTTATCGAAGATAAAGGTCTGCTCTGCCTGGGTTACGTTCAGTACGTGGTGTACCGGATGACCGCCCTTCTGCAGCGGGATCACTTTGCCTTCGTTGTCATACAGCTCAATGCTGAACGGGATGTGCAGCGGATGTTTTTCTTCCTGCTCGGCGGTTGGCGGCGTGCGCTGGCTGATGGTCAGGGTGTATTGCTCGGTTTCCGGGTTGTAGTCGTCTTTAACGGTGACAATCGGTGTCCCGGCCTGGCTGTACCAGCGGCGGAAGTGAGAGAGATCCACGTTAGAAGCATCTTCCATCGCCTGCACAAAATCGTCACAGGTCGCCGCGCTGCCGTCATGACGCTCAAAATAGAGTTGCATCCCTTTCTGGAAGTTCTCTTCGCCCAGCAGGGTGTGGATCATACGGATAATTTCAGCGCCCTTCTCATACACCGTCAGGGTGTAGAAGTTGTTCATCTCAATGACTTTATCCGGACGGATTGGGTGCGCCATTGGGCTGGCATCTTCCGCAAACTGCAGGCCGCGCATAGTGCGGACGTTGTTGATACGGTTTACCGCACGAGAGCCCAGATCGGAGCTGAACTCCTGATCGCGGAAGACGGTCAGTCCCTCTTTCAGGCTCAGCTGGAACCAGTCACGGCAGGTGACGCGGTTACCGGTCCAGTTATGGAAATACTCGTGGCCGATGACGCGTTCGATATCAAGGTAGTCTTTATCGGTAGCGGTGTCGGTACGTGCCAGTACGTATTTGGAGTTAAAGATGTTGAGACCTTTATTCTCCATCGCGCCCATGTTGAAGAAATCGACGGCGACGATCATATAGATGTCGAGGTCGTATTCGAGGCCGAAACGTTCTTCGTCCCACTTCATGGAGTTGATGAGCGAGGTCATCGCCCACGGTGCGCGGTCAAGGTTGCCACGGTCAACAAACAGCTCCAGCGCCACTTCACGCCCGGAGCGAGTTTTGAACGTATCGCGCAGCACATCAAAATCACCCGCCACCAGCGCAAAGAGGTAGCACGGTTTCGGGAACGGATCCTGCCACTGCACCCAGTGACGACCATTTTCCAGTTCGCCCTCACCGACGCGGTTACCGTTGGAGAGCAGGAACGGATAAAGCGTTTTATCGGCGATGATTTTCGTCGTGAAGCGCGCCAGGACGTCCGGGCGGTCCAGATACCAGGTGATATGGCGGAAACCTTCGGCTTCACACTGGGTACACAGAGCCACGCCTGACTGGTAAAGCCCTTCCAGCGCCGTGTTGGCTGAAGGGCTGATTTCATTCACGATGCGCAGCGTAAAGCGTTCCGGCAGGTTGTCGATGACCAGCTGGTTGCCTTCTTCTTTATAGTCTGACCAGGGTTCATCATTAATATGCAGGGAGACCAGCGTCAGGTCTTCGCCATCGAGACGCAGCGGCACGGCAGTCGCACTGTGGCGCGTCACCTGACTCACCGCCGTCACGACGGTTTTTGTGGCATCCAGGTCAAACGTCAGGTCGATATCGCTAATCAGGTATTCCGGCGCACGGTAGTCGTGGCGGTATTTGGCTTGTGGCTGTTGTGTCATAGAAAACCTTATGCATCGTTTGTCGAGTAACGTTTCAATATATTCCTGTTGCGCAAAACGCGCTATGCAGAATGTTCATCTTTTCAGGCAGAAACACCTTTTTCGCTACATTTGTATAACACGGGGCACAAAATGCCCTCGACCATAAAGTGTGCTTATGTTGTGATCGGGGTTCAATAAATCACTAAACAAGGTATACTCCGGAGTTGTTTATTGTACTAAACGCTCCCGTGAGAGGATGCTACAGCGCACCTATGACTCAATTCGCTTCTCCGGTTCTGCATACGTTGCTGGATACCGACGCGTATAAACTGCATATGCAGCAAGCCGTTTTCCACCATTACTATGACGTTCACGTCGCGGCAGAATTCCGCTGCCGTGGTGACGATTTGCTCGGTATCTACGCAGACTCCATTCGTGAACAGGTCGATGCGATGCAGCATCTGACGCTGCAGGACGATGAATACCAGTGGCTTTCTGGCCTGCCTTTCTTTAAAACCGATTACCTGAACTGGCTGCGTGATTTCCGCTATAAGCCGGAGCAGGTCACCGTGACCAACGAGAACGGCAAGCTGGATATTCGCCTTGAAGGTCCGTGGCGGGAAGTGATCATGTGGGAAGTGCCGCTGCTGGCAGTGATCAGCGAGTTGGCTCACCGCTACCGTTCGCCGGAAATGGGCGTCGCCCAGGCGGTCGCCTCGCTGGAAAATAAACTTGCAGCCTTCACCACGCTGACCGAAGGGCTGGATATGTCCCGCTTCCGCCTGATGGATTTCGGCACCCGTCGCCGTTTCTCTCGCGAGGTTCAGCAGGCCATCGTTAAACGTCTGCAGCAGGAGCCGTGGTTCGTGGGCACCAGTAACTACGACCTGGCGCGTCGCCTCAACCTGACGCCGATGGGTACCCAGGCGCACGAGTGGTTCCAGGCGCATCAGCAAATCAGCCCGGATCTGGCTAACAGCCAGCGCGCGGCCCTCGCCGCATGGCTTGAGGAGTACCCGGATCAACTCGGGATCGCCCTCACCGACTGCATTACGATGGATGCCTTCCTGCGTGACTTCGGTCCCGAGTTTGCTGAGCGTTATCAGGGGTTACGCCACGATTCCGGGGACCCGGTTGAATGGGGCGAGAAGGCGATAGCCCATTACCAAAAACTCGGCATTGACCCGATGAGCAAGGTGCTGGTTTTCTCCGATAATCTTGACCTGGCAAAAGCGGTTGAACTTTATCGCCATTTCAACACCCGAGTGAACCTGAGCTTCGGGATTGGTACCCGTTTGACCTGCGACATTCCTCAGGTAAAACCTCTGAATATTGTGATAAAGCTGGTGGAATGTAACGGCAAGCCGGTGGCGAAACTCTCCGACAGCCCGGGTAAAACCATCTGCCATGACAAAGCGTTTGTCCGCGCATTGCGCAAAGCCTTCGATCTCCCGCAGATCAAAAAAGCCAGTTAAGCGCTTACGGGAGCCTGAAGGGCTCCCTTCCCTTATTTATTTCTCAATTCTTCTCTTTTGACTGCGAAATTTACTTGTCTGATAGCGGATGGCAGGTAACATAGATATCCCCCCATAAGGGTGGACAAGTGTTTATTTTTTCCGACTATTAACAGAGAGAATATTATGAGCGTTGTGCCTGTAGCCGACGTACTCCAGGGCCGTGTCGCCGTTGACCAGGAAGTCACCGTGCGCGGATGGGTGCGTACCCGCCGAGATTCTAAAGCTGGCATCTCCTTCCTCGCCGTCTATGACGGTTCCTGCTTTGATCCTGTACAGGCCGTCATTAATAATTCTCTGCCCAATTACAATGATGACGTTCTGCACCTGACAACCGGCTGTTCCGTCATTGTGACCGGCGTGGTTGTGGCGTCTCCGGGTCAGGGCCAGAGTTTCGAAATTCAGGCCTCTGCGATTGAAGTGACCGGCTGGGTTGAAGATCCGGACACCTACCCGATGGCGGCAAAACGTCACAGCATCGAGTACCTGCGTGAAGTGGCGCACCTGCGTCCACGTACCAACCTGATCGGCGCGGTGGCACGCGTGCGCCATACGCTGGCTCAGGCGCTGCATCGCTTCTTCGATGAGCAGGGTTACTTCTGGGTGTCTACCCCACTGATCACCGCTTCCGATACGGAAGGTGCGGGTGAAATGTTCCGCGTCTCGACGCTGGACATGGAAAACCTGCCGCGCACGCCAGAAGGTAAAGTGGACTATGACAAAGACTTCTTTGGTAAAGAGGCCTTCCTGACGGTATCCGGTCAGCTCAACGGCGAAACCTACGCCTGTGCACTGTCTAAGATTTATACCTTCGGCCCAACCTTCCGTGCTGAAAACTCCAACACCAGCCGCCACCTGGCGGAATTCTGGATGCTGGAGCCGGAAGTGGCGTTTGCTAACCTCGACGATGTCGCCGGTCTGGCAGAAGCGATGCTGAAGTACGTCTTCAAAGCGGTGCTGGAAGAGCGTCCGGACGATATGAAGTTCTTCGCTGAGCGCGTAGACAGCGATGCGGTCGCCCGTCTGGAACGTTTTGTCTCTGCCGACTTTGCGCAGGTGGACTATACCGACGCGGTTGCGATCCTCGAGAAATGCGGTGAGAAGTTCGAGAACCCGGTTTACTGGGGCGTTGACCTGGCGTCTGAGCACGAACGCTATCTGGCCGAGAAACATTTCAAAGCGCCGGTTGTCGTTAAAAACTACCCGAAAGACATCAAGGCCTTCTATATGCGCCTTAACGAAGACGGTAAAACCGTCGCAGCGATGGACGTCCTGGCGCCTGGCATCGGTGAAATCATCGGTGGTTCTCAGCGTGAAGAACGTCTGGATGTGCTGGACGCGCGCATGGAAGAGATGGGTCTCAATCCTGCGGACTATAGCTGGTATCGCGATCTTCGTCGTTACGGCACCGTTCCGCATTCAGGTTTCGGCCTGGGCTTCGAGCGTCTGATCGCCTACGTTACCGGTGTTCAGAACGTGCGTGATGTGATTCCGTTCCCGCGTACGCCACGTAACGCCAGCTTCTAAGAGCAAAAAACAGACCATGGCCAGCATTTGCTGGCCATTATTTTATTCTGCACTGTCAGTTTTCGTCAGTGCAAAGTCAGTGTTTTTAAAGCACCACCCCGTCACAACCACTACCTGTTACGTTTTGTTTCCGAGAAACATCTAGCCACAAAAAATAAACCCTATTCTTATTGCGATTATTACACCCTCAAGCAATAGCACAATTTTCAACCACTTTTTCAGCCATCCAGAAGTCTTTTTTCGGTCATAAGAAAAAACGAATCGTTTAACATCTGTTTATAGGAATTGCCTTTATCCAAATTAATCATAAGGAATTCATATATATAGGAAACATTCTGCTGTTTAATTCGCCAGGGCGTTCTGAAATTTGAGATGGTTCACAAAGTTCCGAAAAATACACATTTAGTTACACATATTTTCTTTTTGTAACTCAATCTTGAGAATTGTAGCACTTTCAGGCTAGCGAAACGCTTCGGTGAATGGAAAGATGCCTGTCAGATACATAAAGACACCTAACTCTCATCAATAGTTCCGGAAATATTTATTGACAGAATTTATTGACGGCAGTGGCGAGTGTCATAAAAAAACCAATGAGGGTAATAAATAATGATGAAGCGCAATATTCTGGCAGTGGTAATCCCTGCCCTGCTGGTAGCCGGTGCAGCTAACGCTGCAGAAATCTATAACAAGAACGGCAACAAACTGGACTTCTACGGGAAAGTTAACGCCGAGCACGATTTCGTGACCTCTGGTGATAACACTAACAACAACGACGCAACTTACGCGCAGATCGGTTTCAAAGGCGAAACTCAGATCAACGACCAACTGACCGGTTACGGCCAGTGGGAATACCGCTTCATGGCCAATGATGCGGAAAACACTGCACAGAAAAACAAAAACCGTCTGGCCTTTGCCGGTCTGAAAGCGGGTGACGCTGGCAGCATCGACTACGGTCGTAACTACGGTATCGTTTACGACGTTGAGTCATACACCGATATGGCACCTGTGTAGAGACATTAAAGTTGTATCCTTTAACCTGAAAAAGACTTTAAAGTTGTAAAGTTTTAAAAAAA
>NZ_JBMKHA010000020.1:0-110476 GCF_049238365.1 Enterobacter cloacae complex sp. IR53030
GTGATCATGTTTTTAACATAGTCGGCGTGGCCCGGGCAGTCTACGTGTGCGTAGTGGCGAGTCGGGGTGTCATATTCAACGTGAGAAGTGTTGATGGTGATACCACGCGCTTTTTCTTCTGGTGCGTTATCGATCTGGTCGAATGCACGAGCAGCACCGCCGTAGGTTTTAGCCAGAACGGTAGTGATTGCAGCAGTCAGGGTAGTTTTACCATGGTCAACGTGGCCGATAGTACCAACGTTAACGTGCGGTTTTGTACGTTCAAATTTTTCTTTAGACACGGCTATATTCCTTACTATAGTGCTCTCCCCTTCGGAGAGAGCACGGGACTTAGGTTTTAATCCTGTGGATTACTTACCACGGGCTTCAATAACGGCCTGAGCAACGTTGTTAGGCGCATCATCATACTTCAGGAATTCCATGGTGTATGATGCACGACCTTTGGTCAGAGAACGCAGCTGAGTTGCATATCCGAACATTTCAGACAGCGGAACTTCAGCGTGGATCTTAACGCCAGTTACTTCAGATTCCTGACCACGCAGCATACCGCGACGACGGCTCAAGTCACCGATAACGTCACCGGTGTTCTCTTCAGGAGTTTCTACTTCAACCTTCATGATTGGCTCAAGCAGAACTGGTTTTGCTTTCTTAAAGCCTTCTTTAAAGGCAATAGACGCAGCCAGTTTAAACGCCAGTTCAGAGGAGTCAACGTCGTGGTAAGAACCGAAGTGCAGACGGATACCCATGTCAACAACTGGGTAGCCAGCCAGAGGGCCCGCTTTCAGCTGTTCCTGGATGCCTTTATCAACGGCTGGGATGTATTCGCCAGGAATTACACCACCTTTGATGTCGTTGATGAACTCGTAACCTTTCGGGTTAGAGCCCGGCTCCAGTGGGTACATGTCGATCACAACGTGACCGTACTGACCGCGACCACCAGACTGCTTAGCGTGTTTACCTTCAACATCGGTAACTTTCGCGCGAATCGCTTCGCGGTAAGCAACCTGAGGTTTACCCACGTTCGCTTCAACGTTGAATTCACGCTTCATACGGTCAACGATGATGTCCAGGTGCAGTTCACCCATACCAGCGATGATGGTCTGGTTAGATTCTTCATCAGTCCATACGCGGAATGATGGGTCTTCTTTCGCCAGACGGCCCAGAGCCAGACCCATTTTTTCCTGGTCAGCTTTGGTTTTTGGTTCAACCGCGATGGAGATTACCGGCTCTGGGAATTCCATACGCTCCAGAATGATCGGGTGATCCGGGTCACACAGGGTGTCACCAGTGGTCACGTCTTTCAGACCGATAGCTGCAGCGATGTCGCCCGCACGAACTTCTTTGATCTCTTCACGTTTGTTAGCGTGCATCTGTACGATACGGCCAAAACGCTCACGCGCCGCTTTCACGGAGTTCAGGATGGTGTCACCGGAGTTAACCACACCAGAGTAAACGCGGAAGAAGGTCAGGTTACCCACGAATGGGTCGGTAGCAATTTTGAACGCCAGTGCAGAGAACGGCTCGTCGTCGCTTGCGTGACGCTCAGCCGGAGTATCTTTACCGTCGTCCAGGATGCCGTTGATCGCAGGAACGTCAACCGGGGATGGCAGGTAGTCAACTACCGCATCCAGCATCGCCTGAACACCTTTGTTCTTGAACGCAGAACCACAGGTTACCAGGATGATTTCGTTGTTCAGAACACGCTGACGCAGAGCTTTTTTGATCTCTTCTTCAGTCAGTTCTTCACCACCCAGGTATTTCTCCATCAGCTCTTCAGAAGCTTCAGCAGCGGATTCGATCAGGTTCTGGTGCCATTCGTCAGCCAGGTCCTGCATCTCAGCCGGGATGTCTTCGTATTCGAAGGTCACGCCCTGGTCTGCGTCGTTCCAGTTGATGGCTTTCATTTTCACCAGGTCGATAACGCCGGTGAAGCCTTCTTCAGCACCAATTGCCAGCTGCAGCGGAACAGGGTTCGCGCCCAGACGGGTTTTGATCTGACCAACAACTTTCAGGAAGTTAGCACCCATACGGTCCATTTTGTTAACGAACGCGATGCGTGGAACTTTATATTTGTTCGCCTGACGCCATACGGTTTCAGACTGTGGCTGAACACCACCAACTGCGCAATAAACCATTACCGCGCCGTCGAGCACACGCATGGAACGTTCTACTTCGATGGTGAAGTCAACGTGCCCTGGGGTGTCGATGATGTTTACGCGATGCGGTTCGTACTGCTTAGCCATACCTGACCAGAATGCAGTAGTCGCTGCGGAGGTGATAGTGATACCACGCTCCTGCTCCTGTTCCATCCAGTCCATGGTGGCTGCGCCGTCATGAACTTCACCGATTTTATGGTTTACACCGGTGTAGAACAGAATACGTTCGGTAGTAGTGGTCTTACCGGCGTCGATGTGCGCACTGATACCGATGTTACGGTAGCGTGCGATGGGTGTTGTACGAGCCATTTGATTCCTCGTTTGTTTCTTTAGGCGTTCAGTTAAGTTACCCAGAGCGGGCGGCTTCTCTGAAGCGCCCGCCTGGTGACTAATACTCCGAAGGGATTACCAACGGTAGTGTGCGAACGCCTTGTTGGCTTCTGCCATACGGTGAACGTCTTCACGTTTCTTAACTGCAGTACCTTTGTTTTCTGCAGCATCAGAAAGTTCGTTCGCCAGACGCAGAGCCATGGATTTATCACCGCGTTTACGAGCAGCTTCAACGATCCAACGCATTGCCAGAGCATTACGACGAACCGGACGAACTTCAACTGGAACCTGATAAGTAGAACCACCAACGCGGCGGGACTTAACTTCTACAGTTGGGCGAACGTTGTCGAGAGCGACTTCGAAAGCTTCCAGTTCATTTTTACCAGAACGCTGAGCCAGGGTCTCAAGCGCGCTGTATACGATGGCTTCTGCAGTAGATTTTTTACCATCTACCATCAGGATATTTACAAATTTTGCCAGCAGTTCTGATCCGAACTTCGGATCTGGAAGAATTTTACGCTGACCAATGACGCGACGACGTGGCATGGGAATACTCCGTTGTTAATTCAGGATTGTCCAAAACTCTACGAGTTTAGTTTGACATTAAGATAAATCAGTTTGGCCTTACTTAACGGAGAACCATTAAGCCTTAGGACGCTTCACGCCGTACTTGGAGCGAGCCTGCTTACGGTCTTTAACACCTGAGCAGTCCAGCGCACCACGAACGGTGTGGTAACGAACACCCGGAAGGTCTTTAACACGACCGCCACGGATCAGGATCACGGAGTGCTCCTGCAGGTTGTGACCTTCACCACCGATGTAGGAAGTCACTTCGAAACCGTTAGTCAAACGCACACGGCATACTTTACGCAGTGCGGAGTTTGGTTTTTTAGGAGTGGTGGTATATACACGAGTACATACACCACGTTTCTGCGGGCAGGCTTCCAGTGCAGGCACGTTGCTTTTTGCAACTTTGCGTGCACGTGGTTTGCGTACCAGCTGGTTAACTGTTGCCATTAAATAGCTCCTGGTTTTAGCTTTTGCTTCGTAAACACGTAATAAAACGACCTCATACAATATGAGGACGCGAAATTTTAGGGCTACGTCGAAAAGGTGTCAAGAAATATACAGCGATCTCGGATCACCAGTTCATTTGACTGGCGTGCGTCACAGTAAGATTGACGAAATCAGTATAGCCAACCACGTCGATTTTGGCTGAAATTTGACCAGAAAGACCTCGCGCGTCCAGATCGTCCTTCAGCGCAGAGACTGTTATGGGGGCATTCGTGAGAATTTCAACGAAACGACTGCCTTCCAGAGCGGCAAGCACGCCGTCCTGAATGAGCAGCAAATCATCACCTTCGCGCAGCATGCTCAACAGTGTGTCGATATCACATTGCCACGGTGAGTGGCTCAGAATATGGAGCATGGTGGCCTCAGAACGTCAAAACGGTGTCGTAGTGGGAAAGGTGTTCACGCAGATCAGAGGAAGGTAAGATCGTCACATCCAGCATAAAAGACGACTTATCACTCAAACCGCGCGCCGTTAAGGAGTCGGCACAGACATAGCTGGTTTCGATATCGTAAAGCGGCAGCACTTTGAAGGTCGCGATGTAATCGCGCGCCAGGATGGCCTGAGGCTGTTGGCCCGCGAGCAGTTGAAACACCCCGTCCCCCAGAAAGAAGACGCCGATATCTTCTGTTAATGCCGATGTCGCAAGTAACGCATCCAGCCCTTCGCGGCCCGAGGCGCTACCGTGCGGTGCAGAAGTAAAAACAAATGCCACGCGCTTCATCAGAATTGCACCACTCTGTCGCAGGTTAGCGCCGCCTGAGCCAGCTCGCCCAGACCACTCAACGAAAAGCCAGGCTGAAGGTTAGCGCCCGATAACCCCAGGCGATCGGCTTCGGTTGCATCCGTCACGCCGCGACGCAGTGCCGCCGCCACGCAGATGTTCAGCTTAACGCCCTGCTTTTCATTTAACGCCTGCCACGCGCGGACCAGATCAAACTCATCGCTCGCCGGTGACGTGAACTGGTTCGCGTTATACACCCCTTCCCGATAGAAAAAGACGCTCGCCAGTTCATGTCCGGCCGCCAGTAGCGCATGCGCAAACTGCAGCGCGCTGCTGGCCTGCTGAGTGCCGTACGCCGGGCCTGTCACCATTAACGCAAAACGCATTACTTATCTTGCCCTACGAAGTCGCCGCTTTTGAACTGGCGGATGTAGAGGTAGACCGTATGCTTGGAGATATTCAGACGATCGGCCACCTGGTTAATGGCGTCTTTGATATCAAAAATCCCTTTCTCGTAGAGATTGAGTACGATCTGACGATTCTTGGCATTGTTCGAGACGTTGCGATCGGCATTCACCTCTTCAATCGTAAACTCAAGCGTTTGAGTCACCAGATCTTCTACGGAGGAGGCAAAGTTAACGGAGGAGCCAACGTCTGGCGTTTCAGGCGGAATAAAGGTGCTCATGATCTGCGAGAAAGGCACATCAAGGTTCATGTTGATGCACAGCAGCCCAATCACACGATGTTCGCGGTTTCGAATCGCGATAGTTTCTGATTTCATCAGCACGCCGCTTTTGGCGCGGGTGAAATAACATTTGGAGACGCTGCTGTCCGCGCCGGTCATGTCATGCAACATACGCAATGCAAGGTCGGTGATTGGCGAACCAATTTTACGGCCGGTATGCTCACCATTAGCAATGCGGATGGCGGAACACTTCAGATCTTGCAGGGAGTGCAATACGATTTCGCAGTGGGAACCAATGAGCATCGCTAACCCGTCCACCACCGCCTCATAGGATTTAAGAATATCGAAGTCGGTCTGGTCAAAAGGACGTTGATCCAGCAAATCAAGTTCACTGGTTTCGTTGGTTAAAAGCGACCTGGACATGAAAAAAACACTCCTTTTCAGGAGCCTGTCGTTAGGTTTTCAGGGCAGGCTCATTATCTACACGGACAACTAAATTAATACAGCGTACCAGACGCTTTCCAGTGTTAATTATATCTGCCCCGCAATAAAAAAACCGCCGCCTTAAAGGCGGCGGTTTTCATTACATTACTTCTTAGCGTCTGTCGCAGCTTTCTGATCTGCCTGCGCTTCCGGTTTCGCATCCGCTTTCGGTGCTGGTTTAATGTCCAGCAGCTCTACGTCGAAGACCAGCGTGGAGTTAGCCGGGATACCCGGAACGCCCGTTTTGCCGTAGGCCAGATCCGGTGGAATAACCAGCTTGATCTTGCCGCCTTTCTTGATGTTTTTCAGGCCTTCAGTCCAGCCAGGAATCACACCGTCCAGACGGAAGGAGAGCGGCTCACCGCGGGTGTAAGAGTTATCGAACTCTTTACCGTCGATCAGCGTACCTTTGTAGTTTACGACAACAGTATCGCTGTCTTTCGGCGCATCGCCGGTGCCTTCTTTCTCAACTTTGTACACCAGGCCAGTAGAGGAGGTCTTCACACCCTTCTCTTTAGCAAAGGTATCGCGGTAGGCTTTGCCTTTCGCTTCGTTGTCTTTCGCGTCCGCTTCCATCTTGGTCTGAGCGGCACCCTTCACGCGTGCTTCGAACGCCTGCAGCGTCTGCTCAATTTCCTGGTCAGACAGCTTGCTCTTATCCGCAAATGCGTCTTGTACGCCTGCGATCAGCTGGGCTTTATCCAGTTTGATGCCCAGTTTCTCTTGTTCTTTCAGAGAGTTTTCCATGTAACGACCCAGAGATGCGCCCAGTGCGTAGGCGGATTTCTGGTCGTCATTTTTGAACGCCGCTTTGCTGTCTGCAGTGGCAGCAGGCTTCGCAGCAGTATCAGCAGCGAATGACAGCGGCGCGTTCAGCGCAACAGCCATCGTCGTCGCCAGCAGCGTTACTTTAAACAGTGATTTCATCCATATCTCCAGGGCCTGGGGACTCTCACCCCAGCGTTAAACGTAAATGAGTGACGTACTATAAAACGTTGCAGAAGAAATCTACAGACAGACACTCCCAATTCTCACCACTTTTCAGACTATTTTTGTTTAAATAAGTTTCTTGCCAGCGGGATAGAGACTGCACTTAAGGATAAACTCAGTTAAACTGCGCCGCCGCTGGACCATCAGGTAAATCAGACATAAACGAGGTGAATGATGAAGGATACAACGATAGAAGCGAGAATGGCTGAGCTGGAAAGCCGCCTGGCTTTTCAGGACATCACCATCGAAGAGCTAAACCAGACCGTCACAGCACATGAACTCGAAATGGCGAAGCTGCGGGATCACATGCGTCTGCTGACGGAAAAGCTAAAGGCAACGCAGCCGTCAAACATTGCCTCTCAGTCTGAAGAGACACCACCACCTCATTATTGAGGCGTAAAAAAAGCGGGGTTCCCCCGCTTTTTTTATTTTCCGCTTAGCGGAATTAGTGGCAACCGCAGCCGCCGTTACCGCAACCACCTTTGCCATGGTCATGACCATGGTCGTGATCGTGGCCGTGACCACCGCAGCAGCCGTCGTGGCCGTGATCGTGGTCATGGTCGTGACCGTGCGCACCGTGAACGTGGCCATGAGCCAGCTCTTCTTCGGTCGCTTCACGGATCGCAACAACTTCTACGTTGAACTTCAGGTTCTGGCCAGCCAGCATGTGGTTGCCGTCAACCACAACGTGGTCGTCTTCAACTTCAGTGATTTCAACAGGCACTGGACCCTGGTCAGTTTCAGCCAGGAAGCGCATGCCAACCTGCAGTTCGTCAACGCCCATGAACACGTCTTTAGGAACGCGCTGAACCAGGTTGTCGTCATACTGACCGTAAGCGTCGTTCGCGCCGACAGCAACGTCGAATTTGTCGCCAACTTCATGACCTTCCAGCGCAGTTTCCAGGCCGGAAATCAGGGAACCGTGGCCATGCAGGTAGTCCAGCGGCGCACTCACCGGAGACTCATCAACCAACACACCGTCTTCTGTACGTACCTGATAGGCCAGGCTGACCACCAGGTCTTTTGCTACTTTCATGATATCTCCTGAGCGTGGGAAAATTGCTGGCGCAGATTGTAGCGGAAATCTGCACCCGTGTACCCTTTAGCTTAAAAAAACTCAGGGCATATCGCTAGTCCGGATGAAAAATGCCGATCACTTGCTCTTCTTTGCGAACATGATCGCGGGCCTCTTTATCGGCCTCACGCATCTGGTGACCACACTTAACACACTCAACGATATCAATATTATTTTCTCGCCACATCGCCAGAGTATCTTGCGCCTGGCAGGACGGGCATTTTGCACCTGCGATAAAGCGTTTACGGACAGCCATCTTTCGTTACCCTTCATTCAAATTCATCCCAGCCATCAAGCTGGCGTCGTTCCTGTTGCATCTCTCGCTGGAAGATCTCCTCCAGCTCGCGACGCGCTTCCCGCACGCGGGAGATCTGCGCCGTGTCGGTATGTACCGGCATCAGTTCGCGCAGCATTCGCATATCCAGCCGACGGAAGTGCATCTGGGCACGTTGCGCCTGATGAGGATGCATGCCCAGCGAGATCAACGCCTTACGGCCTAACTCCAGCGCACTGGAGAACGTCTCACGGGAGAAGTGTTTCACACCCGCCTGCAACAATTCGTGAGCTTCAACACGTCCCCGGGCACGCGCCAGTATATGCAAGTGCGGGAAGTGCTGTTGACACAGCTCCACCAGTTTCATCGTGTCTTCCGGATCGTTACAGGTGATCACGATGGACTCGGCGGCCTCAGCGCCCGCCGAGCGCAGCAGCTCAAGCTGGGTCGCGTCGCCGTAATAAACCTTGTAGCCATATTTACGCATCAGGTTAACCGCACTGATATCGCGTTCCAGCACCGTAATGCGCATCTTATTCGCCATCAACAGGCGACCAATCACCTGCCCGAAGCGGCCAAAGCCCACCACTATCACCTGGGGTTTATCGTCTTCTACCCATGGCGCTTCATCTTCATCGTCCGTCGGGTTTAAGCGGCGCGACAGCAGTTTATCCACCAGCTTCATCAGCAGCGGCGTGGTCATCATCGACAGCGTCACCGTCACCAGCAGCAGCGCCATCTGATCGTCCTTAAACAGCTTCTGAGAGGACGCGGCGGAAAACAGCACAAACGCGAACTCTCCCCCCTGGCTTAACACGCTGGCAAACTGCATACGTTCCGAACTGCGCAACCCGTAAATACGCGCCATGACGTACAGCACCAGCATTTTCACCGCCACCAGGATGGCGACGCTGACCACAACCCAGAGCAGATGGGTATAAAGCACACCGAGATTGAGCGCCATCCCCACCGAAATAAAGAACAACCCTAACAGGAGCCCTTTGAAGGGATCGATGGCAATTTCCAGTTCGTGACGATACTCGCTCTCCGCCAGCAGCACCCCGGCGATAAAAGTACCCAGCGCCATTGATAGCCCCAGCGCGTCCATAAACAGCGCCGAGCCAAGCACCAGCAACAGCGTCGCAGCGGTAAACACTTCACGCACGCCCGATGCGGCAATAAAGCGGAACACCGGACGCAACAAGAAGCGTCCGCCAATCAGCATGCCCGCAAAAGCCAGCACCTTCATGGAAATCTTTGCCCAGTCGAAGCTATCGTCGCCAGAACCCGCCAGCAGCGGCACCAGCGCCAGCGCCGGGATCACCGCTAAATCCTGAAACAGCAGCACCGAAAAGCCCAGCTGCCCGGCTTCATTGCGGTTCATCCCTTTGTCGCGCATCAGCTGCAACGCCATCGCCGTCGACGACATGGCGAGACCAATCCCGCCAATCACCGCGGCCTGCCAGGAAAAGTGGGTCAGCATTAGCAGGCCAGCCAGAATCGCGGCGCTGAACAACACCTGCGCGGCACCCACGCCAAAGATAGAGCGTCGGAGCTGCCACAATTTAGAGGGATTCAGTTCCAGACCGATGATGAACATCAGGAACACCACGCCTAGCTCGGAGAAATGGAGAATTTCATCCACATCGCTGATGAATCCCAGTCCCCAGGGACCAATGGCGATCCCCGCGAGCAAATATCCCAGTACCGCACCGATGCCGAGACGGGCGGCAAGCGGAACCGCGACGACGGCCGCAAATAAAAACAGTACCCCGGCGAGGAGCAAATTCGATCCTTCCATTAACGACCTCCTGCCGGAATCGGCGATGCCAGCCACTCGCCATAGGCTCTGGCGTGGCTGGCCAGTTCTTTCGGATCCTGACGCCGTGCCCAGTAGACAATGATCGGGCTCATCCAGTGCATACGGCACATCGCCGCCGTCAGCTCGAATGGCCGCAGGATATCGCTCATCGGATAACGGTTCAGCCCGTCGTGACGGTAAGCACTTTCGGGTTCACCGGTGGTGATCACGCTGCGCCAGTACTTTCCCGCCAGCTGGTTTCCCCCCACCCCACTGGAGAAGCCGCGGCTCAGCACGCGGTCCAGCCACTCTTTCAGCAGTGCCGGACAGCTATAGGTATAAAGCGGGTGCTGGAACACAATCACGTCATGCTGACGCAGCAGTTCCTGCTCGTACGGAATATCAATAAAGAAATCAGGATAGTGCGCGTAGAGATCGTGCACCGTAACGTTACTGAGCTGTGTGGCCGGCTTAAGCAGCACCCGGTTCGCCACCGAGTCCTGAGATTCCGGATGGGCATACAGCAGCAGCACTTTCGCTGTCTGAGACATCATTCCCCTCCCGGTCGTGTTTCTGTTTTTGTGTATCGTTGTTGTTTTGGGCTACCATGGCGGCCCGGTGCGGAAAATGGCCCACACCTTACATTATCATAATGACAAATTAACATAGTCGGAACATACGGCGCTTCTATGATTGTTTTCTCCTCGTTACAAATTCGTCGCGGCGTGCGCGTTCTGCTCGATAACGCCACTGCTACCATCAACCCGGGCCAAAAAGTGGGTCTGGTCGGCAAAAACGGCTGTGGCAAATCCACGCTGCTGGCGCTGCTGAAAAACGAGATTAGCGCGGATGGCGGAAGCTTTACTTATCCGGGAAACTGGCAGCTCGCCTGGGTGAACCAGGAGACGCCTGCCCTGAGCGAACCGGCCCTCGACTATGTTATCGACGGCGACCGTGAATACCGCAAACTCGAAGCGGAACTCCACGCCGCCAACGAGCGCAACGACGGTCACGCCATCGCCACCGTTCATGGCAAGCTGGACGCCATCGACGCGTGGACCATTCGCTCCCGCGCCTCCAGCCTGCTGCACGGCCTGGGCTTCAGCAATGAACAGCTGGAACGCCCGGTCAGCGACTTCTCCGGCGGCTGGCGTATGCGCCTCAACCTGGCGCAGGCGCTGATCTGCCGTTCTGATCTTTTGCTACTTGATGAACCGACTAACCACCTCGATCTCGATGCGGTTATTTGGCTGGAGAAGTGGCTTAAGAGCTATCAGGGCACTCTGATTCTGATCTCCCACGACCGCGACTTCCTCGATCCGGTGGTGGATAAAATCATTCATATCGAACAGCAAACGATGTTCGAATATACCGGCAACTACAGCTCTTTCGAGCGCCAGCGCGCGACGCGCCTGGCCCAGCAGCAGGCGATGTACGAAAGCCAGCAGCAGCGCGTGGCGCACCTGCAAAGCTTTGTGGATCGCTTTAAGGCCAAAGCCTCTAAAGCCAAGCAGGCCCAGAGCCGCATCAAGATGCTGGAACGCATGGAGATGATTGCCCCGGCGCACGTCGATAACCCGTTCCACTTCAATTTCCGCGAACCGGAAAGCCTGCCGAATCCACTGCTGAAAATGGAAAAAGTGAGCGCGGGCTATGGCGATCGCATTATTCTCGACTCCATCAAGCTCAACCTGGTGCCGGGTTCACGTATCGGTCTGCTGGGGCGTAACGGCGCCGGTAAATCAACGCTAATCAAACTCCTGGCGGGCGAACTTAACCCGGTCAGCGGCGAAATCGGCCTGGCGAAAGGCATTAAGCTTGGCTATTTCGCTCAGCATCAGCTGGAATTTTTACGCGCGGATGAATCGCCTATCCAGCACCTTGCGCGTCTGGCACCGCAGGAAATGGAGCAGAAGCTGCGCGATTACCTCGGCGGCTTCGGCTTCCAGGGCGATAAAGTCACCGAAAACACAGAGCGTTTCTCCGGCGGTGAAAAAGCCCGCCTGGTACTGGCGCTGATCGTCTGGCAGCGCCCGAACCTGCTGCTGCTCGATGAACCGACCAACCACCTGGATCTCGACATGCGTCAGGCGCTGACCGAAGCGCTGATTGAGTTCGAGGGCGCGCTGGTGGTGGTCTCGCACGATCGTCACCTGATCCGCTCCACCACAGACGATCTCTACCTGGTGCATGATGGCAAAGTTGAACCGTTCGACGGCGATCTGGAAGACTACCAGCAGTGGCTGACGGACGTGCAGAAGCAGGAAAACCAGCCGGACGAGTCGGCGAAAGACAATGCCAACAGCGCCCAGGCGCGTAAAGACCAGAAGCGCCGGGAAGCGGAGCTGCGCACCCAGACTCAGCCGCTGCGTAAAGAGATTGCCCGTCTGGAAAAAGAGATGGAGAAGCTCAACGCCACGCTTGCCACCGTTGAAGAGAAGCTGGGCGACAGCGGCCTGTACGATCAAAGCCGTAAAGCGGAGCTGACGGATTGCCTGCAAACGCAGGCAAAGACCAAGTCGAGCCTCGAAGCGTGCGAAATGGCATGGCTGGACGCGCAGGAACAGCTGGAAGCGATGCTGCAGGCCGACTAACACACCGGGAGGGTTATGCGTTTCGATACCACGAGCGAGATTACATTCCGCAAACTCAGCATCTTCATGACCTTCATGGAGAAAGGGAATATCGCCCGTACCGCCGAAACGCTCGGGCTGAGCGGTGTCAGCGTGCACCGCGCGCTGCACACGCTGGAAGAGAACGTGCGCTGCCCGCTTTTTACCCACAAGGGGCGCAATCTGATTGCGCTGCCTTCCGCCTGGACGCTGCTGGAATATTGCCAGGAAGTCATGCAGGTGATGGAGCGCGGGCTGGAAGAGTCGCGCAAAATCGCCGGTATCGGCCAGGGTCGGTTGCGCGTCGGTACGCTCTACTCGCTCACCCTGGAAACCGTACCGCGCCTGATTATGGGCATGAAATTACGCCGTCCGGATCTGGAGATGGATCTGACGATGGGCTCTAACGACACGTTGCTACACATGCTGGACGAAGGGTCGCTGGACGCCATATTGATCTCCATCTCCGAAAGCGATATCGACCGTAACAGCCTCGAAGTACTGCCCCTGTTTCACGACGACATTTTCCTTGCCGCGCCCGCGTCCGCCACGCTGAACGCCCATGGGCCAGCGGATCTTCGTGATTACAAACACCAGAAATTTGTCTCGCTGGCAGAAGGGTTTGCGACCTACGCCGGGTTTCAGGAGGCGTTTCATATCGCCGGATTCGAACCGGAGATCGTCACTCGCGTGAATGACATTTTCTCAATGCTGAGCCTGGTGCAGGCGGGGGTCGGTTTTACGCTGATGCCGGGGAGGATGAAGAAAGTGTATGAAAATTCGGTGCAGCTACTGAAGCTGGCGCAGCCGTATCAGATGCAGCAGTTGATCGCCATCGTCTTTGCCCGCAACCGCGAGCAGGATCCCAGCCTGCGCGCACTGGCCGCCGAAGGGCGGATGTATGCGCGCAGCTTGCAGGAAGGTGCCTGATGTTATTGCCCGGTGGCGGCTGCGCCTTACCGGGCGAAAAATCTACGCTCGAATCCGACCCGCCAGATGCACCGCCACATCCACCCCGCTGCGTTCCAGCGATATAGACTCCCCTTCCCACGCCGCCTGTCGCGTTAAGCAGGTCAGCACGCCGCCGGGCGGCATCTCAATAGCCAGTCGCGCGTCGCGTTCGTTGGCGGAAATGACTGCCTCCTGCCAGCGCACGGTGCGGGCCATATTCATCGCCAGATCGTCGGCGATCTTCTCCGGCTGCCACAGCACGCGGCCGGTGCTGCCGCTAAGATACGCTAAGCGTGGGCGAGAGAGCGTCACTTTTTCAAACGCCGCCACCAGCTTCTGCGCCGGCTCCGCCAGCAGCGCGCAGTGCGATGGTACGCTGACCGCCAGTCGTTTGGCCTTGCTCGCCCCTTTCGCCAGCGCGCGCTCGGCTACCTGCGCCATCCCGTCATCGCGTCCGGCGATCACAATCTGCGTTTCGGCGTTCAGGTTCGCGATATACGTGCCCGTGCCTTCGATAAGCTGTTCCACCTGCGACAGGGCCAACCCCATAATCGCCGTCAGGCCATAGCCGTGCGGATATGCCTGCTCCATTAAATCGCCACGCAGCGCGACCAGCCTAAGCGCGTCGGTGAAATCCAGCGCGCCCGCGATAACCGCCGCCGGGTATGCGCCAATGGACAGCCCGCTGACGATATCCGGCGTCACGCCGCGACGTTCAAGCTCGCGTGCCCAGGCCACGCCTGAAATCAACAGACAAAGTTGAACCGCGCGGGTGTGGCGTAACGAGGCTGCACTGTCCAGCGTATCGACTTCGCTTCCCAGTACCTTACGCGCCTGAGCCAACGCCGTTCCCGGCAGGTTATGCAGCATACCTTCATGCTGCGTGCCCTGCCCCGGAAAGGTAAACAGTATTTTCATTACTCCTCCCTGCGCCACGGGTCCGTTACCAGACGCGGTCCGCGGCGCGTTTTCAGCAGCGTTTTGCCGTCGCGCAGCCACTCCGCCAGCGCAAATCCCCCTTCGGGTGTATCGACCTGCGTATCCGCCCGGCACAATGCGCGGCTCAACTGCGACTGCCATGCGGTAAACGCATCAGGGGAAATCGGCTGAGGGGCGCGGATCACCAGGTCGAGATCGCTGTCGGCGTGGATAACCGGAATACCGGTCGCCAGCGCATAGCCAGTGCTGCCGGTAATGCCCCACGACCATGGCCACAGCTGCTGAGAAAGTTGTAGCGCCACCTGTACCGGTGGCTGCGTCACAAAGGGCGAGCGCAGCAGATCCGCCGTTACGCTCAGTGATTCGGGTGACACCACACGCGTTACGTGTTCTGGTTTCACCCATCCGGCTGCCCGCTGGTCGCGGCGCAGGCCGCGCACGCCAACGGGAATACGGCCAGCGTTATCAACATCACGCCGCACTACGACCGGCAAACCGGTATGCCAGGCCGCCTCCACCCAGTCGTCGGTGATGCCTTCCAGCGCGTCTCGCGCGGTAAGCCAGATGAGGTCGTGGGGGCGTAATGTTATGGTCATGATTACATTCCTGAGGTCAGCGAGATAAACAGCGGCAGCGACAGGATACACAGTACGGAGCTTAACAGCAGTACGGCTTCCGCATCCGGAGACTGCACGCCAAAGCGGTTACCGAACACCACACCGAAGAAGCCCGCAGAAAGCGCAATCATCAGGATAGCGGTGATCGCCACGGAACCGTGCAGACCAAAGAGTAAAACGATACCCCAGGCAATCGCAGGCTGAATCAGCAGCTTGGCGATAGTTGACGTGATCACCATGGTGTTGATCTGCAGCTTACGGGCAGAGAGGATCACCCCGGTCAGGAACAGCGCTGCAGCGGTCGCGGACAGCCCCAGCGGTTTAATCGCCGCCAGCACCAGTTCCGGCATTTTGATACCGATGGCGGACAAAATGACACCCAGCAGCGGGCCCATCACGATCGGTTTTTTAATCGAACGCCACATCAGCACCGGCAGCATGGAGAGCGTTGAGCCAGAGTTATTCCCTTCGGTGCGCGCTTTTTCACGTTCCAGAATGAGCAGGCAGAACGGGGTCATCAGCACCGAACCGCAGGCGATGGAGACCGCAACAGACAGTGATGTCGATGAACCTTCACCCAGCACGCTGCCCAGAATAGGCAGGCCGAGCGCCGCATAGTTTGGCAGGGCGACGGTCAGCGTCAGCACGGCGGCATCCTGCGGCGATTTTTTAAAGACGCCGGTGGCGAGGAAGTAGATGGCCGCATAGGTTATCCACATCGCCAGGGTCAGTACCAGAATCAGCGGCGACTGGGCCACAATGCCGGTCCACGGCGTTTGCACGGTGGCGCTGAACAGCGCGGCAGGCAGTGCAAAATCCATCACGAAAATATTAAGCAGGGAAACGTTTTTGTTATCGACCATCTTTGCCTTACCGGCCCAGAATCCCAGCAGCATGATGACGAAAATCGGTGCAAGAGCATGAACAATTACGTAAGTCATAATTCACCTGTAGTAAAAAAGTTTAAGCACTGGCGCGATGATTATTATTTTCAGGATGCAGGTTCCCGCGCGGACGTAACGGTTACGTCCGCGGTGTCGTGCATCTGGCAGGTCTCTTTTTACTTACCAGCTTGCCCGCATGCGTTCGCGTACGAGGGCAGAGCTGCGGCGGTTGTCAGCACCCAGACGATTGTTCAACGTGGTGTCCTGACGAGCGTCACTGATGGCCTGTTGCAGGGTGGTTTTCACCTGCGCCAGATCGTTATCGGAGGGGGCATCCGGGTTGCTGATGTCCAGCAGGTTTGAAAGCAGCCCCAGGGTGGCGTAGTTGCTGATGTCATAGGCCATCGGCGGAATGGTGGCCGCCAGTTTTTCCAGCGCGTCGACGGTTCGCAACGTAATGCGCGCCGCAGACTCTTTACCCATCGCGTGGATCAACACCCCTTTATCGTTGAAAGCAATCAGGCGATTAGCCTGGTAGCCATGCGCCAGAAATGCGCCGGACATCGCTTTACCGACGATAAGCCCAATCACCGGATGACCGGCCAGACGCGCATTCGCATACGCGGCGGCAGCCCCCGCCAGCGCCTGGTGGATACCAAACGCCTCTTCGCGACGGCCATAGGCCTGGCTTGGGACGTCAATCACCGCCACAATCGGACGCTTCATGGACTTACTGGCATCCTCGGCCACGGTTTCGCTCACCACTTTCGCCAGCGTCCAGCCCTCCAGCAGACCAACTTCCCCTTTCGCCGCGCGCGGGAAATGGTTGTGGGCATCCGGCACCACGGCAACAAAACGCACCGCCTCACCGTTCAGTTCGCCGTCTGCCGCCTGCACGGACGGGCAAAGCCCTTCCACACGTTTTACATTCGGCGCGAGCAGAGTCATCCAGAGTTCGCCACGGCTTATTGCGTTAGTCATCATTTCACCTCCCGGGCAAAAAGCGCGTTAATTTGTTCGGCATCGGCCTGTTTGCGGGTGTCGAAATTCGTCAGACGGTTCAGGTAATCGTCGTAGTTATCGGTGCGGTGTTTCGCGGGTACGCCCCTGGCAATCGCGTCGTTCATCGCCGCTTTCACCGCGTTGATACCGTCACCGACCAGCGCGTCAACCAGCCCGCTTTGATAGCGCACTTCGCCACCGGTCATGCTCCAGATAAACGGACGGTCACGGGAGTCGTACTCTTCAATCCCCGCTTCCTGCTCGATGACCTGCGGACCGTTCAGTCCGAGACGCGCTTCGCGGGTCACAATCAGGTAGCTGCACAGCGCCGCCGCGATGGACATCCCACCGAAGCAGCCCACGGTCCCTGCGACAATCCCGATAACGGGCGTGTAACGACGCAGGTCAACAATCGCCGCGTGGATATCGGCAATGGCGGCCAGACCCAGGTTCGCCTCCTGCAGACGAACGCCGCCGGTTTCGAGGCACAGCACAGCCTGAGTCGGAATGCCGTTGCGGTTATCTTCTGCCGCCAGCTCCAGCGCCGCCGCCATTTTGGCACCGGACACTTCACCCATGCTGCCGCCCTGGAACGCACCTTCAATGGCGACCACAACGGCTGGCTGACCGTTGATCGTGCCTTTCGCCACCACCATGCCGTCGTCCGCCTGCGGAACAATGCCCTGTGGCCCAAGCCACGGAGAGATAATGCCTTCAAACGGATCCAGCAGTTCGCGATAGCTACCCTCATCGAGCAGGGCCTGCGCACGCTGGCGTGCTTTCAATTCGATAAAGCTGCTGTCATCACGCATGGCTCACCCCCTCAAAAACCTGTTCGATACGAATGCGAGCCACGCCCGGCGTCGCGCCGAAATCATGAATGGTCAGTTTTCCTGCTGGCAGGCTACTGACCGTTTGCAGGCGGTTGAACAGTGCCTCCCAGCGACCCCGGCTGTTGTCGACGGAGGTGGTGATATCAATGGTTAACGTCTGGCCCGGTTCGGCGTTGAAGAGCACCTCCATATCCCCGGAACCGACTACCCCTGCCAGGGCCCTGCCGCTTAACGCGCGGCTGGCTGGCACGGTCAATGTGATTTTTTCCATAACATCCTCTTAATGCTTTGAATAAGGCGTTTCGACGCGATCGAGAAACAGCGTGGCAGCAAGCAGGTCAGCAGCGCCGCCTGGGGAGGCGTTTAGCGCCAGCATCTGACGGTCTAAGTTCGCCAGCGCCTGCTGGCCTGCAGCCGTTGCACAACCTCCGGCGTTCAGTACCGCACGGGCACCGTCCTGCATGGCGTCCAGCCCCTCCAGCCCGGCGCGCGACAGCACGCAGGTGTCGGTAAGCGACGTCATGATCGCCATCAGCGCGTCAAGCCTGGCGTGCGTTTCACTGCTGCCGTTGAGACGGCTCAGGCGAAGCTGCGGCAACGCGCGCTGCATAATGTGCGGGAACGCCTGCTGAGCCTCTTCGCGTGCACCCGGTACGCGGTAGCGGTGCGTGGCGCGAAGGCCTTTGCTGAACACTTTCGGCGCCGCCTCGTCAGGGAGTTTCGCCAGCTGCGCGGCGGTGCGGGCGACGTCGTGCGCCCTGGCTTCCCCGCCCAGCATCGCCACCGCGCTGACCAGCAACCCCAGCGCCCAAATCGCGCCGCGATGGGTGTTTACGCCACACGTTGCAGCCATCATCTGCTGCTCGCCTTCGCGACCAAGACGGCCAACGGTTTGCCGAAGCGCAATATCTGCCGGACGCAGCCAGCTTTGCTGCGCCAGCGCCTGAAACGTCGGGGTCAGGCTGCGCGCGGAGCGCTCCATCAGCGCAAGGGATAAATCGTGGTGCGCACCGTTCCCCCGACTGTCCACCAGACCGGGTTTCGGGCTTAATCGTGCTTCGTCAATCAGACACTGCGTGGCGGTTCGCGCCAGCCATTCGGCACCGCCTTCAACCTGAATCTGGGGCAGAAGTTTCATTACCAGCTCCGGAATTTCGCAGGTGGGTTGTACAGACCGCCGGACCATTCAACGAGGTCTGACACGCTGCCCGCCGCCAGCTGAGAGCGGGTGGCGTCGGTGCGGCGAATACCCATATCTTCCGGATAAACAACCTTGCCGCTCTGGCGCAGTTCCGCCACGCGTTTAGCATCCACGCCCAGGCCGATATCGGTAATCCCCGCCACAGCGGCGACCATGGCACGACGCTCCTCAAGATCTTTGGCGCGATAGAGGTAAGCAATCCCCTCTTCCGTCAGCACGTGCGTCACGTCGTCGCCGTATATCATGACCGGCGCCAGAGGCATCCCGGACGCTTTTGCCACGTCAACAGCATCAAGCTTTTCCACAAAGGTCGGCTTTACGCCCGCCTGGAAGGTTTCCACCATCTGCACGACCAGTTTTTTACCGCGCTGCATCGGGTCAGGTTCGGTGATCATGTTCAGCCAGGCCGGTGTAGCGTGGCGACGACCATGTGGGTCGTGCCCCATGTTTGGCGCACCGCCGAAGCCGGAAAGACGACCGCGTGTCACCGTTGAGGAGTTGGCGTAACCATCAACCTGCAGGGTTGAGCCGATAAACATATCGACCGCATACTGACCGGCCAGCTGACAGAACGCACGGTTGGAACGCATGGAGCCGTCGGCACCGGTAAAGAAGATGTCCGGACGGGCGCGGATGTACTCTTCCATCCCCAGTTCGCCGCCGAAGCAGTGCACGCTTTCCACCCAGCCGCTTTCAATTGCCGGGATCAGCGTTGGGTGCGGGTTCAGGGTCCAGTGCTTACAGATTTTGCCCTTCAGGCCGAGCTGTTCACCGTAGGTCGGCAGCAGCAGCTCAATCGCTGCGGTGTTAAAACCGATCCCGTGGTTGAGGGACTGCACCTGATGTTCCGCGTAGATGCCCTTAATCGCCATCATCGCCATCAGGATGTGTTCCTGTTTGATCAGGCGCGGGTCACGGGTAAACAGCGGTTCGATAAAGAATGGCTTGTCGGCAACGACAACATAGTCAATCCAGGAGCCCGGAATATCGACGCGCGGCAGGTCGCATTCGTCGTCCACCAGTTCATTCACCTGCGCAATCACAATCCCGTCGTGGAAGGCCGCGGCTTCCACCAGTGCCGGAGTATCTTCGGTGCTCGCCCCGGTGTAGAGGTTGCCTTTGCGGTCTGCTTTAAACCCCGCAATCAGCGCCACGTTGGGCGAGAGGTCGACGTAGAGGCGTGAATAGAGCTCGATATAGGTATGGATAGCGCCGATTTCGAGTTGACCATCTTCCAGCAACTGGGAGATTCGCAGGCTCTGCGTCCCGGAGAAGGAGAAGTCCAGCTTGCGGGCGATGCCTTTCTCAAAGATATCCAGATGCTCGCTACGGCCGACGCTCGGCATGATCATATGCAGATCGTGGACAATTTGCGGGTTCACTTCAGCCAGCGAGCGTGAAAGGAAATCGGCCTGCTTCTGGTTGTTACCTTCCAGAACGACCTTATCGCCAGGGGCGATCAGTTTTTCCAGCATGGCGACAAGGTCGCCGGTTGGCAGTACCTTGCCCTGCACCGGTACGGACGCCAGACGACGCGCTTTTTCGCTGCGTCGCGTGTTCCATTGCCGGGTGGGTGTTTGCCCAGATAACATTATTAACCTCCTGATTCAGCTAATCATTTTGATTTGCTTAACGTTGAGTAAAGTGTGCGCTCTGGTGGGAAAGGCATCAATTAAGCGTAGAGCGGAATCATTAGCCTGAGAGTAATAATCACGGTAAAGATTTGTGATCGGGATCAGTTCATGTTTCGGAAAACCAGGCTAAACGGGGTACAATTCGGAAAGTATCGTTAATTTCCGACAAGAATCAGCATCGCGCTTATGACCCAAATCATTCCAACAGACTTCGACATTGCAGCCGAAGACAGCACCGAGTTCGTGCCCATGCGCGGTGTGTCCAACTGCCATTTGCAGACCATGCTGCCACGGCTGATCCGCCGTAAGGTTCAGTTCACGCCGCACTGGCAGCGGCTTGACCTGCCAGACGGTGATTTTCTGGATCTCGCCTGGAGCGAAGACCCCGAGCAGGCACGTCATAAGCCGCGTCTGGTGGTTTTTCATGGTCTGGAAGGGAGTCTGCACAGCCCTTATGCGCATGGATTGATTGAGGCAGCAAAAGCGCGCGGCTGGCTCGGGGTGGTGATGCATTTTCGTGGCTGCAGCGGCGAGCCAAATCGTCAGAAACGCATCTATCACTCGGGTGAAACCGAAGACGGAACCTGGTTTTTACACTGGCTGCGGGAAAACTATGGCACCGTGCCAACGGCGGCCGTGGGGTATTCGCTGGGCGGAAATATGCTCGCCTGCCTGCTGGCCAAAGAGGGCGACAGCGTACCGCTCAATGCCGCAGTGATTGTCTCCGCGCCGTTTATGCTGGAGCAGTGCAGCTACCATATGGATAAAGGGTTTTCCCGCGTCTATCAGCGCTATCTGCTCAACCTGCTGAAAGCCAACGCCGCACGTAAGCTGAAGGCTTACCCGGATACCCTGCCGGTCAGCCTGCGCCAGTTGAAAAAGGTGCGCCGCATTCGTGAATTCGACGATCTGATCACCGCAAAAATTCACGGCTTCGCCGATGCGATCGACTATTACCGTCAGTGCAGCGCCATGCCGTTGCTCAGCAAAATCACCCAGCCGACGCTGATTATTCACGCCAAAGATGACCCCTTTATGGATCATCACTCTATTCCCGCGCAGGAATTCCTTCCCGACAATGTTCACTATCAGTTGACTGAACATGGCGGCCACGTTGGGTTTATTGGCGGGACGCTGCGCCGCCCGAAAATGTGGCTGGAGGCGCGTATTCCTGACTGGCTTACTCCTTATCTGGACGGTGCAAAATGATCATCCCCTGGCAGGATCTGTCTCCCGGAACGCTCGATAATCTGATCGAAAGCTTTGTATTACGTGAAGGCACCGATTATGGTGAACATGAACGCTCACTCGAGCAGAAGGTCAACGATGTTAAACGCCAGCTGAAAAGCGGCGACGTGGTGTTGGTGTGGTCAGAACTGCATGAGACGGTCAACATCATGCCCCGCAACGCGTTTCACGGCTGACCTTCCAACCTTTTCAGTCAGGGAGTTGCTATGTCTGCCAGACATCCCATTATTGCCGTTACGGGGTCGAGTGGTGCGGGAACGACCACCACCAGCCTCGCGTTTCGTAAGATTTTCGCCCAACTGAATCTCCGGGCGGCGGAGGTCGAAGGCGACAGTTTTCACCGCTATACGCGACCTGAAATGGACATGGCGATCCGTAAGGCGCGCGATCTGGGTAAACACATCAGCTATTTCGGTCCCGAAGCCAATGACTTTGGCCTTCTTGAGCAAACCTTCCTGGAGTACGGTCAGAGCGGCAAAGGGCAATCGCGTAAGTATCTGCATACCTATGATGAAGCTGTGCCGTGGAATCAGGTGCCGGGCACCTTTACCCCCTGGCAGCCGCTGCCGGAACCCACCGATGTGCTGTTTTATGAGGGATTACACGGCGGCGTAGTCACCCCACAGCATGACGTGGCGCGTCATGTGGATCTGCTGGTTGGCGTGGTGCCTATCGTAAACCTGGAGTGGATCCAGAAGCTGACGCGCGACATGAGCGAGCGCGGCCATTCGCGCGAAGCGGTGATGGATTCGGTGGTGCGCTCCATGGAAGACTACATCAACTACCTCACGCCACAGTTCTCCCGCACGCACATTAACTTCCAGCGCGTGCCGACGGTGGACACCTCTAACCCGTTCGCGGCGAAAACCATTCCGTCGCTGGACGAGAGCTTTGTGGTAATCCACTTCCGCAATCTCGAAGGCATTGATTACCCCTGGCTGCTGGCGATGCTGCAGGGCTCGTTTATTTCGCACATGAATACGTTAGTGGTACCAGGCGGAAAAATGGGGCTGGCGATGGAGCTCATCATGACGCCGCTGGTGGAGCGGTTGATGGAAGGGAAGCAGATTGCGTGAGTTGTTCTGCCCGGTGGCGCTGCGCTTACCGGGCCTGGGTTCATGCTTTTGTAGGGCGGGTCAGCGAAGCGCCACCCGCCAAAAGATTAAGCCTCGATCACTTCATACGAATGCGTGATTTTTACCGCTTTCTCCAGCATTAACGCCACAGAGCAGTATTTTTCCGCAGACAGATCCACCGCACGCGAAACCGCCGCGTCTTTCAGCGCTTTACCGGTGACCACAAAGTGCAGATTAATGTGGGTGAACAGGCGTGGCGCCTCTTCGCGACGTTCTGAGGTGAGTTTAACCTCGCAATCCGTCACGTCATGACGACCTTTTTGCAGAATCGACACCACGTCAATCGCGCTGCATCCACCCGCCGCCATCAGCACCATTTCCATTGGGCTGGGGGCTTTATCGCCGGAGTTACCGTCCATCAAAATCTGGTGCCCTGACGCGGATTCGCCCAGGAACGTTAAACCTTCAACCCATTTCACGCGCGCTTGCATATTCTTTAACTCCAACGTTGCATTTTCGGTGACAGATTACGCGTGCGTTACATTTCTCGCAACGGAAGGCGACCTGCATCATGCTGAAGCGAGACACCAGGAGACACGCGGCGAAAGCTATGCTAAAACACTCAGGATGCTACAGTAATACATTGACGTTACACATGTATGCAGAGGACATCAAACTTTACTGGCTGCGAAACGTTACGACAGCCGACTTCCCAGGGTATGGGTAAGAATTCGATTGCAACCCCAGAGTCCGGATGCATCTGATGACTCTGGTGACAGCTTATAACAGAGGATAACAGCGCATGGTGCTTGGCAAACCGCAAACAGACCCGACTCTCGAATGGTTCTTGTCTCATTGCCACATTCATAAGTACCCATCGAAGAGCACGCTGATTCACCAGGGTGAAAAAGCGGAAACGTTGTATTACATCGTCAAAGGCTCGGTGGCAGTGCTGATCAAAGATGAGGAAGGGAAAGAGATGATCCTTTCTTATCTGAACCAGGGCGATTTTATCGGTGAACTGGGCCTGTTTGAAGAAGGCCAGGAACGTAGCGCCTGGGTTCGTGCAAAGACAGCATGTGAAGTGGCTGAAATTTCTTACAAGAAATTCCGTCAGTTGATTCAGGTAAACCCTGACATCCTGATGCGTCTTTCTTCCCAGATGGCGCGTCGTCTGCAGGTCACATCCGAGAAAGTGGGTAACCTCGCCTTCCTGGACGTCACCGGTCGTATCGCGCAGACCCTGCTGAACCTGGCGAAACAGCCAGACGCCATGACCCACCCGGACGGCATGCAAATTAAAATTACCCGTCAGGAAATTGGTCAGATCGTCGGTTGCTCCCGCGAAACGGTGGGTCGTATCCTGAAAATGCTGGAAGATCAGAACCTGATCTCTGCCCACGGTAAAACCATCGTGGTCTACGGAACGCGTTAATTCCGCTCAAACGGCGTGCCATCGCAAGGTGTCACGCCGTTTTTGTCTCTATTCCCCATGTGGCGCAGGCTGATCTATCACCCGGAAGTTAATTACGCACTGCGACAAACGCTGGTGTTGTGCCTTCCTGTGGCCGTGGGCCTGCTTCTGGGACAACTCCAGCAGGGTCTGCTGTTTTCTCTCGTTCCCGCCTGCTGCAACATCGCCGGTCTGGACACGCCGCATAAACGCTTTTTCAAACGCCTGATCGTTGGCGGTTCGCTGTTTGCTGGCTGTAGCCTCGCCGTGCAGCTTTTACTGGCGCGCGATATTCCGCTGCCGCTGATCCTAACCGTACTGGCGATGAGCCTCGGTGTTACCGCAGAAATCAGTTCCCTGCACGCCCGCCTGCTTCCCGCTTCACTGATTGCCGCCATCTTCACACTGAGCCTCGCCGGGAATATGCCGGTGTGGGAGCCGCTGCTGATCTATGCCCTCGGCACGCTGTGGTACGGGCTGTTTAACTGGTTCTGGTTCTGGCTGTGGCGGGAACAGCCGCTGCGTGAATCTCTGAGCCTGTTGTATGTGCAGCTTGCGGATTACTGCGAAGCCAAATACACCTTGCTGACCCAGCATACCGACCCGGAAAAATCCTTACCGCCGCTGCTGACGCGCCAGCAAAAGGTGGTGGATCTGATAAGCCAGTGCTATCAGCAGCTGCATATGCTCGCCGCCAACAAGAATCACGAATATAAACGCCTGCTGCGCACTTTCCAGGTGGGGCTGGATCTGCAGGAGCATATCTCCGTGAGCCTTCATCACCCACAAGAGGTGCAAAAGCTGGTCGAGCGCAGCCACGCCGAGGCGGTGATCCGCTGGAATGCGCAGACCGTCTCCGCGCGCCTGCGGGTGCTGGCGGACGACATTCTCTATCACCGCTACCCCACGCGCTTTAACATGGATAAACAGCTCGGCGCGCTGGAGAAAATTGCTCGTCAGCATCCGGATAACCCGGTCGGCCAGTTTGCCGCCTGGCACTTCAGCCGCATTGCCCGCGTGCTGCGCACCCAGCGCCCGCTGTATCCCCGCGACCTGATGGCGGATAAGCAAAAACGTCTGCCGCTCCTGCCAGCACTCAGAAGCTATCTCTCGCTTAAGTCTTCTGCCCTGCGCAATGCCGCGCGGATTAGCGTTATGCTCAGTATCGCCAGTCTGATGGGCATGGCGCTGCATCTGCCTAAACCGTACTGGATCTTAATGACCGTGCTGTTTGTCACCCAGAACGGCTACGGCGCCACGCGGGTACGTATTCTGCACCGGGCAGGCGGCACGATGGCGGGGCTGATTATTGCGGGCGTAACGCTACACTTCCACGTTCCCGAGGGGTATACCCTGGCAGGGATGCTGGTGATTACGCTGGTGAGTTACCTGATTATCCGCAAAAACTACGGCTGGGCGATGGTGGGCTTTACGGTGACGGCGGTATATACCCTTCAGCTGCTTACGCTAAACGGCGAACAGTTTATCGTTGCCCGCCTGATCGATACGCTGATTGGCTGTCTGATTGCCTTTGGTGGCATGGTCTGGCTGTGGCCGCAGTGGCAAAGCGGATTGCTGCGCCAGAACGCCCACGACGCGCTGGAGGCTGACCAGCAGGCCATTCGTCTGATCCTGAGCGACGACCCGCAGCCCTCCCCGCTGGCGTATCAGCGGATGAAAGTTAATCAGGCGCACAACGCCCTGTTTAACTCGCTCAACCAGGCGATGCAGGAGCCAGGCTTTAACGCGCACTATCTGGCGGACATGAAGCTCTGGGTCACGCATAGCCAGTTTATCGTCGAGCATATTAACGCCATGACCACCCTGGCGCGCGAGCACACGATGCTGACGCCGGATCTGGCGCAGCGTTATTTGCAGTCGTGTGAAATCGCCCTGCAGAGGTGTCAGCAGCGTCTGGAGTATGACGCGCCGGGTGAGTCGGGGGATTCGAACATTCTGGAAGCGCCGGAAACGCTGACCCACGGGCCGATGAGCACCCTGGAGCAGCATTTGCAGCGCGTGCTGGGCCACCTGAACACCATGCACACCATTTCGTCGGTGGCATGGCGTCAGCGTCCGCATCATGGCATTTGGTTAACGCGCCGGTTAAAACGAACCGAGTATTAGCCTTTAACGATCTTCGCGACCGCCGCGGCAAAGCGGGTTAACCCGTCTTCAATGTCTTTATCTTCCACCACCAGCGACGGTGCGAAACGCATCACGTCTGGCCCCGCATTCAGCACCATTACCCCTTCGTGGGCGGCAGCATGCAGAAAATCGCGGGCGCGGCCTTTGTACTGTGGCGTGAGCTCGGCACCCATCAGCAGACCCATGCCACGGATTTCGCTGAACACATCATACTGGTCATTGATCTTTTGCAGATGTTTTACGAACAGCTCACGCTTCGTGTTCACGCCGTTCAGCACTTCCGGGGTATTGATGATATCAAATGCCGCACCCGCCACGGCGCTCGCCAGCGGGTTACCGCCATAGGTTGAGCCGTGCGAACCGACATGAAACGCAGAGGCGATCTCCTGAGTCGTCAGCACCGCACTCACCGGGAAACCACCGCCGAGCGCTTTGGCACTGGTCAAAATATCCGGCGTCACGCCGTAGTGCATATAAGCGAACAGATCGCCGGTACGTCCCATTCCGCACTGCACTTCATCAAACACCAGCAGCGCCTGATGCTCATCACACAGCGCGCGCAGCCCTTGCAGGAATTCCGGGGTGGCCGCCGTCACGCCGCCTTCGCCCTGAATTGGCTCCACGACTACCGCGCAGGTGTGGTCGTCCATCACCGCTTTCACCGCATGCAGATCGTTAAACGGCACATGGACGATGTCGGCCGGTTTTGGGCCAAAGCCGTCGGAATACTTCGGCTGGCCGCCGACGGAGACGGTAAAGAACGAGCGCCCGTGGAAGGCGTTGTGGAAGGCGATGATTTTGGTTTTGTACGGGCTGTGACGTGTCGTCGCGTAATAGCGCGCCAGCTTAAAGGCGGTTTCGTTGGCTTCGGTGCCGGAGTTCATAAACAGCACACGCTCGGCAAACGTGGCATCAATGATTTTGCGGCCCAGACGCAGCGCCGGCTCGTTGGTGAATACGTTACTGGTGTGCCACAGGGTTTCGCCCTGGGTTTTCAGCGCCTCCACCAGCGCAGGATGGCAATGACCCAGCGCCGTGACCGCAATACCGCCCGCGAAATCCACATACTCTTTTCCCTGCTGATCCCAGACGCGGCTGCCTTTCCCCTTAACCGGGATAAACTCAGCCGGTGCATAAATCGGCAGAATCACTTCATCGAATGTTGCGCGGGTAATTGCTGGTTGTTCAGTTGCCATGTCATGCCCATCCATTTTATGTCACATTGATTGTGAAAATATAATCACAAAATATGCATAAAAAATCACAGCAAGGCAACAGATATTCAGCGATGGAAGAAATTAGCCAGCAGGTCATGCCCTTGCTCGCTAAGGATACTTTCCGGATGGAATTGCACGCCCTCAAGATCCCACTCGCGGTGGCGAATCCCCATGATCTCCTGCGTATCGCTCCAGGCGGTCACCTCAAAACAGTCTGGCAGCGTCGGCGGGTCAATCACCAGCGAATGGTAGCGCGTCACGGTTAAGGGATTATTGAGCCCCGTGAATACCCCGGTACTGGTATGCGTGACCGGCGACGTTTTTCCGTGCATCACTTTCGCGGCACGCACGATGGTGGCGCCGAATACCTGGGCAATGGCCTGATGGCCCAGGCAGACGCCCAGAATGGGCAGCTTGCCAGCATAGCGCCGGATAACATCCAGAGACACGCCCGATTCCGACGGCGTGCAGGGGCCGGGTGAAATCACAATTTTCTGCGGAGCCAGCGTCGCAATATCGGCCAGAGTCACGTCATCGTTACGGCGGACAACCACCTCTGCTCCCAGCTCACAAAAATACTGGTAAAGGTTCCAGGTGAAGGAATCGTAGTTATCAATCAGCAGAATCATGGCGGCTCCCGAAAAAAATGCCGCCCTATTCTACTCAGATTCCCGCGCTTCGCTCACTACTTTGGCAAAGACAGCGTTCAGCGCAGTCAAATCGCCCGTGGCGCCGCTTCGGTTCGCCGCCACCCACTGCTCGGGATCGATACCCCGCCAGTCCAGCATATACCCGGCATGAATGGCCAGCTGCTCAAAGAAGACCCGTTGGGCAATACCATTGCCGCTCATAAAAGGATGCAGCATATTGATTTCACAGTAGTAGTGACTAACTCTGTTCACAAAGGTTTCTTTCTGAAGACCCACCAGATACTTTTCGCTTTCCAGGTCCGCCATCAATTCATTGCCCATCTTCTCGATGTACTCGAAGTGGCAGAAAGGAATGTCACCTTTAAAAATATCGTCGGTACGGTATTCGCCCGCCCGCTTCAGCTCTTTGCGATACAGATGGCGGTGAATAAGGCAAAGATGGGGTAAACCGGGCGCGGAAGGCCCGAGCTCCAGCGTCTCAATATGGGGTTCTGAAGGACCATGACCTTTTTCAAGGAGACAACTGGCCTGAAGATTGACGTTACGCTGCTGCTCCCAAATACGGGATTTTTGCTTGTCGGTGAGTTTTTTCACTTAACGCCTCCCTGAATAGTCCGTTTGCCACAAGTATAAGCAGCAAAACGCGCTTTCGCAGGGAGGGGGCATTACACGGGCGAGCGCCGCCCGTGTCAAAGAGGGTTACGGCAGTACTTTTGCGGAGAGGATCACGACCGGTTTGGACGGCACATTCTGGTACGGGCCGACGTCATGAGTAGGAACCTGAGAAATCTTATCCGCCACGTCCATCCCTTTCACAATTTTACCGAAGACCGCGTAACCGAAGTCGCGCTGGCCGTGGTCGAGGAAGGCGTTATCCGCCACGTTGAGGAAGAACTGGCTGGTGGCGCTGTCTTTATCCGCCGTACGTGCCATGGAAATCGTGCCGCGCTTGTTCAGCAAGCCGTTGTCCGCTTCATTTTTGATCGGCGGGTTCGGCTGCTTCTGCTGCATCTGCTCGTTGAAACCGCCGCCCTGAATCATGAAGCCAGGGATCACGCGGTGGAAAGTGGTGTTGTTATAAAAACCACTGTTCACATAGTCGAGGAAGTTTTTCACGGAAACCGGAGCTTTCTGGCTATTCAGTTCCAGCTCAATATTCCCGGCAGAGGTGGTCAGCAGAACGTGAGGGTCCCCTTTGGCTGCCAGCGCAGCAGGGGAAACGGCAGAAAGAGCAAACACAGCTGCGACAGCCGCCAGTGTTGATTTGAGCATGAGAATTCCTTAACAAAGCGCAGTATAAAAAGCGAATGGCTTGATTCTAAAGAGCAGTATGAACGGAGACCAGCCTTTTACCTAATTTTACGAAATTGAAACAGTTGTAACCACGCAAACGATTGGTTATGGCGTCTTTTTATGTGATAGAGATCACATAAAAAACTGCAATGAAGTTTAAATTTCTTTGAAAAGGTATGAATGGATCACTTTAATGTCTAAAATCTGCCCGCTCTCAGCGCCTTCCGGGCGCTTTTCTTTTTTTGAACAGGCCAGACATGACTAACAGCAATCGCATCAAGCTCACATGGATCAGCTTCTTCTCCTACGCCCTGACCGGCGCGTTGGTGATCGTCACCGGGATGGTGATGGGGAATATCGCAGACTACTTCCAGCTGCCCGTCTCCAGTATGAGTAACACCTTTACCTTCCTCAACGCCGGTATCCTCATCTCTATCTTCCTGAATGCCTGGCTGATGGAAATCGTGCCGCTGAAGACGCAGTTGCGTTTTGGTTTTGTGCTGATGGTCGCCGCCGTGGCGGGTCTGATGCTGAGTCACAGCATCGCGTTGTTCTCCGCCGCCATGTTCGTGCTCGGCCTGGTCAGCGGGATCACCATGTCGATCGGTACGTTCCTGATTACCCATATGTATGAAGGCCGTCAGCGCGGCGCGCGCCTGCTGTTCACCGACTCCTTCTTCAGCATGGCCGGGATGATTTTCCCGATGGTGGCCGCCGTTCTGCTGGCACGCAGCATTGAGTGGTACTGGGTCTATGCCTGTATCGGTCTGGTTTACGTAGCAATCTTTATTCTGACCTTCGGCTGTGAATTCCCGGTTCTGGGCAAAAAAGCGCAAACCAGCGCAGAACCCGTCGCGAAAGAGAAATGGGGCATCGGCGTACTGTTCCTCTCCATCGCCGCCCTGTGCTATATCCTCGGCCAGCTGGGCTTTATCTCCTGGGTACCGGAATACGCGAAAGGCCTGGGCATGAGCCTGAACGACGCGGGTAAACTGGTAAGCGATTTCTGGATGTCTTACATGTTCGGCATGTGGGCGTTTAGCTTCATCCTGCGCTTCTTCGATCTGCAGCGCATCCTGACGGTGCTGGCGGGCCTGGCAACCGTGCTGATGTATCTGTTCATCAACGGTTCCCCGGACAATATGCCGTGGTTCATTATGACCCTGGGCTTCTTCTCCAGCGCGATTTACACCTCTATCATCACGCTGGGCTCCCTGCAGACCAAAGTAGCTTCGCCGAAGCTGGTTAACTTCGTGCTGACCTGCGGTACCATCGGCACCATGCTCACCTTTGTGGTGACGGGGCCGATCGTTGCCCACAGCGGCCCGCTGGCGGCGCTGCACACCGCTAACGGTCTGTATGCCGTGGTGTTCATCATGTGCTTCGTGCTGGGCTTCGTGACTCGCCACCGCCAGCACAACGCGGTAGCGTCTCACTAACCTTCACGCCCCTTTGCGCTACGCAGAGGGGCTGTTTCTGGCAAAGCTGACCTCTTCACCCCCGATATCCATCTGGATCCACGTCTGCGCCAGCTGCGTCGTGGCAATCACCCGCCCCTGACGAATCGACCAGCGCACCGGCACCTGACAGCGCACCGCTTCGAACCCGCTTTCCGCAGGCAAAATCACCAGATTCGCCGGATTGCCCGTGGCAATACCGTAATCGCTCAGGCCAAAGGTACGGGCGCTGTTATGGGTGATCAGATCCAGGCCGCTGTCGATTTGCGGATAGCCCATCATCTGGCAGACGTGTAACCCCATGTGCAGCACCTGGAGCATATTGCCGGTTCCCAGCGGGTACCAGGGGTCAAAAACATCGTCATGACCAAAGCAGACATTAATGCCTGCTTCCTGGAGTTCCTTCACGCGCGTGATGCCGCGGCGCTTAGGATAGTCGTCAAAACGCCCCTGCAGGTGGATATTGACCAGCGGGTTAGCGACGAAGTTAATCCCCGACATCTTCAACAGGCGGAACAGGCGCGAGGTGTACGCACCGTTGTAGGAGTGCATGGCGGTAGTATGGCTGGCGGTCACGCGCGGACCGATGCTGGCCTCGTAGGCCAGGGTAGCCACCGTCTCGACAAACCGCGACTGTTCGTCGTCAATTTCATCGCAATGGATATCCAGCGGACGGTCATATTTCTTCGCCAGTGCAAAAGCAATATGCAGCGACTGGACGCCATACTCCCGGGTGAATTCGAAGTGCGGGATCGCCCCCACCACGTCGGCACCCAGTTTTAACGCCTCTTCCAGCAGCGCCGCGCCGTTCGGGTAAGAGAGAATACCCTCCTGGGGGAACGCGACGATTTGCAGCGTCACCCATGGGGCCACCTCCTGCTTCACTTCCAGCATGGCCTTCAGGGCGGTGAGCGTCGGGTCGGAGACATCCACATGGGTACGGACAAACTGAATGCCGTTGGCGATTTGCCACTTCAGCGTTTTCCAGGCGCGCGCTTTGACGTCGTCATGGCTGAGTAACGCTTTGCGCTCCGCCCAGCGTTCAATGCCCTCAAAGAGCGTGCCCGACTGATTCCAGTTCGGCTCGCCTGCCGTCTGGGTGGTATCAAGATGGATATGCGGCTCGATAAACGGTGGGATCGCCAGCCCACCGCGCGCGTTCAACACTTCATAACTTTCAGCGCGGGTGTCGTCCATTGGGGTGATGTCACCAAATCGCCCGTTCTCAATGGCGAGTTGCCATAGTCCTTCCCGGCCCGGTAAGCGAACATTCTGAACAAGCCAAAGCGGTGTTGTAGACATTTCTTATCCCCTGATCAACGCAACGTTGTTTAAGCATATTTTTGTTCAAAAATACGCCATTGCTTTGTACACAAAATCGACGCCCCCGAAAAGCCTGCGATTTCCATAACTTATAAAAATCCTGACAAATCAGCTGCATACCACCTAAGGAGTAGGCGAAGACGTATTTGATTTACATCAATAAGCGCCCCTGCTGAATCGTTAAGGTAGGCAGTAATAGAAAAGAAATCGAGGCAAAAATGAGCAAAGTCAGACTCGCTATCATCGGTAACGGCATGGTCGGCCATCGCTTTATTGAGGATCTTCTCGATAAAGCCGGTGCCGACCAGTTCGATATTACCGTGTTCTGTGAAGAACCCCGCAAGGCGTACGACCGTGTGCACTTGTCTTCCTACTTCTCCCATCATACCGCCGAAGAGCTCTCTTTAGTGCGTGAAGGTTTCTATGAGAAGCATGGCGTAAAAGTGCTGGTGGGCGAACGCGCCATCACCATCAACCGTCAGGAAAAAGTGATCCACTCCAGCGCCGGGCGTACGGTTTTTTACGACAAGCTGATCATGGCGACAGGCTCGTATCCGTGGATCCCGCCTATTAAAGGTTCTGAAACTCAGGATTGCTTCGTTTACCGTACGATTGAAGACCTCAACGCCATTGAATCCTGCGCACGCCGCAGCAAGCGCGGCGCCGTTGTCGGCGGCGGTCTGCTGGGCTTAGAAGCCGCGGGCGCGCTGAAAAACCTCGGCGTAGAAACCCACGTCATCGAATTTGCCCCGATGCTGATGGCCGAACAGCTCGACCACATGGGTGGCGACCAGCTTCGCCGTAAAATCGAAAGCATGGGCGTGAAAGTTCACACCAGCAAGAACACCAAAGAGATCGTGCAGGAAGGCACCGAAGCACGTAAAACCATGCGCTTTGCTGACGGCAGCGAGCTGGAAGTAGACTTTATCGTCTTCTCCACCGGTATTCGTCCACGCGACAAACTGGCAACCCAGTGCGGTCTGGCCGTCGCGCAGCGCGGCGGGATCATGATTAACGATACCTGCCAGACCTCCGACCCGGATATCTACGCGATTGGCGAATGCGCCAGCTGGAATAACCGCGTATACGGTCTCGTGGCGCCAGGCTACAAAATGGCGCAGGTCGCCGTGGACCATATTCTCGGCAGCGAAAACGCCTTCACCGGCGCGGATATGAGCGCCAAGCTGAAGCTGCTGGGCGTGGACGTGGGCGGTATCGGCGATGCGCATGGCCGCACGTCTGGCGCTCGCAGCTACGTCTATCTCGACGAAAGCAAAGAAGTCTACAAACGTCTTATCGTCAGTAAGGACAATAAAACCCTGCTCGGCGCAGTACTGGTAGGCGATACCAGCGACTTCGGTAACCTGCTCCAGCTGGTGCTCAACGCCATCGAGCTGCCGGAAAACCCGGACGCGCTGATCCTCCCGGCGCACGCCTCAAGCGGTAAACCGTCCATCGGCGTGGATAAACTGCCGGACAGCGCGCAGATTTGCTCCTGCTTCGACGTCACCAAAGGCATGCTGATCTCTGCCATCAACAAGGGCTGCCATACCGTAGCCGCGCTGAAAGCCGAAACTAAAGCCGGTACCGGCTGTGGCGGATGTATTCCACTGGTGACTCAGGTGCTGAACGCCGAGCTGGCGAAACAGGGCATCGAAGTGAACAACAACCTGTGCGAGCATTTTGCTTACTCTCGCCAGGAGCTGTATCACCTGATCCGTGTGGAAGGCATTAAGTCCTTCGACGAACTGCTGGCGAAACACGGCCAGGGTTACGGCTGTGAAGTGTGTAAACCGACCGTCGGCTCCCTGCTGGCCTCCTGCTGGAATGAATACGTGCTCAAACCCGAGCACACGCCGCTGCAGGATACCAATGACAACTTCCTGGCGAACATTCAGAAAGACGGCACCTACTCCGTCATTCCACGTTCCGCCGGTGGCGAAATCACGCCGGAAGGGCTGGTCGCGGTGGGCCGGATCGCCCGCGAATTTAACCTGTACACCAAAATTACCGGTTCACAACGTATCGGGCTGTTTGGGGCGCAGAAAGACGACCTGCCAGAAATCTGGCGCCAACTGATTGAAGCAGGCTTCGAAACCGGCCACGCGTATGCCAAAGCGTTGCGTATGGCGAAAACCTGCGTGGGCAGCACCTGGTGCCGCTACGGCGTGGGCGACAGCGTCGGCTTCGGCGTGGAGCTGGAAAACCGCTACAAGGGCATCCGTACCCCGCACAAAATGAAGTTCGGCGTCTCCGGCTGTACCCGTGAATGTGCCGAAGCGCAGGGTAAAGACGTGGGTATTATCGCCACCGAAAAAGGCTGGAACCTGTACGTCTGCGGTAACGGCGGGATGAAACCACGCCATGCAGACCTGCTGGCAGCGGATCTTGACCACGACACGCTGATTAAGTACCTCGACCGCTTCATGATGTTCTACATCCGTACCGCCGATAAGCTGACCCGTACAGCGTCCTGGCTGGATAACCTGGAAGGCGGCATTGATTATCTGAAAGCGGTGATCATCGACGACAAGTTGGGCCTGAACGAGCATCTGGAAGCAGAGATGGCTCGCCTGCGCGAGGCAGTGATCTGCGAGTGGACCGAAACCGTGAATACCCCTGCGGCGCAGACACGCTTCAAACACTTTATCAACAGCACCCAGCGCGACCCGAACGTGCAGGTGGTGCCAGAGCGCGAGCAGCATCGCCCGGCAACACCGTATGAACGCATTCCAGTCACGCTGGTGGAGGAAAACGCATGAGCCAGTGGGTAAACATTTGCGAGATTAACGACATTCTGCCTGCCACCGGCGTGTGTGCGCTGCTGGGTAACGAGCAGGTCGCGATTTTCCGTCCCCGTCACGATGAACAGGTTTTTGCCATCAGCAATATCGACCCGTTCTTCGAGGCCAGCGTGCTCTCCCGTGGCCTGATTGCCGAGCACCAGGGTGAACTGTGGGTCGCCAGCCCGCTGAAAAAGCAGCGTTTCCGTTTAACCGACGGACGCTGCATGGAAGATGAAAGCGTCTCCGTGAAGCACTATGACGTCCGCGTGAAGGACGGCAAGGTGCAGCTCAAAGCGTAACCCCCCGCCTTTTCAATAGGAAAGGCTTATGACCCCTTATGGGTAACGGCAGGAAAAACCGTATATTTTCGGCGATTCCTGCTGTTATCCTGACGTCAATGCTTACCCCCTCCTTGAATGCTGTGAGGTATCGTCGTGGACCACCTGCCGATTTTTTGTCAATTACGCCATCGCGACTGCCTGCTTGTGGGCGGCGGCGATGTGGCTGAGCGCAAGGCGCGCCTGCTGCTGGAAGCGGGGGCCCGACTGACCGTGAATGCTCTCACCTTCACCCCGCAGTTTGACGTCTGGGCCCAGGAAGGGATGCTCACGCGGGTACAAGGAGAGTTTGATGAATCCCTGCTGGATACCTGCTGGCTGACCATTGCCGCAACGGATGACGATGCCGTGAATCAGCGCGTCAGCGATGCCTGCGAAGCGCGGCGTATCTTCTGCAACGTGGTAGATGCGCCGAAAGAAGCCAGCTTTATCATGCCGTCGATTATCGACCGCTCACCGCTGATGATTGCGGTGTCATCCGGTGGACGCTCTCCTGTTCTCGCCCGCCTGCTGCGGGAAAAACTGGAAGCCGTGCTGCCGCAGCATCTTGGTCAGATTGCCCACTATGCCGGACAACTTCGTTCCCGCGTGAAGCAAACCTTCGCGACCGTAGGGGAGCGCCGTCGCTTCTGGGAAAAGTTCTTTGTGAACGACAGGCTGGCGCAGTCGCTGGCGAACCAGGACACAAAAGCGGTGGAAGAGACGACCGAACAGTTACTGAACGAACCGCTGGATCACCGTGGTGAAGTGGTGCTGGTCGGCGCGGGTCCTGGCGATGCAGGCTTACTGACGCTGAAAGGCCTGCAACAGATCCAGCAGGCGGATATCGTGGTCTACGACCGCCTGGTCTCCGATGACATCATGAACCTGGTGCGTCGCGACGCCGATCGCGTCTTCGTCGGCAAGCGCGCGGGCTACCACTGCGTACCGCAGGAAGAGATTAACCAGATCCTGCTGCGCGAGGCGCAGAAAGGTAAGCGCGTGGTGCGTCTGAAAGGCGGCGATCCGTTTATCTTTGGTCGCGGCGGCGAAGAGCTGGAAACCCTGTGCAACGCAGGTATTCCGTTCTCCGTGGTGCCAGGGATTACGGCGGCGTCCGGCTGCTCAGCCTACTCCGGCATCCCGCTGACCCACCGCGATTACGCGCAGAGCGTGCGTCTGGTGACGGGCCACCTCAAAACCGGCAGCGAACTGGACTGGCATAACCTGGCCGCTGAAAAGCAGACGCTGGTCTTCTACATGGGGCTGAATCAGGCCGCCACCATTCAGGCGAAACTGCTGGAGCACGGCATGGAGGCAGATATGCCCGTTGCGCTGGTTGAAAACGGTACCGCCATTACGCAGCGTGTTGTCGATGGTGTGCTGACTCAACTCGGCGAGCTGGCGCAGCAGGTTGAAAGTCCGGCGTTGATTGTGGTGGGTCGCGTGGTTGAATTACGCGATAAGCTGAACTGGTTCTCGAATCACTGACACATATTTTTCCTTCTTCGAGTAGTCCTTAAGCGGACTACTCCCCTCTAACGGCTACCGCTAACATACCGCCCGCATAGTGGAACTTTTCCATTTATTCCCTCGTATTACATCCAATTTTTTAGACAAGGAATGCGTATGTTCAAGCTGGCAAAAGCCGCCGTTCTGGTTGGCCTGTTATCGACCCTGACGGCCTGTACCGGTCACGTTCAAAACACCAAAAATAACTGCAGCTACGATTATCTGCTGCACCCGGCGATCTCCATTTCGAAGATCATCGGTGGTTGCGGACAGGCGGCACAGCAGTAAGCCGTTTTCAGGCGTAAAAAAACCGGGATTTCCCGGTTTTTTAGTTTTGGGAAGTGCGGCCTGATGCCCTCACCCTTACCCTCTCCCACAGAGAGAGGGAACAAACCCTAAAAACGGTAACGTGGTTACCGTTTTGCTTTGTACCTATGGTTTACCCACAAATCCAATCGCTTCATACACCGCTTTGAGGGTTTCTGACGCGCGCGCGCTGGCTTTTTCCGCGCCGTCTTTCATCACCTTCTGCAGGAAAGCTTCGTCGTTACGGTAGCGGTGATAACGCTCCTGCAACTCGGTCAACATGCCGGAAACGGCGTCTGCCACTTCACCTTTCAGGTGACCATACATCTTGCCTTCGAAGTGCTGCTCCAGCTCTGGAATGCTCTGGCCGGTGACACCGGAGAGAATATCCAGCAGGTTGGAAACGCCCGCTTTATTCTGCACGTCGTAGCGCACCACTGGCGGCTCGTCGGAGTCGGTCACCGCACGCTTAAGCTTTTTAACCACGGATTTCGGATCTTCCAGCAGGCCGATAACGTTGTTGCGGTTATCGTCTGACTTGGACATCTTCTTGGTCGGTTCCAGCAGCGACATGACGCGTGCGCCCGATTTCGGAATAAACGGCTCTGGTACTTTAAACACCTCGCCATAAAGCGCGTTGAAGCGCTGGGCGATATCGCGGCTCAGCTCCAGGTGCTGTTTCTGGTCTTCGCCGACAGGAACCTGGTTGGTCTGGTACAGCAGAATGTCAGCCGCCATCAGCACCGGATAGTCAAACAGACCGGCGTTGATGTTTTCAGAATAGCGTGCGGATTTATCCTTGAACTGGGTCATGCGGCTCAGTTCACCGAAGTAGGTGTAGCAGTTCAGCGCCCAGCCCAGCTGTGCGTGCTCTGGTACATGTGACTGAACGAAAATGGTGCTCTTCTCAGGATCGATGCCGCAGGCCAGATAGAGGGCTAGGGTGTCCAGGGTGGCTTTGCGCAGCTTCTCAGGATCCTGACGCGCAGTGATAGCATGAAGGTCCACGATGCAGTAAATGCAATGGTAGTCATCCTGCATGCTGACCCACTGACGCAACGCACCCATGTAGTTACCAATGGTCAATTCACCTGACGGCTGTGCGCCACTAAATACGATGGGCTTAGTCATTATTCAATTCCTGATGTTCACTGTGCGAAAGCCCGAGTGCGGGCAACAAATCTTTGAAGTGGTCGAACACAACATCCGGCTCACTCAGCGTAATGGCCTCACCGTAGTTGTAGCCATAGGTCAATCCGACGGAAGGACATCCTGCCGCGCGGGCAGCCAGAATATCATTGCGGGAATCCCCGACAAAGAGCAGCTCCGCAGGTGTTAAGGATAATTTTCCTGCCACCAGCAACAGCGGTTCCGGATGCGGCTTTTTGTTTTGCACATCATCGCCGCCCACAATCACGGAGAAATATTTCGCGATATCCAGCGCGTCGAGAAGAGGGGCAACAAACGGCGTGGGTTTATTGGTCACCAGCCCAAGCGGGATGCCTTTGGCATGCAGCGCGCTCAGGGTTTCCTGGACGTCCGGGAAGAGAAAACTCCCCTCTTCAACGGTCTCTTCATAGAAACGATTGAACAGTTTGCGCAGAATACGCAGCTGCTCATCCTGAGGGATATCCGCGTGATCGACGCTCGGTTTGCCCTGCGCGGAACGCTGCGACGCGCGCTCCTGACGAGCCCACGTTAACGCGCGCTCCATCAGCACATCGGCACCGTTGCCAATCCACGTCACAACACGTTCTTCGCCCGCAACGGGCAGCTCAAGGGCATACAGCGCCTGATCCACGGCGCTCGTTAAGCCCGGCGCGCTGTCAACCAGCGTGCCGTCGAGGTCGAACGCTACACCCCGAATTGCCTGCAATTTATCCATGACTTACCTTCGCCAGCTCGCGGCGCATTTCATCAATGACTTTTTTGTAATCCGGTTGGTCGAAAATGGCCGACCCGGCAACGAACATATCCGCGCCCGCTGCCGCAATTTCACCAATGTTATTCACTTTCACACCGCCGTCCACTTCCAGGCGAATATCGTAGCCTGACTCATCAATACGACGGCGCACTTCGCGCAGCTTGTCCAGCGTATGAGGGATGAACGACTGACCGCCAAAGCCCGGGTTAACAGACATCAGCAAAATGACGTCCAGTTTATCCATGACATGATCGAGATAGCTCAACGGCGTGGCCGGGTTAAACACCAGACCCGCCTTACAGCCATTCTCTTTGATCAGCTGCAGGGTGCGGTCCACATGTTCAGAGGCTTCCGGATGGAAAGTGATGATGCTGGCCCCCGCCGCGGCGAAGTCTGGCACGATTCGGTCGACCGGCTTCACCATCAGGTGAACGTCGATCGGCGCGGTGATGCCGTAGTTACGCAGCGCCTTGAGCACCATTGGGCCAATCGTCAGGTTGGGGACATAGTGGTTATCCATAACGTCGAAATGGACGACATCTGCGCCAGCCGCGAGAGCTTTAGCCGTGTCTTCACCCAGGCGGGCAAAATCGGCCGACAGAATTGAGGGAGCAATCAAAAACTGTTTCATCCGCATCTCCTTGAAATGTGTTTACCGGCGGGCAAAACGGCTCAGGGGCGATAAAGAGCCAGGAGTTCGTCCACCTTTTTACGTGTGCCGCCGTTGCTGCTAATGCTACGTCGCACTTTAACCTGAAAATGCTTCGCGGCTTTATACCATTCGCGCGTATCAGGCGTATCGTGATTCGAAATTAACACCGGAATTCTTTTGCTGACCAGCTTTTCCGCCATCTCCGCCAGACGCGCCTGTTCGGCCGGGCTGAAGCTGTTGGTATGGTAGGCGGTGAAATTCGCCGTCGCCGACAGCGGGGCGTACGGAGGGTCACAGTAAACCACCGAATTTACGCCCGCCAGTTCCATACACTCCTCATAGGAGAGACAGTGGAACTCTGCATTCTGCGCTTTTGCAGCAAAGTGATATAACTCGTCCTGCGGGAAGTACGGGCGCTTATAACGACCAAACGGCACGTTGAATTCACCACGCAGATTATACCGGCACAGGCCGTTGTAACCATGACGGTTGAGATAGAGGAACAACAGAGCGCGGCGGAACGGATCCTGGCTCTGATTAAACTCCGTGCGGAACCGATAGTAGACGTCAGGGTTGTTGTTCTCAGGCGTAAACAGCTTACGCGCCTCTTCCACATACTCATCGGTACGCAGTTTGACGATGTTATAGAGGCTGATAAGGTCGCTGTTGATATCCGCGAGGATATAACGAGAAAAATCGGTGTTCAGGAACACCGATCCTGCACCCACGAAGGGCTCGATAAGACACTCGCCTTTTGGCAGGTGCTTTTTAATATCATCGAGCAGGGGGTATTTCCCCCCTGCCCATTTCAGAAAAGCGCGATTTTTTTTCATGCTGACTAACTGATTACACCTTCTCCGGCTGTGGAGAAAGCTCCGACAGCATCCTGCGCTTTAAACATTACTTCAGATCGGCCTGAACCTGATGAATCGGCTTCGCCCATGGGTTTTTAGCCTGAACATCTGCAGGCAGCGACGCCACGGCACGTTTCGCTTCATCTTTGGATGCATAAACCCCGCTAACCAACACATACCACGGTTGACCGTTTCGGGTCGTCTGATAAACCACGTAGTTTTTCAGATTTGATTTCTTCGCCCAACCGTTGAGGTTGTCATAGTTAGACGAACTGCTCAACTGCAGCGTGTAGTTGCTGGATGGCGCAGATTTCAGCGAGCTGACGTTGCCTGCGGTTTTGCCTGCTGTCGTGCTGGAAGCCGTCGCGGCAGGCGCAGTGGTGGCCGCCGGTGCCGTTGTGGTCGCCGTCGCTTTCGGTGCAGTCTGCGTGACTGGCGCTTTGGCCGGCTCGTTCACGGCAGCTGTAGCCGTGTGTTTCGGCTGTGTCGGTGCGGCTTTCACTTCAGGCGCTTTGACTACGGCCTGAGGTTTGGTTTCACGCTTAGGCTCAATCACCGCCTGCTTACGTTCAGGACGTGTCGCCGTTTGCGTCTGACGCGGCTTGGTTTCCGTCGCCGCAGTTTGCGGCTGAGCGTTACCACCGCGAATCGGCGCAACGGTTGCAGGTTCAGTTGGCAGCGTAGAGTTCACCACAACGTTATCAACCTGCTGCTGGTTCTGTGGCTGCGTCAGTGCATTGTTCAGGTCTCCCTGAACTTCTACACGCTGCTGGCCTTCAGGCGTAACGGGAGCCTGGCCCTGAGCTGGGGTTGATGACACAGGCGGCATGGAAACATCCTGCGGCGTCGTGGTGTTGCTGGCAGTCTGCTCAGCGGAAGTGGTGCCCGGCGCTGGCTGCGCACCGTTCGCCTGATCCGTCGCATCGTTACCGGAAAGATTAATGCTCTTCTCAGTAGAAGCCGTCTGCTCGGTTGAGTTCGTTGACGGTGCTTTCAGCGCGGAGCCAATGCCAACAATCAGCAGCACAAGCACCAAAACGCCAAGGCCCATCATAATATACTGGCGGGAAGCCGGTTTCTGCGCAGCGGCTTTTTTACGTTTACGCGGGCGACGCTCTACAGGCTGTTCGTCCATTGAATCTTCTTCGGACTCATAATCCTCTTCTTCTCGCTCATCACGCGCGTTGCGGCTACGCGAAGGGCGACGATCGTCTGCATCCAGTTCAACATCGTCAAAGTTGATCTGCGGCTCGTTATCACGTTCTGAAGATTGACGAGAACGACCAGTACGACGATCGCTGGGATCGGGTTTCAGCTCGTCTTCTGGTTTGAATTCATCCATTTAACACCCCACTCAAAGGCTTATGCCTACGTCTTTGCATTTCGCCTGAAGCTAAACGACCACCGGTAAAAGTGGCCTGACCTTTCTAGTTGTTACGCCTGCTGACAATCAGCGATAGCGCCAAGAACGACATCGTGCGACACTCCGCCGCGCACTTCACTCTTCCCTATTGCAAGCGGGAGTACAAGACGCATCTCACCTGCCAATACTTTTTTATCGCGCATCATGTGGGGTAAATACGCTTGCGCCGACATCTCCTGCGGCCCGGTTACCGGCAAACCTGCACGTTCAAGCAGCGCAATGATACGTGCCGTCTCTTCCGGTTTAAACTGACCCAGACGTTCAGAGGTGCGGGCTGCCATGACCATTCCGGCTGCGACGGCTTCACCGTGCAACCAGTTGCCGTAACCCATTTCGGCTTCAATGGCGTGACCAAACGTATGCCCAAGATTCAGTAAAGCACGTAAGCCGGTTTCACGCTCGTCTGCGGCGACAACTTCTGCTTTCAGTTCACAACAACGACGAATGCAGTATGCCAGTTTTGCTTCATCCAGGCGCAACAACGCATCCATATTCTCTTCCAGCCAGTTAAAGAACTCGCCATCCAGAATAATGCCGTATTTGATCACTTCAGCCAGACCCGAAGCCAGCTCGCGCGTCGGCAGGGTTTTCAGACAGTCGAGATCCACCACGACCGATGCGGGTTGGTAGAACGCGCCAATCATGTTTTTGCCGAGCGGATGGTTGACTGCGGTTTTGCCGCCGACAGAGGAGTCGACCTGTGACAGCAACGTGGTCGGGATTTGAATAAAACGAACGCCACGTTGATAACTTGCGGCCGCAAAGCCGGTCAGATCGCCCACAACACCGCCGCCCAGGGCAAGCAGTGTTGTATCGCGACCATGCGGTTTTTGCAGCAATGCGGTAAAGACGGTATCCAGTACCGTCAGGCTTTTATACTGCTCGCCATCGGGCAGAATCACACTGTCGAATTTAACGCCTGCCTGCTCAAGCAGGTGGCGTACGCGGTCGAGATAAAGCGGAGCCAGCGTCTCATTGGTGACCAGCATCGCCTGATCACCCGCTTTTAGTGGTAAAAAGGAAGCTGGGTCGTTAAACAAACCAGCCGCGATGGTGATAGGGTAACTACGTTCCCCGAGAGTAACTGTAATCCTCTCCATGACGCGACATCCACCTTTAATGCTTTACCCGCAGGCGAGTGTATATAAAGCCAGAATCAGTTGCTTTCCAGCATATGAATAATCTGGTTTGCAACCACTTTAGCGCTCTGATCGTCAGTGCGAATGGTCACATCGGCAATCTCTTCGTACAGCGGATTGCGTTCATCGGCCAACGCTTCCAGAACTTCGCGAGGTGGCGTTTCAACCTGCAGCAGCGGGCGCTTTTTATCGCGCTGCGTACGTGCCAGCTGTTTCTCAATGGTCGTCTCAAGATAGACCACTACGCCACGGGCGGAGAGACGGTTGCGGGTTTCGCGAGATTTCACAGAGCCGCCGCCTGTTGCCAGTACGATGCCCTGTTTTTCCGTGAGTTCGTTGATCACTTTTTCTTCTCGGTCACGGAAACCTTCTTCGCCTTCTACATCGAAAACCCAGCCCACATCAGCTCCGGTTCGTTTCTCAATCTCTTGATCAGAATCGTAAAATTCCATATTGAGTTGTTGAGCTAACTGACGCCCAATAGTGCTTTTGCCGGCACCCATAGGCCCAACCAGAAAGATATTGCGTTTCTCTGCCATTTTATCGGTACTACTAAGACTATTCGTTAATGGTAATCCCCGCTTCGCAGACACCCGGCGTAGCAGGACATGAACTGAAACCTCATATGCAATAGAGCGAGAGTCAGACTAAAAATTATCTCAATACTCCGGCTTGTTTGGCAACTGATTAAATCACCACGCCGGTCGCATAAGGTAATAAGACGTAAGTCCAACTCAAATCGGTACTCCTTGTATGCTAATTCATGCCCCACGTCAAACATCTGCAACAAACTGAATGCAAAATCATTGCGGGGATCGTTACCCGTCAGTGAATAGCCACCAGACGTGGTGTAATAAACACCACTAACTCACGCCGTTCATTGTCTTTTCCATCATGGCGAAAAAGTTGTCCCAGCCAGGGGATGCGGCTAAGCCCGGGTACGCCGTCACTGCCGGTTTTATTCTTTTGCGAGAAAATCCCGCCCAGCGCCAGCGTTTCTCCACTTTTGACCTCCACCTGGGTTTCTATCTCCTGCTTGTCGATGGCCAGCGTTTCACCGTCAGCCTGCTGCAACACCTGTCCCGGCATGTTTTCACTGATGTGTAATTTCAGTCGCACGCGTCCACCGGGCAATACCACCGGCGTGACCTCCATTCCGAGTACTGCCTCTTTAAACTCCACCGAGGTCGCGCCGCTTTCGCCGCTTGAGACCTGATACGGGATCTCACTGCCCTGCTTGATGCTTGCCGGTTGCATATGCGAGGCCAGCAGCCGGGGGCTGGCGATGATATCGACCTGCTGTTTTTGTTCCAGCGCAGATAACTCCAGATCCAGCAGCCTGCCGTTAATCCGCCCGATGTTAAACCCCACATGGCTGGTTGCGCTGGCCACGGACAGATCGCTGCCAAGCGTCGTAATCTGTCCAACCCTGCCCGCCTCGGTAGCGTCAGCGAGATTCCATTTCACGCCCAGCTCACGGAGGCTTTTTTCATTAATGGTGACAATGTGCGCCGCCAGCTCAACCTGCTCGACGGGAATATCCATCTGCAACGCCCACTGCTGCAGCGCTTCCAGCGCGGCCGCGTTATCTCTGACCAGCAGGCGGTTGGTACGTTTGTCGACCGATACACTCCCCTTTGGACTCAGAAGCTTTTCCGCGGCTTTTTGCAGTTCCCCGGCATCCGCATATGAAAAAGGGAGGCTTTGCGAGACCAGCGGTGCATCAAGCTGTCGACGCGCCCGCTCCTGCTCTAAACGTTCCCGCCGATCGCGCAGCCATGCCGGGGTATGAACATAAAAAATGCTGCGCTCCTCGTGCAAAACGAGCCCGGCGCTGGCAACGACCGTCTGCAATGCTTGCCGCCAGGGGACGCCCGTCAGATTAAGCGAGAGCGTGCCGCTGACATCGGGCGATATCACCAGATTACGGTTCTCCTGCGTAACCAGTGCCTGGAGCACCTGGGCCACAGGAACATCATCCACCACCAGCGTGACCGGCTTTGGCGCGGCGGCCCACAGCGGGTGGCTGAACGCCAGCAGCAACAGCACTATCCTTAACGTCATTTGTATCCTTTCCTTCTCGTTGCCACGTCCATTGCCCGGGTTCACATGTCTCCCCCACGGCAATGACCAGTTCCGTTTCATTGATGGCGGTTATCTGCCAGCCCGCCGGAAAACGATCGTGCATTTTCATACGATGCCAGCGCTGTTGCCCGTCCTGTAAAATAGCCAGTCGCTGCTGTCCTGCTACCATTCCGCGGTAGTGCCACTGCGCCAGCTCGCCCGTAGCGCAAGGGTCATCCGGCGGACGAAACGGATCGCGCATGCCGGTCAATAACAGCACGGAACAAACCAGCAGGCACTTCGCGCTATTTCGCATGTTCCAGCTCCAGCCGCAGGCGTAACACCGTACTTTGGGGCGAAATCGTAAAAGCAGCGACCTGCACATCCCGCTGTGCCAGCCGGGAAAAGAGTGCGGGGATCGCCTGCCACGCCGATTCCAGCGCCAGTTCGCCGCCGTTCTGCAACGGCTTCCAGTGCAGGAGCGTTGTTCCTTCACCCTGAAAATCGAGCGGCGAAAATGGCATCATCTCCCGTGCCGTCTGGGTTTCCGGACGAAGCGCTGTCTTACTGGCGGAAGGCCACAGCGACGCGTTAGTCCGCACCTCCTGGACCAGCTGCTGCTGTCGCTCTGTACACTCCCTCTCAACTGGCCGAAGCACCGTGCTCCATGCTGCCAGTCCCACAAGGAAAATCCCCAGACACATGCAGATCAGCCGACACCAGGGGCGGCTATCACACCAGCGTTCTAACAGAGTCTCCACGCGCTACCCCTCGCTTTTCAGGTGCAGAGTGAACATCCAGCGCCCCTGGCTATCCTGCCGAAGCTCCCCTTCAGGCCCGGGCGTAAAGCCGGCGAGTTGTCTCACCCCGTTGCGTAGCGCAGAGAGAGCCGGAAGGGTGGAGGCATACCCGATCATCATCAGCGCGGGAGGCTGATAACGCAGCTCTGTCAGCCAGACCTGTGGGGGCATGGCGCGGGAAAGTGATTCCAGCACCGGTTGCCATGCGTGTCGTTGCAGCGTGCCCGCAGGCTTCTGCGTCACGGTGGTCAGTTTCTGGCGAGACATAAGGCCACGCTGCACGGACTGGGTTCCCACAAGCTGACTTTGCAGCGCGCGCAGCGTTACCTGATGGTTCATTCGCAGACTGAAAACGATCATGAGGATCAGCAGCGACGTGCTGATAAACATGCCGCCCCAGAAACGCAGGCATCGCGCGCGACGCTGCTGACGCCAGGGCAGGAAATTGGTGACGTTCATTCAGGCTCCTCACTCATAGCCAGTGCCAGCGCGACGGTAAAGTCAGCTCCGCATTCGGGGAGAGGAGCATGGCAGCGTTGCAGGGTTTCCCATGGCGTCCGTTGGGTATCAAACAGCGCGATGTCGTTCGGGTTGAGGGCCAGCAGCGCCGCCAGCTCAGTGACGTTTTCTGCTTCCGTGGTGTATCGACGTCCCCACTGGTGGCGCATGGCCCACAGCCATTGATGCTGATCCCGCCAGGCGACGCACGGCGTCGGTGCTACCGCAGGGAGCAGGTTCCCCAGCGCGCTGGCATCCGGGGTGATGGTCGCCAGCCGCAAATGCAGTGTTTTCGCCAGCGCCAGCAGCGTTTCAACCTCCTTGTTTTGTGCGGCAGTGACGTGATACGTATTGCTGAACGTATCCTGGGTGTAATCGAAACAGAGGGTATCTGCGGACATCTCCAGTTCGCGCGAGAGCGACGCGCCCAGCCATGAGAGCTGTTCGCTGTCGCGCAGCGCAACCGCCGGGCGGGGAAGCGACCTTTGCAGAGTGCGCGCGGCTGGGAATGAGAGATAGACCCGGTGATAATGCGGCAGCGTCTTTCGCCAGTCGCGCAACGCATCAACCAGCTGTTCCGGCTGGCAAATTTTGCCGTCACGAATCGTGCCTTCAGCAAGAGTGAATGCCCACCAGCGGCGTAAACACCAGCCGCCTCTCTCCCGGGCCAGCGCCGCAATCAGCACCCTATCCTGTTGAATATGAACGCCCGTTTGCCATGTTTTGAAAGCCATACTTCACGATCTCCTTATCGCCCGTCGCCGTGACGGCTATATCAATGAATCAGGCTTGCCTTTATACTACCGCGCGATTGTTTAGAAACTGCCCAAGTGAAACCAAATGGGAAATCTCCGGTGAAGTTCGTAAAGTATTTATTCATCCTTGCAGTCTGTTGCATTCTGCTGGGAGCAGGCTCGATTTACGGTTTGTACAAATATATTGAGCCACAGCTACCTGATGTCGCCACGCTTCGCGATGTGCGGCTCCAGATCCCGATGCAAGTCTATAGCGCCGATGGCGAATTGATGGCGCAGTATGGCGAGAAGCGTCGTATCCCGCTGACCTTAAACCAAATTCCGCCCGTGATGGTGAAAGCCTTTATCGCCACCGAGGACAGCCGTTTTTACGAGCACCACGGTGTCGATCCGGTGGGGATTTTCCGCGCCGCGAGCATTGCGTTGTTCTCTGGTCATGCCTCCCAGGGGGCAAGTACCATTACGCAGCAGCTGGCGCGTAACTTCTTCCTCAGCCCTGAAAAAACGCTGATACGTAAGATCAAAGAGGTGTTCCTGGCGATCCGTATTGAGCAGTTGCTGAGCAAGGACGAAATCCTTGAGCTGTACCTCAATAAAATCTACCTGGGCTACCGTGCTTATGGCGTGGGGGCTGCGGCACAGGTGTATTTCGGTAAACCGGTGGATCAACTCACCTTAAGCGAAATGGCCACCATCGCCGGTCTGCCTAAAGCGCCTTCTACGTTTAACCCGCTCTATTCGCTCGATCGCGCCACCTCGCGTCGTAACGTCGTCCTGTCACGTATGCTGAGCGAAGGCTATATCAGCCAGAGCGAGTACGACCAGGCGCGCAACGATGTCATTGACGCCAACTACCACGCCCCTGAGATCGCCTTCTCTGCGCCTTACCTGACCGAAATGGTGCGCCAGGAGATGGTGAGCCGTTATGGCGACAAGGCCTATGAAGATGGCTATCGCGTGTACACCACCGTCACTCGCAAAGTGCAGCAGGCGGCTCAGGAGGCGGTGCGCAACAACGTGATGGACTACGACATGCGTCACGGCTATCGCGGCCCGTCAAACGTGCTCTGGAAAGTGGGTGAAAGCGCGTGGGACAGCAAAAAAATCACCAGCACGCTGAGGGCGCTGCCAACCTATGGCCCGCTCCTCCCTGCTGTCGTGACGCAGGCCAATCCTCAGGAAGCCGTTGCGACCCTGGCGGATGGCACTTCCGTCTCCCTGCGTATGGACGGGATGCGTTGGGCACGACCTTACCGTTCGGACACTCTGCAAGGGCCAACCCCGCGTAAAGTCACCGATGTGGTACAGACCGGACAGCAAATCTGGGTGCGTAAGGTGGGCGATGCCTGGTGGCTGGCGCAGGTCCCTGACGTCAACTCGGCCCTGGTCTCGATCAACCCACAGAATGGTGCGGTCATGGCGCTGGTTGGCGGGTTCGATTTCAACCAGAGCAAGTTCAACCGCGCGACTCAGGCACTGCGTCAGGTTGGCTCCAACATCAAGCCGTTCCTCTACACCGCGGCGATGGATAAGGGCTTAACCCTTGCCAGCATCCTTAACGACGTGCCTATCTCCCGCTGGGACGCTGGTGCCGGTTCCGACTGGCAGCCGAAAAACTCGCCTGCGGAATATGCCGGCCCTATTCGTCTTCGTCAGGGTCTGGGACAGTCGAAAAACGTGGTGATGGTACGTGCCATGCGCGCAATGGGCGTTGACTATGCGGCAGAGTATCTGCAGCGTTTCGGCTTCCCGGCGCAGAACATCGTTCGCACCGAGTCGCTGGCGTTAGGCTCCGCTTCCTTTACGCCGCTTCAGGTCGCACGTGGATACTCGGTGATGGCCAACGGTGGCTTCCTGGTTGACCCGTTCTTCATCAGTAAAATCGAGAACGATCAGGGCGGCGTGCTGTTTGAGGCAAAACCGAAAATTGCCTGCCCTGAGTGTGATATCCCGGTCATTTACGGCAATACACCGAAATCCGAGGTGCTTGAAAACAAGGACATGGAAGACCCTGCCGTGTCTCAGGAGCAGCCGAATATCGTTGTACCGCAGCCACAGCTGGAGCAGGCTAACCAGTCGCTGGTTGCACAGACCGGCGCGCAGGAGTATGCCCCGCATGTGATCAACACGCCTCTGTCATTCCTGATCAAGAGCGCGCTGAACACCAACATCTTCGGTGAACCAGGCTGGCAGGGTACCGGCTGGCGTGCGGGACGCGATTTACAGCGCCATGATATCGGCGGTAAAACGGGTACCACTAACAGCTCGAAAGATGCATGGTTCTCCGGCTACGGTCCGGGCGTAGTGACCTCGGTGTGGATCGGTTTCGACGATCATCGCCGTGACTTAGGTCGTACCACGGCATCCGGCGCGATTAAAGATCAGATTTCCGGCTACGAAGGCGGCGCGAAAAGCGCACAACCGGCGTGGGATGCGTACATGAAATCCGTTCTTGAAGGCGTACCAGAGCAGCCATTAACGCCACCGCCGGGTGTGGTCACGGTCAATATCGACCGTAGCACCGGACAGCTCGCTAATGGCGGTAATAGCCGCGCCGAGTATTTCATCGAAGGCACGCAGCCAACCACGCAGGCGGTGCATGAGGTGGGTACAGAGATTATTGATAACGGCGAAACGCACGAGCTGTTCTAAGCATAAAAATGCCCGGTAAAAACCGGGCAAAGAATCCCAGGCCGGGTAAGGCGAAGCCGCCACCCGGCTTTTTTTATGACCTACAACCGCCCCTGCCCCTTCAACCATTCCCGAACCAGGAACAACGCGCTCACGTTGCGGGCCTCGTTAAAGTCTGGGTCTTCCAGCAGATCCATCAGATGCGCCAGCGGCCAGCGCACCTGCGGCAGCGGTTCCGGCTCATCTCCCTCCAGCGATTCAGGGTAGAGATCTTCAGCCACCACAATATTCATTTTGCTGGAAAAATAGGACGGCGCCATGCTCAGTTTTTTCAGGAACGACAGCTCATTCGCACCAAAACCCACCTCTTCTTTCAGCTCACGGTTTGCCGCTTCAAAGACCGTTTCGCCCGGGTCGATCAGTCCTTTGGAGAACCCAAGTTCGTAAGATTCTGTTCCCACGGCGTATTCGCGGATCAAAATCAGATGATCGTCGACGATAGGGACAATCATCACCGCTTCGCGCGAAGAGGGGCGCATACGTTCATAAACACGACGCACACCGTTGCTGAACTCCAGGTCCACACTTTCAACATTAAACAGGCGCGATTTGGCGACAGTTTCAACATTCAGAATGGTGGGTTTTTGTAGTGGTTTGCTCATCTTGATGGGGTCTTAACAGTGTGAACTGGCTTTATTGTGCGATATGCCGCACGGTTTCGGCAATGTCAATCGCTCTTTATTTACATTTATGCAACGTAGCTGGGATCAATCCTCAATTCAAAACAAATGTCAAGAGGTTGAAATGTTTCCAGGAATTTGCTGATATCGCGCCATAAGAGGCTTTGCTATCATCACCGGTCACTGGGATGCGCTTCAGAATGCTCAAGTTCGACTCCATACTTGCCGATAGCCAGCCACAGACTCTCATTCAATGTAAAGGTGCTACTGATTACACCTGTAAGAAGATTAGTAAGATGGGGAAAGCATGAGCACCATTTTGATTGTTCTCGCTGCTATGCTGGCCAGCGCATTGATTGCAGGGTGGCTGTACTGGCGACGCGCACAGCGCCGTTACCGGCTGCCTTTTTTAAATGCCTTCGCGGGTGCGACCACCCGTAAACTCGCGCAAGATGAGCGCGATGCAGTTGAAAACTATCTCGAAACGCTGAACCGTACCCAGTTATCGCCTGGGCCGACGGGAGCCACAGCTGCGCCTGTCGCACTGAAACTTAACGCGCAGAGCGACACCGTGCTCTGCGTGACGCGTTCCATTACTCGCTACGGTATCACAACGGACGACCCCAACAAGTGGCGCTACTATCTTGATTCCGTCGAGGTACATCTGCCCCCCTCCTGGGAACAGTACATTAACGACGAAAACAGCGTTGAGCTGATTCATACCGATTCGCTGCCGCTGGTTATCTCGCTTAACGGTCATACCCTGAGTGAATATCTTCACGAAGCTCCGCGTTTTGCGCTGGAACGCGCGAGTTCAACACAGGCCTCCATTCGTGGCGAAGAGACCGAGCAGATCGAACTGCTGAACATTCGTCAGGAAACGCATGAAGAATACGCCCTGAGCCGTCCGGACGGCATCCGTGAAGCCATTCTGATCGTTGCCGCTTTCCTGCTCTTTTTTGTCTGCCTGCTGACGCCGGACGTCTTTGTTCCGTGGCTGGCGGGGGGCGCTGTGCTGCTTCTGGCTGCCGGACTGTGGGGGCTTTTTGCACCGCCGGCCAAAACCTCGTTGCGGGAGATCCACTGCCTGCGCGGCACACCAAAGCGCTGGGGTCTGTTCGGTGAAAACGATCAGGAGCATCTCAACAATATTTCGCTCGGTATTATCGACCTTATCTATCCGCGCCACTGGCAACCGTGGATCGCGCAGGATTTAGGGCAGAAAACCGATATTGATATCTACCTTGACCGCCACGTTGTGCGTCAGGGACGCTTCCTGTCTCTGCATGATGAAGTGAAAAATTTCCCGCTTCAGCACTGGCTCCGTAGCACGGTCATTGCTGGCGGCGCCGCGCTGGTGTTTATCATGCTGCTGCTTTTCGTGCCGCTGGATATGCCCATCAAATTCACCCTGTCGTGGATTAAAGGCGCGCAGACCATCGAAGCGACCAGCGTCAACCAGCTGGATGAAGCAGGGGTACGGGTGGGCGATACGCTGCGCCTGAAGGGAACCGGGATGTGTAATATCCACAGCCCGGGCGGATGGAACACGCGGCAGAGCTCGCCTTTCATGCCGTTCGACTGCTCGCAAATTATCTGGAACGACGCGCCGCCGCTGCCATTACCGGAATCCGAAGTGGTGAATAAAGCCACGGCGCTGACCCAGACGGTTAACCGCCAGCTGCACCCGAAAGCGGATGACGATTCACGCGTCAGCCCTGCGCTGCGTTCTGCCATCCAGAAGTCAGGCATGGTTCTCCTGGATGACTTTGGCGATATCGTTCTCAAAACCCAGGATTTATGTTCCTCGCAGGATGAGTGCATACGCCTCAAAAACGCGCTGGTTAACCTGGGGAACAGCAAAGACTGGGACTCACTGGTCAAACGCGCCGAAGCGGGACGACTGGACGGTGTCAACGTCCTGCTGCGCCCGGTAAGCGCCGAATCGCTGGATAACCTGGTCGCCACGTCGACATCGCCGTTTATGATGCGCGAAACCACCCGTGCGGCGCAGGCGCTCAACAGCCCGGCACCGGGCGGCTTTGTGATTGTCAGCGATGAGGGCAGCGACCTGGTCGATCAGCCTTACCCGCAGGTGGCGCTTTATGACTATCCGGCACAGGAGCAGTGGGGTCAGTTCCAGCGTCTGGCGCAGATGCTGATGCAAACCCCCTTCAGCGCCGAAGGGATTGTCACCAGTATTTATACCGATGCCAACGGCACCCGTCATATCGGCCTGCACCGGATGCCGGATAGCGCAGGATTGTGGCGATACATTGGCACCTCTCTGCTGATGATCGCCATGCTTATCGCCATTGTCTGGAACGGTATTATGGCGCTGCGCCGCTATCAACGCTCGCGCACCCGTCTTGCTGAGATCCAGCAATATTATGAAAATTGCCTTAATCCCAAGCTGATCCCCTCCTCCGAGAGCCTGATCTGATAACCTCGTTGCGCGACAAGATGTGCTACCCTGTCGCGCACGTTTCTTCTGGCTGGAGTTCCCCCTTATGCATCTTGATATCGACTGGCAGCAGGTCGACACCGTTCTGCTGGATATGGACGGCACGCTGCTCGATCTCGCCTTTGATAACTATTTCTGGCAAAAGCTGGTACCGGAAACCTACGGCGAACAGCAGGGTATCTCCCCGGCAGAAGCACAGGCATTCATTCGTTCGCAATATAGCGCAGTGCAACATACGCTAAACTGGTACTGTCTTGACTACTGGAGCGAGCGCCTCGGTTTGGATATTTGTGCCATGACCACCGCCCAGGGCCCGCGCGCGGTACTGCGCGAAGATACGGTTCCGTTCCTGGACGCGCTGAAAGCCAGCGGCAAGCGCCGTATTTTGCTGACCAACGCGCATCCACATAATCTGGCCGTGAAGCTGGAGCACACGGGGCTGGCATCGCACCTTGATTTATTGCTTTCTACCCACACATTTGGTTATCCGAAAGAGGATCAGCGGTTGTGGCATGCGGTGAAGGAAGAGACCGGCTTGCAGCCGGAACGCACGCTGTTCATTGACGACAGCGAGCCCATTCTGGATTCCGCGGCAACGTTTGGCATTCGCTATTGTCTGGGCGTCACCAATCCTGACTCTGGCCTGGCTGAAAAACGCTATCTGCGACATCCTGGACTGAACGACTACCGCCAGATGATCCCCTCACTGACCGTGAAGGAGACGCCATGAAAGAAAAACCCTCTGACGGGGTAAGACTGGATAAATGGCTGTGGGCGGCCCGTTTTTATAAAACGCGCGCCCTTGCCCGCGAGATGGTTGACGGCGGTAAAGTGCATTACAACGGCCAGCGCAGCAAGCCGAGCAAGCTGGTTGAGCTGAACGCCACCTTAACGCTACGCCAGGGCAACGATGAAAAAACGGTGGTGATTAAAGCCATTACCGAACAACGTCGGCCCGCATCGGAAGCCGCACTGCTTTATGAAGAGACGGCGGAAAGCGTTGAGAAACGCGAGAAGACCGCGCTGGCGCGCAAAATGAATGCGCTAACCATGCCCCACCCGGACCGGCGGCCGGATAAAAAAGAGCGCCGCGATCTGATGAAATTTAAACACGGTGAGACAGAGTAACCCTCACCCGCACGAGAGATGAAAATGGCCCAACACGACCAATTACACCGCTATCTGTTTGAACAATTCGCCGTGCGCGGCGAACTGGTCACCGTATCCGAAACCTGGAAACAGATTCTGGAAAACCACAATTACCCGCTGCCGGTGAAGACCCTGTTGGGCGAACTGCTGGTTGCCACCAGCCTGCTGACCGCGACGCTGAAATTTGCCGGTGATATTACCGTGCAGTTGCAGGGTGACGGCCCAATGACGCTGGCAGTGATCAACGGCAATAACCAGCAGCAGATGCGCGGCGTCGCACGCGTTCAGGGCGATGTGCCTGAAAATGCAGACCTCAAAACGCTGGTGGGGAATGGCTACCTGGTGATCACCATCTCCCCTGAGGAAGGTGAACGCTATCAGGGCGTGGTCGGCCTCGAAGGGGATACCCTGGCAGCCTGCCTGGAAGATTACTTCATGCGTTCTGAACAGCTGCCGACGCGTCTGTTCATCCGCACCGGTGAAGTGGATGGTCAGCCTGCTGCGGGCGGTATGCTGCTGCAAGTTCTGCCAGCCCAGGACGCACAGACCAATGACTTCGAGCACCTGGCGACGCTGACCGAAACCGTCAAAGCCGAAGAGCTGTTTAACCTGTCGGCGACTGACGTGCTGTGGCGTCTGTACCACGAAGAAGAAGTGACCGTTTACGACCCGCAGGCAGTGGAGTTCAAATGCACCTGTTCTCGCGAACGCTGCGCGGGTGCGCTGAAAACCCTGCCAGATGAAGAGATCGACAGCATCATGGCGGAAGACGGCGAAATTGATATGCACTGTGACTACTGCGGTACGCACTATGTGTTCAATTCAATGGATATCGCTGAGATCCGCAACAACGCCTCCCCGGCGGATCCGCAGGTTCACTAACACCCTTCCCTCTCCCCATCCTGTTCTCTCTCCCTGTGGGAGAGGGAACTGGGTGAGGGCAAAAAACCTCGCTTAAGCTGAATCGTTTTCCGTATGTAACTCTTACGTAATTTTCTTACGTGTATGCGATTACATTCACATTCTCTCCGATAAAATCACCAGCCTTTAACCTTTTCGGAACATTTTCCCCAACCAAAAAGCGATTCCTGCGATAATCCGCCTGCACTGTGACTGGAGTCGCAGCGTTTTCCGTTAGTAAGGGTTTTGTCCAGATGCGTAAATCTATGAGCCCCGTCGCGGTTAACAACCCCAGAAAAACCCTACAATTTCAGGCGGTACATATTGGCTAAGGAGCAGTGATATGCGTGTTACTGGTTTAACCCCGCAAGATCTCAAGGCTTATGGTATTCACGACGTCCAGGAAGTCGTCTACAACCCCGACTACGATACGCTGTATCAGGAAGAGCTCAATCCAGCACTGGAAGGATACGAGCGCGGTGTGTTGACGAATCTTGGTGCTATCGCCGTCGATACTGGTATTTTTACCGGTCGTTCGCCGAAAGATAAGTATATCGTCCGAGACGAAACCACCCGCGATACGCTGTGGTGGGCTGACAAAGGCAAAGGGAAGAACGACAACAAACCGCTCTCCCCGGAAACCTGGCAGCATCTGAAAGGGCTCGTCACCCATCAACTTTCTGGCAAGCGTCTGTTTATCGTAGACGCTTTCTGTGGCGCTAACGCCGACACCCGTCTCTCCGTACGTTTCATTACCGAAGTAGCCTGGCAGGCGCATTTCGTGAAGAACATGTTTATTCGTCCAACCGATGAAGAGCTGCAGGACTTCACGCCTGACTTCATCGTAATGAACGGTGCGAAATGCACTAACCCGCAGTGGAAAGAGCAGGGCCTGAACTCCGAAAACTTTGTCGCCTTCAACCTGACCGAGCGTATCCAGCTGATCGGCGGTACCTGGTACGGCGGCGAGATGAAGAAAGGGATGTTCTCGGTTATGAACTACCTGCTGCCACTGCGCGGCATCGCGTCCATGCACTGCTCGGCGAACGTCGGCGAGAAAGGCGATGTGGCGGTGTTCTTCGGCCTGTCCGGCACAGGGAAAACCACCCTCTCCACCGACCCGAAACGTCGTCTGATTGGCGATGACGAACACGGCTGGGACGATGACGGCGTGTTTAACTTTGAAGGCGGCTGCTACGCGAAGACCATTCGCCTGTCAGAAGAGGCTGAGCCGGATATCTTCCACGCAATCCGTCGCGATGCGCTGCTGGAAAACGTCACCGTACGTGCCGACGGCTCTATCGACTTTGACGACGCCTCGAAAACCGAAAACACGCGCGTGTCATACCCGATCTACCACATCGACAACATCGTGAAGCCGGTGTCAAAAGCGGGTCATGCTACGAAGGTGATTTTCCTGACGGCGGATGCCTTTGGCGTGCTGCCTCCGGTATCTCGCCTGACCGCCAGCCAGACGCAGTACCACTTCCTCTCTGGCTTTACGGCCAAACTGGCGGGTACCGAGCGCGGCGTGACGGAGCCAACCCCAACCTTCTCCGCCTGCTTCGGCGCAGCATTCCTGTCGCTGCACCCGACGCAGTACGCTGAAGTGCTGGTGAAACGCATGCAGGCGTCTGGCGCGCAGGCCTACCTGGTGAACACCGGCTGGAACGGGACTGGCAAACGTATCTCTATCAAGGATACTCGCGCCATTATCGACGCCATTCTGGATGGTTCTCTCGATAACGCCGAAACCTTCACGCTGCCGATGTTTGACCTGGCCATTCCAACGTCGCTGCCGGGTGTGGATACGCATATCCTCGACCCGCGCAATACGTACGGTTCGCCGGAACAGTGGCGCGAGAAGGCAGAATCGCTGGCGAAGCTGTTTATTGAGAACTTCGAGAAATATACCGATACACCAGCGGGCGAAGCGCTGGTGAGTGCGGGACCGAAGCTGTAGCCCTTCTCCCTCTCCCTGTGGGAGAGGGCCAGGGTGAGGGCATCAGGCCGCAGAGGTCGCATGTTGTCGGGTGGCGGCTTCGCCTTACCCGACCTACAAAAAAGGTGGCTTTTGCCACCTTTTTTTAACTCTCTTTCACCTGTCCGCGCGTCACCGGCACCGGTAACCAGGCGCGAATGCTCAGCCCACCCCGCTCGCTGGTGCCGATCTCCAGCAATCCGTTATGGTTATCGATAATACGCTGCACAATCGCCAGGCCTAAGCCCGTACCACTGGTGCTGCGCGCACTGTCGCCACGCACAAACGGCTGGAACAGATGCTTACGCTGCTCGGGCTTAATACCCGGACCGTCATCTTCCACCTGGAACCAGGCGCGGTTGAGTTCAGACCCGCTGCTGACTTTAATCCAGCCGTTGCCGTAGCGCGCCGCGTTGACCACCATGTTCGCCACCGCACGCTTAATGGAGAGCGGGTGCATACGGACCTGAATTTCACCGGCCTGAAGGGCAGTATCAATTTCACGTTCATAACCACTTTCCGCGGCCACCACTTCACCCAGCACCGCGTTCAGATCCGCCATCTCCATCGGCATCTCCTGCCCGGTACGGAGATAGTCGATGAACTGCTCAATGATGGCGTTACACTCTTCGATGTCCTTGTTGATGGACTCGGCGAGATAACCATCTTCTTCGCCCATCATCTCCGTTGCCAGACGGATACGCGTCAACGGCGTGCGCAGGTCATGACTGACGCCCGCCATCAGCAGCGTACGGTCATCCGCCAGCTGCTTCACGCCTGCGGCCATGTGGTTAAAGGCCCGCGTCACAGAACGCACTTCCGAGGCGCCATACTCGCGCAGCGGGGGAGGAATAATGCCTTTACCGACCTGCAGCGCAGCGTGCTCCAGGTCGACCAGCGGTCGGTTCTGTATACGGATAAACAGCCAGGCCCCGCCTATCGCCAGCAGCATAATGGCGAGCGTATAGCGGAACAGCGGCGAGAAATCGCCCTGATGGATTTCCGTCAGCGGAACGCGCACCCAGATGTTGGGTGACAGCCAGGTTTTCAGCCAGACGACAGGCGAGCTTTTGTTAACCTCAACGCGGACTTCCGTTGGGCCACCCAGCTGCTGCGCCATCTGCTGGCTAAGAAATTCGTAGTGCTGCGCCCAGCGCAAACCCGCGTCTTCTGCCGCCTCATTCGAGTAGAGCGAAATGCCCAGTTCACGGTAGATTTCACGGCGAAACGCCGGGGGAACGACCAGTTGCGTGCCGTCCTCCAGTTGCAGTTTATCGGTCATTAGCATACGGACTTCGTATGCCAGGACCTTATTAAACTGCTGGAGGCTCGGCAAAATCGCAAAGTTCAAAACCACCAGGTAGGTCGTCACCAGGCTGACGAACAGCAAGGTGACGATCAGTAACAGGGTGCGGGCAAATGAGCTTCGCGGCGAGAAGCGCATTCGCCTCATGCTTTAGAGCCGTCCGGGACAAACACGTAGCCCAGACCCCATACGGTCTGAATATAACGAGGATGCGCCGGATCTTCTTCCACCATGCGGCGCAGACGGGAGATCTGCACGTCGATGGAGCGTTCCATTGCGGAGTATTCGCGACCACGCGCCAGGTTCATCAGCTTGTCACGGGAAAGCGGCTCACGCGGGTGGCTGACCAGCGCTTTCAGCACCGCAAACTCACCGCTGGTGAGCGGCATTGGCTCATCTTCACGGAACATCTCACGCGTACCGAGGTTCAGCTTGAACTTGCCGAAGGCAATCACCGCTTCTTCCTGCGACGGTGCGCCAGGCAGCTCGTTCGCCTGACGACGCAGCACGGCACGAATACGCGCCAGCAGTTCACGCGGGTTAAACGGTTTTGGAATGTAGTCATCTGCGCCGATTTCGAGGCCCACGATACGGTCAACTTCTTCACCCTTCGCGGTCACCATGATGATCGGCATCGGGTTACTCTGGCTACGCAGACGACGGCAGATAGAGAGCCCGTCCTCGCCCGGCAGCATCAGGTCGAGAACCATCAGATGGAAAGATTCACGGGTTAGCAGACGATCCATCTGCTCAGCGTTCGCGACGCTACGAACCTGGAAGCCCTGCTCGGTCAGATAACGCTCCAGCAGCGCACGCAGGCGCATGTCGTCATCCACGACCAGAATTTTGTAGTTCTCTTGCATTGTGTGTACTCCCAAAGGTTCGGATAGTCTTTGTGACAGCGTATTCTAAAAAAGTGCACGTATTCGACCAGCGAAATCTGGTATAAATTCTAGTCGAAATTGTTACAAAGCATATTTAACAGCAGCTTATCTGCTCATTTCATCACATAAATCATTATTAATCCTGTCTGTTACACTGTGTGGTACGTATTGTGCGCCAGACAGAAAACAGGCAGCAAAGGCTTTACCATGAAAACGCCCCTGATCACCCGCGAAGGGTACGAAAAACTCAAAAAAGAGATGGATTACCTGTGGCGAGAAGAGCGCCCTGAAGTAACCAAAAAGGTGACCTGGGCGGCAAGCCTGGGCGATCGCAGCGAAAATGCTGACTACCAGTACAACAAAAAGCGACTGCGTGAGATTGACCGTCGGGTACGCTACCTGACCAAGTGCCTTGAGAACCTGAAAATTGTCGATTACTCCCCGCAGCAGGAGGGCAAAGTGTTCTTCGGCGCGTGGGTGGAGATTGAAAACGACGACGGTGACACCCTGCGTTTTCGCATTGTCGGCTACGATGAAATTTTTGGTCGTAAGGATTACATCTCCATCGACTCCCCGATGGCCCGCGCGCTGCTGAAAAAGGAAGTGGGTGATTTGGCCGTCGTTCAGACTCCCGCCGGTGAAGCCAGCTGGTACGTCAATGAGATCGTCTACGTAAAATAGTCCGAGAGCGCCCTCCCCGGCTGGCATTTTGCCGTGTCAGCCCGTATAACTATCCCCTGATTTTTCGACTCAACAGATGATAAAGCCATGATGAAAGATTCGCTCTGCCGCATTATTGCGGGTGAACTTCAGGCCAGAGCCGAACAGGTAGAAGCTGCCGTTCGCCTGCTTGATGAAGGGAACACCGTGCCGTTTATTGCACGTTATCGTAAGGAAGTCACCGGCGGTCTGGATGACACGCAGCTGCGTAACCTGGAAACCCGTCTGGGATACCTGCGTGAACTGGAAGACCGTCGTCAGGCGATCCTCAAATCCATTGGCGAACAGGGCAAGCTGACCAGCGAACTGGAAAGCGCCATTAACGGCACCCTGAGCAAAACCGAACTCGAAGATCTCTATCTGCCTTACAAACCGAAGCGCCGCACGCGCGGGCAGATCGCGATTGAAGCAGGCCTTGAGCCGCTGGCCGACCTGCTGTGGAATGAGCCGTCCCACCATCCGGAAACTGAGGCGGCGAAATTCATCGATGCCGACAAAGGCGTCGCGGACACCAAGGCCGCCCTCGACGGTGCGCGTTACATTCTGATGGAACGCTTTGCCGAAGACGCCGCCCTGCTGGCTAAAGTGCGTGATTACCTGTGGAAGAATGCGCACATCGTCTCTACCGTCGTGGCGGGGAAAGAGGACGAAGGCGCGAAATTCCGCGACTACTTCGATCACCACGAACCGATATCTACCACCCCATCACACCGTGCGCTGGCAATGTTCCGCGGCCGCAACGAAGGTGTGCTGCAGCTCTCTCTGAACGCTGATCCGCAGTTTGACGAGCCGCCGAAAGAGAGCCACTGCGAGCAGATCATCATTGACCATCTCGGCCTGCACCTTAACAACGCTCCGGCAGACAGCTGGCGCAAAGGCGTGGTGAGCTGGACCTGGCGCATCAAGGTGCTGATGCACCTCGAAACCGAGCTGATGGGCACCGTGCGCGAGCGCGCCGAAGATGAAGCGATCAACGTTTTCGCCCGTAACCTGCATGACCTGCTGATGGCGGCGCCTGCTGGCCTGCGCGCGACCATGGGTCTCGATCCGGGCCTGCGTACCGGCGTGAAAGTGGCGGTGGTTGACGGCACCGGCAAGCTGGTCGCCACTGACACCATCTATCCGCACACCGGACAGGCAGCGAAAGCGGCTGTCGTGGTTGCCGCTCTGTGTGAAAAATACAACGTCGAGCTGGTCGCCATCGGTAACGGTACGGCGTCCCGCGAGACTGAACGTTTCTTCCTCGACGTGCAGAAGCAGTTCCCGAAAGTCACGGCGCAGAAGGTGATCGTCAGCGAAGCGGGCGCATCAGTCTATTCCGCCTCCGAGCTGGCGGCGCAGGAATTCCCGGACCTGGACGTTTCATTGCGCGGCGCGGTCTCTATCGCCCGTCGTTTGCAGGATCCGCTGGCGGAGCTGGTGAAAATTGATCCGAAATCCATCGGCGTGGGCCAGTACCAGCACGATGTGAGCCAGACTCAGCTGGCACGCAAGCTGGATGCGGTCGTAGAAGACTGCGTAAACGCCGTCGGTGTTGACCTGAATACCGCCTCCGTGCCGCTGCTGACCCGCGTGGCGGGCTTAACCCGCATGATGGCGCAGAACATCGTCGCCTGGCGTGATGAGAACGGCCAGTTCCAGAACCGTCAGCAGCTGCTGAAGGTGAGCCGTCTGGGGCCGAAAGCGTTTGAGCAATGCGCGGGCTTCCTGCGCATCAACCACGGCGATAACCCGCTGGATGCCTCCACCGTTCACCCGGAAGCCTACCCGGTGGTGGAACGTATTCTGGCCGCCACCCAGCAGGCGCTAAAGGACCTGATGGGCGATAGCAGTGCCCTGCGCAACCTCAAAGCGGTGGATTTCACCGACGATAAATTTGGTGTGCCAACCGTCACCGATATCATCAAAGAGCTGGAAAAACCGGGCCGCGATCCGCGTCCTGAGTTCAAAACGGCGACCTTTGCTGACGGCATCGAGACCATGAACGATCTGCTGCCCGGCATGGTGCTGGAAGGTGCGGTAACTAACGTCACCAACTTCGGCGCGTTTGTGGATATCGGCGTGCATCAGGATGGCCTGGTTCACATCTCTTCTCTCGCCGACAAGTTCGTTGAAGACCCGCACACCGTGGTCAAAGCGGGCGACATCGTGAAGGTGAAAGTACTGGAAGTGGACCTGCAGCGCAAACGTATCGCCCTGACCATGCGTCTGGACGAGCAGCCAGGCGACACCAACGCGCGTCGTGGCGGAAACGGTGGCGCTCGTGACTCTCAGCGCCCGGCCGCGAAAGCGGCAAAACCGCGCGGGCGTGATGCTCAGCCAGCGGGCAATAGCGCGATGATGGATGCGCTGGCGGCCGCGATGGGCAAGAAGCGCTAAGTGATAAACGCCCGGTGGCGCTACGCTTACCGGGCCTACGGTTTTGTAGGCCGGGCAAACGCAGTGCCGCCCGGCAAGCAGGCCGCAAAGAATTAAAACAAATAGAGTGCATCCATATTTAAACCACTAATTATCACTTCATTAACAAATAACCCTCTTCTCTTTATCTCCGCATTTCAGCAAATATTGAGCAAGGTCAAACAGGCCGTAAATTAATACACCAAACAACATTCCGTCACAGTTTTATTATTGCTGATAAAAACTATTCTCATTATCATCCCATAGTAGATAATTTAACCTTTCGTGGAAGCAGGCGTTATGCAATTCACTCCAGACAGTGCGTGGAAGATTACCGGTTTTACCCGCGAAATTAGCCCGGCCTATCGGCAAAAGCTGCTCTCGCTGGGCATGCTGCCCGGCTCGTCATTCCAGGTGGTGCGCGTGGCGCCGTTAGGCGATCCGGTTCACATTGAAACCCGACGCGTGAATCTGGTCCTGCGTAAAAAAGACCTCGCATTAATAGAAGTCGAAGCCTTATCCCGATAACGAGCCAGCGGTTTCAGTGAGTCTAAAAAATGAAAAAATTAACTATTGGCTTAATTGGCAATCCTAATTCCGGCAAGACCACGCTATTTAACCAGCTCACGGGCGCGCGCCAGCGCGTCGGTAACTGGGCAGGCGTAACCGTTGAACGTAAAGAAGGCCAGTTCACGACAACGGATCATCAGGTCACTCTGGTTGACCTTCCCGGCACCTATTCCTTGACCACCATTTCGTCGCAGACCTCGCTCGATGAGCAAATTGCCTGCCACTACATTCTGAGCGGCGACGCGGATCTGCTGATCAACGTGGTCGACGCCTCCAACCTCGAGCGCAACCTCTACCTGACGCTGCAACTGCTGGAGCTGGGTATTCCCTGCATCGTGGCGCTCAACATGCTCGACATTGCAGAGAAACAAAAGCTGCGCATCGACGTCGATGCCCTCTCCGCGCGCCTGGGTTGCCCGGTAGTGCCGCTGGTCTCAACGCGCGCTCGCGGGATTGATGCCCTGAAGCTGGCGATTGACCGTCACACGGGAAATCACGACGTTGAGCTGGTGCATTACGCCCGCCCGCTGCTGCGCGAAGCCGATCTGCTGGCGCAGGAGATGGACAAAAGCATGCCTGCAAAACAGCGCCAGTGGCTCGGCCTGCAGATGCTGGAAGGCGATATCTATAGCCGCGCCTGTGCCGGACATGCGGCAGATAAACTGGACGCGACGGTGGCCCGTCTCAGCGACGAGCTGGACGACCCGGCGCTGCATATCGCCGATGCACGATACCAGGCCATCGCCTCGATTTGCGACGTGGTCAGTAATGCCCTGACGGCGGAACCCAGCCGCTTTACGGCGGCGGTGGATAAGATTGTACTCAACCGCTTCCTCGGTTTGCCGATCTTCCTGCTGGTGATGTACGTGATGTTCCTGCTCGCCATCAACATCGGCGGCGCACTCCAGCCGATTTTTGACGCCGGTTCCGTCGCGATCTTTGTACACGGGATTCAGTGGGTGGGTTACACCCTGCACTTCCCGGAGTGGCTAACCATTTTCCTCGCTCAGGGGCTCGGCGGGGGCATTAACACCGTTCTGCCGCTGGTACCGCAGATCGGCATGATGTATCTGTTCCTCTCGTTCCTGGACGATTCAGGTTATATGGCGCGCGCCGCGTTCGTCATGGACCGCCTGATGCAGGCCCTGGGTCTGCCCGGCAAATCCTTCGTACCGCTGATTGTCGGCTTCGGCTGTAACGTGCCGTCGGTCATGGGTGCCCGTACCCTGGATGCTCCGCGTGAACGCCTGATGACCATTATGATGGCGCCGTTTATGTCCTGCGGTGCGCGTCTGGCCATCTTCGCCGTCTTTGCGGCCGCCTTCTTTGGTCAGCAGGGCGCGCTGGCTGTCTTCTCGCTGTATGTTCTGGGCATCGTGATGGCGATCCTGACCGGTTTAATGCTCAAGCACACGATTATGCGCGGTGAAGCCTCACCGTTTGTCATGGAGCTGCCGGTCTATCACGTTCCACACCTGAAAAGCCTGGTGATCCAGACCTGGCAACGCCTGAAAGGGTTTGTGCTGCGTGCTGGTAAGGTGATTGTCATCGTCAGCATTTTCCTGAGCGCGCTGAACAGCTTCACCCTCAGCGGTCAGGCAGCAGATAACATCAACGATTCTGCCCTCGCCTCCGTCAGCCGCATCATCACGCCGGTCTTCAAACCGATTGGCGTGCATGAGGATAACTGGCAGGCGACCGTGGGCCTGTTCACCGGTGCGATGGCGAAAGAGGTGGTTGTCGGCACCCTGAACACGCTCTACACCGCGGAGAACATCCAGGAACAGGAATTTAATCCGGCAGCGTTTCACCTCGGTGATGAACTGCTGGGTGCCGTCGAGGAGACCTGGCAGAGCCTGAAAGATACCTTCAGCCTGAGCGTGCTGGCGAACCCGATTGAGGCCAGCAAAGGCGACGGTGAAATGGCGACGGGTGCCATGGGCGTGATGGGCGAGAAATTTGGTAGCGCATCTGCGGCCTACAGCTATCTCATCTTTGTTCTGCTCTATATTCCGTGCATCTCCGTCATGGGAGCGATTGCGCGTGAATCCAGTCGCGGCTGGATGGGCTTCTCCATTCTATGGGGGCTGAATATCGCTTACTCGCTGGCGACGCTGTTTTATCAGACCGTTAATTTCAGTCAGCACCCACGCTACAGCCTGGTTTGTATCCTCGCGGTTGTCCTGTTTAACGTGATGGTTCTCGGCCTGCTGCGCCGGGCACGCAGCCGCGTCGATATCGACCTGCTGGCAATTCGTAAAACCGCCGCGACCTGCTGCAACAGCCCGGCGGGCGACTGTCACTAAGGAGCACACCATGGCGTCATTGATTCAGGTGCGTGACATGCTGGCTCTGCAGGGCCGGATGGAGGCGAAACAGCTGAGCCTCAGCCTACATACGCCCCAGCCGATGATCGATGCCATGCTGGAACGCCTTGAAGCCATGGGTAAAGCCGTGCGGATCCAGGAGGAGGCAGAGGGTTGCCTCTCTGGCAGTTGTAAAAGTTGTCCGGAAGGAAAGGCTTGCCTGAGGGAGTGGTGGGCACTGCGCTAATACTGCACTCATAAAGCCGGGCATCGCTGCCCGGCTTTATCATATTACTTATAGACGTCCGCGGTGGCGCGTACGTTTTTGGTCTGTTTTTCTGCACTGGTGACGACGTAATACGTCCCGCCCAGCTCATCCGCTTTCTTCGACAGCTCTTTTCTTGCATCCATCGGCGCGGTGGTGTCAGACGTAGAAATCTCACCGATTTTCGTCAGATTCATGCCGGCAACTTTATCTTTTTCCAGCTCTTTTGCCGCAAAGACGCCAAATGACAGTGACCCAATAACCAGAGAAGTGACAATACCTGTAACAAGTTTCATAGCCTGACTCTCCATAGGATTGTTGTTTTGATCATCGTAGGCATAACAACCGCAACGACATCTGGAGTATGGTTGCGGTGTGTTACTTTTTCCAGGCTGGATAGAAAATAATCAGTCTAAACGTTGACTTAACGCAATGAGTGCTGAACAAAATTCCGTCGGATGAGAGATAAACGGGGCATGCGCGGCTTTGGCAATGATCTGCGATTCGCTGTCCGGCCATAGGGAGTCCAGCAAGGGCACCACTTTGCGCGGCACCAGCCCGTCAAGATAACCATAGATACGCAGATGCGGCATCGTCAGCGCGGCCAGCGGCACACGGAGATCGACCGTTTTCAGAATTTCAAGGCCGCCGTTGAGCACCTCAACGTCCGGCATCGGCAAAGAGAGCACCACCTGCTTCAGCGCTCTGGCATCCTGTCGCGCGGTTTCGGTGCCCATCGTCTGTAGCGCGAGGAACCGCTCTACGGTCCGCTGGAAATCGTCACTCAGCTGCTGCTGGAAACCCGCCAGCACGTCAGGCTTTATGCCGGGCCACGTCTCCTGCGCGCTAAAGCAGGGCGATGAGGCCACCGTCACCAGCGCGTTTACGCGCTCGGGCCAGGAAAGCGCAATCTGGCTTGCCACCAGCCCGCCCAGACTCCAGCCCAGCCAGATGGCATGTTGTGGCGCCGCGTTCAGCACCTCCTGCGCCATCTCTTCGAGCGTCATCGCACCATAACCATGGCTACGGCCATACCCCGGTAGATCAACCAGATGTAACGTAAATTGCGAGGCAAGTTCCTCGTTTATGCAATGCCATACTTCTGCATTCAGGCCCCATCCGTGCAGCAGCACAAGATGGCAATTTCCTGTCCCAACGGTCTGCCACCACAGCGTCTTCATCAGTTACTGTTCTCTTTTTTCACATGGAGGTTGAATATGCTAACAGTGCCCGGCTTGTGCTGGCTATGCAAAATGCCGCTTGCCCTTAGCGCCTGGGGCGTCTGTTCCGTCTGCACGCGTTCGCTGGAAAGGCGTATCACCACCTGCCCACAATGTGGTTTACCCGCCGCGAACCGCTATTTACCCTGTGGCCGCTGCCTGAAAAAACCCCCGCCGTGGAGCGCACTGGTGGCTGTGGATGATTACGTTCGGCCGCTGAGCAGGCTGATTCACGCCCTGAAGTTTTCCGGCCAGAGTTCGCTGGCACCGCCCCTTGCCCGCCTGTTATTGCTGGCGGTTTTACAGGCACGGCGAACCCGCGCCCTGCCGAAAATTGATATGGTGGTCAATGTTCCCCTGTATCGCCATCGCCACTGGCGGCGTGGTTACAATCAGAGCGACCTGCTCTGCCGTCCGCTCGCCCGCTGGCTCGGCTGTCGATACACTGCCAGCGCACTCACCCGCGTACATGCCACCGCCGTTCAGCATCAGCTCAACGCCCGGCTGCGCAAAAGAAACCTCAAAAATGCCTTTCGCCTTGAATTGGCGGTTAACGGCCTCCATATCGCGATTGTGGATGATGTCGTCACCACAGGCAGTACCGTTGCTGAACTTTCCCGACTGCTTTTGCGAAGCGGCGCCGCGTCGGTTCAGGTATGGTGTCTGTGCCGTACCTTGTAGCCCTTCTTCAATGGGCGTATGATTATACCCAGGTAATTTAGTCAACTATTAGGCCAAAGCTATGATCCGTATTTCCGATTCTGCACAAGCGCACTTTGCCAAACTGCTGGCAAATCAGGAAGAAGGGACGCAGATCCGCGTGTTTGTGATCAACCCAGGCACGCCGAATGCAGAATGCGGTGTCTCTTATTGTCCACCAGACGCTGTGGAAGCAACTGACACTGCCCTTAAGTTTGAACAGCTCACCGCTTATGTTGATGAGCTGAGCGCGCCGTATCTTGAAGATGCGGAGATCGACTTCGTCACCGACCAACTGGGCTCTCAGCTGACCCTGAAAGCGCCGAACGCCAAAATGCGTAAAGTCTCAGACGATGCCCCGCTGATGGAGCGCGTTGAATATCTGCTGCAATCCCAGATCAACCCCCAGCTGGCGGGTCATGGTGGTCGCGTTTCCCTGATGGAAATCACGGAAGACGGCCTGGCGATCCTGCAGTTTGGTGGCGGCTGTAACGGTTGTTCTATGGTCGATGTGACGCTGAAAGAAGGGATCGAGAAGCAGCTGCTGAACGAGTTCCCGGAACTGAAAGGCGTACGTGACCTGACCGAGCACCAGCGCGGCGAGCATTCTTACTACTAAGCCGTCTGCCTTTGCCCGGTGGCGCTGCGCTTACCGGGCCTACAAAACAGTTACTGCATTCGAATCGCAGGCCGGGTCAGGCGAAGCCGCCACCCGGCTTTTGTTTTCCCGCCGCGCCTCCTCTATATGTTGACCTGCGTCTCATAATTCACATTTTGCCTGCCTGGGTGATTCTCAACCACGCCATGTTACCCGTATCATTCTCGTGGGCACTAAGCACACTCATAACAGCCGACTAAACTTAATGGTTTGCAAGGCATCAGTATTAGTGCCGTTACTTCTCTGTTCCCAGTTGGGACAATCGGAATGTGTCGTTGAAACAATGACGTTACCCATAACAATTCAAAGGCCAGGTAAATCATGCCATTAGTCATCGTTGCTATCGGTGTTGTGTTATTACTGCTCTTGATGATCCGTTTCAAAATGAACGGATTTATCGCTCTGGTTCTGGTGGCACTTGCAGTCGGTCTGATGCAGGGTATGCCGCTGGTTAAAGTTATCAGCTCCATTAAAGCCGGTGTCGGCGGCACGCTCGGCAGCCTGGCGCTGATCATGGGCTTCGGTGCCATGCTCGGCAAAATGCTGGCAGACTGTGGCGGCGCGCAGCGTATTGCCACCACGCTTATCGACAAATTTGGTAAGAAGAACATTCAGTGGGCGGTGGTATTGACCGGTTTTACCGTCGGTTTCGCGCTGTTCTATGAAGTGGGCTTCGTGCTGATGCTGCCACTGGTGTTCACCATCGCAGCGGCGGCTAACATTCCGCTGCTGTTTGTGGGTGTGCCAATGGCTGCGGCGCTGTCCGTGACCCACGGCTTCCTGCCACCTCACCCGGGCCCAACGGCAATCGCCACCATCTTCCACGCCGATATGGGTAAAACCCTGCTGTTCGGTACGATTCTGGCAATCCCGACCGTGATTCTGGCAGGCCCGGTATATGCCCGCTTCCTGAAAGGTATCGATAAGCCAATTCCGGAAGGTCTGTACAGCGCGAAAACCTTCACCGAAGAAGAGATGCCTGGCTTTGGCGTCAGCGTCTGGACCTCACTGGTACCGGTGATCCTGATGGCGATGCGCGCCGTGGCAGAGATGATCCTGCCGAAAGGTCATGCGTTCCTGGGCGTGGCAGAATTCCTGGGCGATCCGGTCATGGCTACGCTGATTGCCGTCCTGATCGCGATGTTCACCTTCGGTCTGAACCGGGGTCGTTCAATGGATCAGATCAACGACACATTGACCTCTTCCATCAAAATTATTGCCATGATGCTCCTGATCATCGGCGGTGGCGGTGCGTTCAAGCAGGTGCTGGTTGACAGCGGCGTGGACAAATACATCGCTGCGATGATGCATGAAACCAACGTGTCGCCGCTCCTGATGGCCTGGTCTATTGCCGCGGTTCTGCGTATTGCGCTGGGTTCTGCAACCGTTGCTGCGATTACTGCAGGCGGTATCGTTGCGCCGCTGATTGCCACCACGGGCGTCAGTCCTGAGCTGATGGTTATCGCGGTCGGTTCCGGTAGCGTGATTTTCTCTCACGTGAACGACCCGGGCTTCTGGCTGTTTAAGGAGTACTTCAACCTGACCATCGGTGAAACCATCAAGTCCTGGTCCGCGCTGGAAACCATTATTTCGGTGTGTGGCCTGGTTGGGGTGCTGCTGTTGAATATGGTGGTTTGATGTCATAAGTCGGGTGGCGGCTTCGCCTTACCCGACCTACTGGCTCCATGTAGGCCCGGTAAGCGTAGCGCCACCGGGCAATAAAAAACCCGCCACTGGCGGGTTTTTTATCACTTCTTAGCAGCCGCTTTTCGCCGCTTATCCAAATCCTTAATCAGCCTGTTCACCCCGTCATCGGCAAACATCTTCTCAAGCGTTGTGGACAATTTGCGACGCCAGTTCTTGTACTGATAGCTGGTGCCCGGAATGTTCACCGGCTCCGCCATATCAATCCAGTCTTCCGGCTGAAGGCCAAGCAGAGCGCTGTTGCTGTCGGCAATATAGCGCTGCAAACCGCGGTTGAGCGTTGGCGTCATCGCCATCAGCGACGCCTTGTGACCGGCGCGCTTCGGCAGGCAGCCATGCTTATGCAGCGCATCCAGCAGCCCCTGCTTCGCCAGCTCGCGATCCTGATACAGCCCGCGCAGAACCTCTTCATCAGGATAGAGACCCAGCGTTTTCCCGAGCGTCAGATCGCCGCTTTCCCAGTAACCTCTGAGCGTAGGAAGATCATGCGTCGTCGCGACTGCCATTGACTGTTCTGGATACGCTTTCGGCGCGCGGAAGGTTTTCTCATGGTCGTTTTCAAAATAGAGCACTTTATAGGAGTACACGCCGCTGTCGCGGAGCTTGCTGACAATTTCCACCGGCACGGTACCGAGATCTTCCCCGATCACCATACACTGGTGACGCTTACTCTCCAGGGCCAGGATCGACAGCAGATCGTCTACCGGATACTGGACGTACGCGCCGTGATCGGCCGTTTCACCGTAAGGGATCCACCACAGGCGCAGTACGGACATGACGTGGTCAATACGCAGCGCGCCACAGTTTTGCATGTTCGCACGCAGCAGGTCGATAAACGGCTCGTAGGCGCGCGCCGCCATCACGTGCGGATCCATCGGCGGCAAGCCCCAGTTCTGACCGAGCGGCCCAAGGATATCCGGCGGCGCACCGACGGACGCTTTCAGGCAGTAAAGCTCACGGTCACACCAGGTTTCCGCGCCGCCTTCTGCCACACCGACGGCCAGGTCGCGATACAGGCCGATCGGCATGTTATAGCCCTGGCTTACCTGCCAGCAGGCGGCAAACTGGCTGTAGGCCAGCCACTGCAGCCACAGATAGAAGTCCACCTCGTCGGCATGCGTTTTACAGAAGGCTTTGACTTCCGGGGTATCCACGGACTGGTACGCTTCCGGCCAGACCGGCCAGCCCCAGCGCATTTCGTCCTCTTTCACCTGATGCGCGTGCAGCGCATCGAATGCCGCCTGCCAGTAGAGGCTTTCGCCTTCCTGCGCCACAAACTGGCGGAAGGCCGCCATCTGATCGTCATTGCGCTTAGCAAAGCCTTTCCAGGCCAGACGCAGCGCCGCCATTTTTAGCGCGGTCACAGTAGCGTAATCGACCCAGTCCGCTTCGCGGGCCTGTTTCAGCATCTGCTTCGTGGTCTCAAGCTTCCACCACGCCTGCGCGTCTTTACTGTTTTTAAAATCATCCAACGCGTTAACGTCGATATAAATGACGTTCAGCCAGCGACGGGAGGACGGGCTGTACGGGCTGGCGCTTTCCGGGTTCGCCGGATAGAGCGCGTGGATCGGGTTGAGGCCGATGAACGCGCCGCCGCGCTCACCCACGGAGGCCAGCATATTCTTCAGATCGCCAAAATCGCCGATGCCCCAGTTGCTGTCGGAACGCAGCGTGTAGAGCTGCACGCAGGCGCCCCACAGCTTTTTACCTTCGAGCAGCGCCTGCGGCTCATAGCAGCGTTTTGGCGCGACGATCACCCGGCAGTGAAAACGCTGCTCGTCCTGGGTGAGCGTCAGGCTGTGATAGCCCTCCGGCAGTTTCGCCGGAAGGTTAAACGCTTTGCCGCCGGTGGCGTGGCCTTTATGCTGATGCCCCTCTTCGGTGGTGAGCAGCCAGCTAAACTCGCCGCGCCCCTCCACCGTTAGCGACATTTTTTTGCCCGCAGTAAAGACCTTTACGTTTGGCACCGGTAGTGCCGACGCTTTCGCGTCGGCTTTGTGCATGGCATTCAGCAAACGTCTTTTGGTGTCCGCACCAATAGACTGCGGTTTGCCGTGCGCATTGATGTAACTGAGGCTAATTCCCGCCGCCTGCGCGGCACTGTCCAGACGTTTACTCTCCATCGCGCTTCCTTAGCGTTTTGCCTGCCAGATACGAGCCTGATAATCACGGATTGAGCGGTCAGAGCTGAACATACCGCAGCGCGCCGTGTTCAGAATGCATGCCCGGGTCCACGCGTCCTGGTCGCGATACAGCACGTCGACCTGCTTTTGCGCGTCCACATAGGCGGTGAAATCGGCCATCACCAGATACGGGTCACCGCCATGCTTGTCCATGCTGTGCAGCATCTGGTCAAACGCGTGCTTGTCACCGTCGCTGTATTTACCGCTCTCCAGCTCTTTCAGCACCGCATCCAGCACTTTGTCTTTCTTACGCCATTTCACCGGGTCGTAGCCTTTGGCCTTGATGGCTTTCACCTCTTCCACGGTATGACCGAAGATGAAGATATTCTCTTCACCGACCTGCTCAGCGATTTCGACGTTCGCACCGTCCAGCGTGCCAACGGTCAGCGCACCGTTCAGCGCCAGCTTCATGTTACCGGTGCCGGAGGCCTCTTTCCCTGCGGTCGAGATCTGCTCGGAAATATCCGCCGCCGGGATCAGCATTTCAGCCGCCGAGACGCAGTAATCCGGCAGGAACACCACCTTCAGCTTGTCGCCCACATTCGGATCGTTGTTGATCGCCGCCGCCACTTTATTAATGGCGAGGATGATATTTTTCGCCAGGTAGTAGCCCGGTGCCGCTTTCGCACCGAACAGGAACACGCGCGGCACGCGGTCGGCCTGCGGGTTCTCGCGGATCTCTTTATACAGCGCCAGGATGTGCAGCAGGTTAAGGTGCTGACGTTTGTACTCATGCAGGCGCTTGATCTGGATATCGAAAATGGCATTCGGGTTGATCTCAATCCCGGTGCGCGCTTTCACAAACGCCCCCAGACGAACTTTGTTCTCCAGCTTGATGGCACGGTACTGCTCGCGGAACTTCGCGTCATCCGCGTATTTTTCCAGGTTGATGAGCTGGTCCAGATCGTTGGCCCACTCTTTCTTCAGGGTCTTATCCAGCAGATCGGCCAGCAGCGGGTTGCACTGCTTGATCCAGCGACGCGGCGTGATGCCGTTGGTCACGTTGTGGAATTTGGTCGGCCACAGCTGGTGATATTCCGGGAACAGATCTTTGACGACCAGATCCGAGTGAAGGGCCGCTACGCCGTTCACCGCAAAGCCGCTCACCACGCACATGTTCGCCATGCGAACCTGCTTATCGTGGACCACTGCCAGCTTCGCCCAGACCGCTTTATTGCCTGGCCAGGTTTTATCCACCAGGGTTTTAAACCGATCGTTAATCTTGTTGATGATCTGCATATGGCGCGGCAGCAGCGCTTTCACCAGCTTCTCATCCCAGCACTCCAGCGCTTCCGGCATCAGGGTGTGGTTGGTGTAGGCGAAGGTGCGGCTGGTAATCGCCCAGGCGTCATCCCAGCTCAGCTGATGCTCGTCGATCAGCACGCGCAGCAGTTCAGGAATGGCGATGGTCGGGTGCGTGTCGTTGAGCTGAATCACTTCGAAGTCCGGCAGCTGTGCCAGCTTGCGGCCCGCCAGGTGATGACGGCGCAGAATGTCCGCCACGGAGCAGGCGCACTGGAAATACTGCTGCATCAGACGCAGTTTTTTACCCGCCAGATGGTTGTCGTTCGGGTAGAGGACTTTGGTCAGCTTCTCGGCGTCGATACCCTGCTGCTCGGCACGCAGGAAATCGCCGTCGTTGAATTTGGTCAGGTTGAACGGATGAGCGTGCTTCGCCTGCCACAGGCGCAGCGGCTGCGCCACGCCGTTACGGTAGCCAAGCACCGGCAGATCCCAGGCTTCACCGGTGATGGTGAAAGCCGGTTCCCAGAGGCCTTGCTTTGTGACTTTCCCACCGATGCCGACCTGCACGTCCAGCTGCGCATTGTGGCGGAACCACGGGTAGGTATTGCGGTGCCAGTCATCTGGCGCTTCCATCTGGTGACCATCAGCGAACGACTGACGGAACAGGCCATACTGATAGTTCAGGCCATAGCCAATGGCGGACTGGCCAACCGTTGCCATGGAGTCAAGGAAGCAGGCCGCCAGGCGACCCAGACCACCGTTACCGAGAGCCGGGTCAATCTCTTCTTCCAGCAGGTCAGTCAGGTTGATGTCGTGCGCTTTCAGCACATCACCCACCTCCTGATACCAGCCAAGGTTCAGCAGATTGTTGCCCGTCAGGCGGCCAATCAGGAATTCCATCGAGATATAGTTGACGTGACGCTGGCCTTTGACGGGCTTCGCCACGGGTTGAGCATCCAGCTGCTCTGCGAGCGCCCCGCTCACCGCCTGCCACCACTGGTGAGGCGTCATCTCGTTTGCAGCATGAAGGCCAAAACGCTGCCACTGACGCGTCAGGGCAGCCTGGAATTGAGCTTTGTTGAAGGTAGGCTGTGACATAGGGGATCGGCATCCTTTAGAAAGAAAACACAAGTTGGCGCTAGTGTGCCTGGCTCATTTCACCTCTTCCTCATCCTGTGGGGGATTAGACAGGGAGGAGTAGCGGGGATGAGCATAAAAGTGTGATCGAGGCCACTCTCAGAGCATAGCCTGAGTGTGCCCGGAAGAGGAAAACGTCACCGGGAAGAATGTCAAAGAAATGAAATGCAGTTTCGGACGAAATTAATCCGCGCTGAAATGATTACTTACGTAGAATAATATTTCTGCAATTGGGTCATATCTAAGGAGATTATTAAGCTCACTGAACTTTACCCGGACTTTATTAAATTTGGCGTCACTATCCCTTTCTGAAACCAGTTTCAGCATAACCGCAAGAGAACCATACAAGCCAGCACTGGCGCGGCGTCACAGCCCTTTCAGGAAAGTTCCATCATCTGCCTGAATGTTTTGTGACAGAGTGCAAATTCAGAGCCACCAAATCCAGACATAACTTGCAATAGTTCTCTATCTGTCCGACCTTATAGCTATTAATTACGAAGCGCAAAAAAAATAAAATCTCTCGTTCCCCACAGTGAAGTGAAACCTATGTTGATTCCGTCTAAATTAAGTCGCCCGGTTCGTCTCGACCATACAGTGGTCCGCGAGCGTCTGCTGGCTAAACTTTCCGGCGCGCATAATTTCCGACTGGCGCTGGTTACGAGCCCTGCAGGTTATGGAAAAACAACGCTAATTTCGCAATGGGCCGCAGGTAAGAGCGATCTTGGCTGGTACTCCCTTGATGAGGGCGATAACCAGCAAGAGCGTTTTGCCAGCTATCTGATTGCTGCCATTCAACAGGCCACGAATGGACACTGCGTCGCCAGTGAGGTGATGGTGCAAAAGCGCCAGTACGCCAGCCTGTCCTCCCTTTTCTCTCAGCTGTTCATTGAACTGGCTGAATGGCATCGTCCGCTTTATGTGGTGATTGATGATTATCATCTGATTTCAAATCCGGTTATCCACAAGTCGATGCGTTTCTTCCTGCGCCATCAACCGGAAAACCTGACCCTGGTGGTGCTGTCGCGCAACCTGCCGCAGCTGGGCATTGCCAACCTGCGCGTGCGCGATCAGCTGCTGGAGATTGGCAGCCAGCAGTTGGCCTTTACCCATCAGGAAGCGAAACAGTTCTTCGACTGTCGCCTGACCTCGCCGATTGAGGCCGCTGAAAGCAGCCGCCTGTGCGATGACGTCGCGGGCTGGGCCACGGCGTTGCAGCTGATTGCCCTCTCTGCGCGGCAAAACAACAGCCCGACACACCAGTCGGCACGGCGTCTGGCCGGTATCAACGCCAGCCATCTCTCTGATTATCTGGTGGACGAGGTGCTGGACAGCGTTGATCCTTCAACCCGTCATTTCCTGCTGAAAAGCTCCCTGCTGCGTTCGATGAACGACGCGCTGATCGTGCGCGTTACCGGCTGTGAAAACGGCCAGTTACAGTTGGAAGAGATTGAACGTCAGGGCCTGTTCCTGACACGCATGGACGATCCCGGCGAGTGGTTCAGCTACCATCCCTTGTTTGGTAGCTTCCTGCGCCAGCGCTGTCAGTGGGAGCTTGCCACAGAACTGCCGGAAATCCATCGGGCCGCCGCTGAAAGCTGGATGGCGCAAGGCTTCCCGAGCGAGGCCATTCACCACGCGCTGGCTGCCGGTGACGCCAGTATGCTGCGCGATATTCTGCTCAACCACGCGTGGGGGCTGTTTAACCACAGCGAACTGACGCTGCTGGAAGAGTCGCTGAAAGCCCTGCCGTGGGAGAGCCTGCTTGAGAACCCGCGTCTGGTTCTGCTGCAGGCTTGGCTGATGCAAAGCCAGCACCGCTACAGTGAGGTCAATACCCTGCTGGCGCGTGCCGAGCAGGAGATGGAAAGTGAAATGGATACTACCCTGCACGGCGAATTTAACGCCCTGCGGGCGCAGGTCGCAATTAACGACGGCGATCCGGATGAAGCGGAACGGCTGGCGATGGTCGCGCTGGATGAGCTGCCGCTGGCTAATTTCTACAGCCGCATCGTGGCGACCTCGGTACACGGGGAAGTACTGCACTGCAAGGGCGAGCTGACGCGCTCCCTTTCCCTGATGCAGCAAACCGAGCAGATGGCGCGCCGCCATGATGTGTGGCACTACGCCCTGTGGAGTCTGATTCAGCAAAGTGAAATTTTATTCGCTCAGGGGTTCCTGCAGGCTGCCTGGGAAAATCAGGAAAAAGCGTTCCAGCTGATTCGTGAACAGCATCTGGAACAGCTGCCGATGCACGAGTTCCTGTTGCGCATTCGCGCTCAGCTGCTGTGGGCATGGTCGCGCCTCGATGAAGCAGAAAGCTGCGCCCGTCAGGGTGTGAACGTGCTTTCTGGCTTCCAGCCGCAGCAGCAGTTGCAGTGCCTGGCGCTGCTGGTGCAGTGCTCGCTGGCGCGCGGCGATCTCGATAACGCCCGCAATCACCTTAACCGTCTGGAAAACCTGCTCGGCAACGGCCAGTACCACAGCGACTGGGTGTCAAACGCCGATAAGGTCCGGGTGATTTACTGGCAGATGACGGGGGATAAAAAATCCGCCGCCAACTGGCTGCGTCATACGCCAAAACCAGAGTTTGCCAATAACCACTTCCTGCAAAGCCAGTGGCGCAACATCGCCCGCGTGCAGATCCTGCTGGGTGACTTCGAGCCTGCCGAGATCGTACTGGAAGAGTTAAACGAAAACGCCCGTAGCCTGCGCCTGATGAGCGATCTGAACCGCAACCTGCTGCTGCTTAACCAGCTTTACTGGCAGGCGGGACGCAAAAATGACGCCCAGCGCGTGCTGCTGGAAGCGCTGCAGCTGGCGAACCGTACCGGGTTTATCAGCCACTTTGTGATTGAAGGTGAAGTGATGGCGCAACAGCTGCGCCAGCTGATTCAGCTGAATACCCTGCCGGAGCTGGATCAGCATCGTGCTCAGCGTATTCTGCGCGAGATTAACCAGCATCATCGCCACAAATTTGCGCATTTTGATGAGAACTTCGTTGAACGTCTGTTAAACCATCCGGAAGTGCCGGAGCTTATTCGCACCAGCCCGCTCACCCAGCGGGAATGGCAGGTGCTGGGGCTGATCTATTCCGGCTACAGCAACGAGCAGATTGCCGGTGAGCTGGCGGTGGCGGCGACCACCATCAAAACGCACATTCGTAATCTGTATCAGAAGCTGGGTGTGGCGCATCGTCAGGATGCGGTACAGCATGCGCAGCAGCTATTGAAGATGATGGGGTATGGCGTTTAGGTTTTGTGCGGCCTGATGCCCTCACCCCGGCCCTCTCCCACAGGGAGAGGGAGAACAATTTGTAGGTCGGGTAAGCGCAGCGCCACCCGACACAATTCCTGGCACAATTCCTAGCACAATTCCTAGCACAATTCTAACTGCAAATTATTATCTTTAATCACCTGCATCACGCCCGCTGGCGGCATCGCGTCGGTGTAGACCGCATCCACAATGCTGATGCTGCCCATGTTCACCATCGCGTTACGGCCAAACTTCGAATGATCCACCACCAGCATCACGTGGCGTGAATTTTCAATAATCGCGCGCTTGGTGCGCACCTCGTGGTAATCAAACTCCAGCAGCGAGCCGTCGCTGTCGATACCGCTGATCCCCAGAATGCCGAAGTCGAGGCGGAACTGAGAGATAAAGTCGAGGGTCGCTTCACCGATAATGCCCCCGTCGCGGCTGCGCAGTTCTCCACCGGCGAGGATGATCCGGAAATCGTCTTTCTGCATCAGAGTGTTGGCGACGTTCAGGTTGTTAGTGACCACGCGCAGGTTCTCGTGATCCAGCAGCGCGTGAGCAACCGCTTCCGGCGTGGTACCGATGTCAATAAACAGCGTCGCCCCGTTTGGGATTTGGCTCGCCACTTTACGGGCTATGCGTTCTTTTTCCGCCGTCTGCGTGGCTTTACGGTCATGCCAGGAGGTGTTGACCGAGCTGGACGGCAGCGCCGCCCCGCCGTGGTGGCGCAAAATACGGTTCTGATCGGCCAGATCGTTCAGGTCACGACGGATCGTTTGCGGGCTGACGGCAAACTGCTCGACGAGCTCTTCGGTGCTGACGTATCCCTGTTTTTTGACCAGTTCGATAATGGCGTCATGACGTTGTGTTTGTTTCATCAATTATCCCTGAGAATTATGTTCGTTTTCGCGCATGGAGCGTGTCGGCAAGCGCCATTGCCAGCCCGACCGCCAGGCCGGTGACGTGCGCACCATTGGCGATAGACATACCAAACAGATCAAACCATCCGGCAATTAGCCATATTAACGCAAAGGCTATTAATCCGCGTTGTAAATAGATGCCGCTTTCCGGGTCGCGCTCTCCGCGAAGCCAGACATAGCCCATCAGGGCGTAGACGACGCCCGACAGCCCACCGAACCACGGGCCGCTGAATTTATGCTGCACGTAGCCGCTCAACAGGGCGCTAATCACGGTGATCACGATCAGCTTACCGCTGCCGAGTCGCTTCTCGACAATCCCGCCGAGATACCACCACCACAGCAGGTTGAAGAGAATATGCATCACTGAGAAGTGCATCAGCGCATGGGTGAAGTAGCGCCAGACGTCAAACTCCAGAGAGGGGTCGTACGGCCACGCCAGGGCGATCATCACGCTCTGGTCGCCCACCACGTTCATGATAATGAAGACGATAATACAGGCGGCCATCAGCAGCAGCGTAAACGGCCCTGCGCGCTCGCGAATCGTGGCAAGAAAAGGGAAACGACTGTAATGCAATCCGCTGCCCGTCTGGCCGGATTGCCAGCTTGCCGCCAGATAGCGCGGGTCGCCAGGATTCTCAAGAAAACGCGCCAGCTCCTCGTTTACCCGCCCGGCCTGGCTCTCATCGGCCAGCCAGACATCGGTCTGCGTATGTTGCTGAATGGTCAGAATAACGCCCTGCGTTGCCATATAGTCGACAAACGCCTGGGCGACGCGCGGATTGGTAAAAGAGGTGATCATCAACATGGGCAGCGGTCGCTTATTTCCACACAAAAGGGAACAGTATAGCGGGATTAGCGCTCAAAGGCGTATTCCACTTCTGCCGGGAAATGACGATGCCAGGCATCGAAGCCGCCGTCGACGCTGTACACCGCGTCGTAGCCCTGCTGAAGCAGATACTGCGCCGCGCCTTTGCTGCTGTTGCCGTGGTAACACATCACCATCACTGGCGTATCGAAGTCGTTATCGCGCATAAACGCGCCCAGCGTGTCGTTGGTGAGATGGAACGCGCCCGGCGTATGGCCCATCGCAAAACTCTGGGGATCGCGGATATCCACCAGCACCGCCGTTCCCTGGTGCATCTTCTGATGGGCTTCTTCTACGTTAATACATTCAAACTGATCCATGGTGTTCTCTTTACAGGGGTCAACGACACAATTTTACCCCGTAGTGTACGTCCTGGCGGCGGGTAAACGCCATTATGTTATCCATATCACTCTAAATTGTTTTTTTGATGTTACCAAAAGCGCGTTCCTTTGCTATTATGAGCGATATCGAACATTTTTGAGCTTTAACGAAAGTGCATGAGGGTGTTATGGAAACCAAAGATCTGATTGTGATAGGCGGTGGCATCAACGGTGCCGGTATTGCGGTCGATGCCGCAGGACGCGGTTTATCCGTGCTGATGCTGGAAGCTAACGATCTCGCCTGCGCGACGTCGTCCGCCAGCTCCAAGCTGATCCACGGTGGCCTGCGCTACCTGGAACACTACGAATTCCGCCTGGTCAGTGAAGCGCTGGCCGAACGTGAAGTGCTGCTAAAAATGGCGCCGCATCTGGCGATCCCGATGCGTTTCCGTCTGCCCCATCGCCCGCACCTGCGTCCGGCGTGGATGATCCGAATTGGTCTGTTTATGTACGATCATCTGGGTAAACGCACCAGCCTGCCGGGTTCGAACGGTTTGCGTTTTGGCTCAGAATCGGTCCTGAAGCCTGAAATCGTGCGCGGTTTCGAATATTCCGACTGCTGGGTGGACGATGCACGTCTGGTGCTGGCGAATGCGCAGATGGTGGAGAAGAAAGGTGGCGAGGTGAAAACCCGTACCCGCGCTACCGCCGCGCGTCGTGAAAACGGCCTGTGGATCGTCGAAGCAGAAGACATTGATACCGGCGAGAAATTCAGCTGGAAAGCGCGCGGTCTGGTGAACGCCACCGGTCCGTGGGTGAAGCAGTTCTTCGACGACGGCATGCATCTGCCTTCGCCGTACGGCATCCGCCTGATCAAGGGCAGCCATATTGTGGTGCCGCGCGTACACACGCAAAAACAAGCGTACATTCTGCAGAACGAAGATAAGCGCATCGTGTTTGTGATCCCATGGATGGACGAATTCTCGATCATCGGCACCACCGACGTGGAGTACAAAGGCGATCCGAAAAACGTTGAGATCGACGAGAGCGAAGTGAACTACCTCCTTAAAGTGTATAACGCACACTTTAAGAAACAGCTGTCCCGCGATGACGTGGTCTGGACTTACTCCGGCGTGCGTCCGCTGTGCGATGACGAGTCTGACTCACCGCAGGCCATCACCCGCGACTATACGCTCGATATTCACGACGTAGACGGCCAGGCGCCGCTGCTGTCGGTGTTTGGCGGCAAGCTCACCACCTACCGCAAGCTGGCGGAGCACGCGCTGGAAAAACTGGCCCCGTACTATAAGGGCATTGGCCCGGCATGGACCAAAGGCGCGGTATTGCCCGGCGGTGATATCGGCGACAACCGCGACGATTATGCCGCGAAGCTGCGCCGTCGCTTCCCGTTCATTACCGAAGGCATGGCGCGCCACTACGCCCGCACCTACGGCAGCAATACCGAGCTGTTCCTCGGTGATGCGAAGGACATTGCGGATCTGGGCGAGCATTTCGGTCACGAGCTGTACGAAGCCGAGCTGCGTTACCTGGTCGAGCACGAGTGGGTTCGCCGCCTGGACGACGCCATCTGGCGCCGTACCAAAGAAGGGATGTGGCTGAATGCCGAACAGCAGTCGCGTGTGGCGCAGTGGCTGCAGCAGCATGCGGGAAAGCGTGAGCTGTCGTTAGCGTCGTAATTGAAAAAAAGCCGGGTGGCGGCTCCGCCTTACCCGGCCTACTCGATCCCGTAGGCCCGGTAAGCGCAGCGCCACCGGGCTTTGTTTTTACAGCCTAACCGGATCAATATGCCAGATAGTCTCGGCATACTCCTTGATGGTCCTGTCGGACGAGAAATACCCCATATTGGCGATGTTATGCATCGCAGCACTGGTCCACTTCTCCTGCTGACGGTACAGTTCGTCCACCTTATCCTGACAGTCCACGTAGCTGCGATAATCCGCCAGCACCTGGTAGTGATCGCCAAAGTTAATCAGCGAATCCACCAGATCGCGATAGCGGCCCGGCTCGTCCGGGCTGAACACACCGGTTGCGATCTGCGTCAGTACCTGACGTAACTCTTCATCTTTTTCATAGAACTCACGCGGCGAGTAGCCTTTCTTGCGCAGCGCCTCCACTTCTTCCGTGGTGTTCCCGAAGATAAAGATGTTCTCAGCCCCTACGTGCTCCAGCATCTCAACGTTCGCCCCGTCCAGGGTGCCAATGGTCAGCGCACCGTTGAGGGCAAACTTCATGTTACTGGTCCCGGAGGCTTCCGTACCTGCCGTCGAAATCTGCTCAGAGAGATCCGCCGCCGGGATGATCAGCTGCGCCAGGCTTACGCTGTAGTTCGGGATGAACACCACCTTCAGCTTGTCGCCAATATCCGGATCCAGGTTGACGACCTTCGCCACATCGTTGATGAGATGGATAATGTGCTTCGCCATGTAATAGGCGGAAGCGGCTTTACCGGCGAAGATTTTCACGCGCGGCACCCACTCGGCCGTCGGGTCGGCCTTAATCCGGTTGTAGTGGGTAATCACATGCAGCACGTTCATCAGCTGACGCTTGTACTCGTGAATACGTTTGATCTGCACGTCAAACAACGCTTTCGGGTTGGCGACCACGTTCAGATGCAGCGCAAGGTAAACCGACAAACGCTTTTTGTTCAGCAGCTTGGCTTCGCGCACGGCTTTGTTCACCGTCGGGAAATCAATGTGCTGTTCCAGCTCGCTCAGCTGGCTCAGGTCGGTGCGCCAGGTGCGGCCAATGTTCTGATCCAGCACGTCAGAAAGCGGCTGGTTCGCCAGCGCCAGCCAGCGACGCGGCGTGACGCCGTTGGTCACGTTGCAGAAACGCGTCGGGAAGATCTTCGCGAAATCCGCAAACAGCGACTGCACCATCAGGTTTGAGTGGAGCTCAGACACGCCGTTTACCTTGTGGCTGATCACTACCGCCAGCCAGGCCATGCGTACGCGACGACCGTTGGATTCATCAATGATCGACGCCCGGCTCAGCAGGCCGGTATCGTTCGGGTACTGCTCCTGCAGCGTCTTGAGGAAGTAGTCGTTAATCTCGAAGATAATCTGCAGATGGCGCGGCAGGATTTTGCCGAGCATATCCACCGGCCAGGTTTCCAGCGCTTCGCTCATCAGCGTGTGGTTGGTGTACGAGAACACCTGGCAGGTCACCTCGAATGCCTCATCCCAGCTGAACTTATGCTCGTCGATAAGCAAGCGCATCAGCTCTGGAATAGAGAGCACCGGGTGCGTGTCGTTGAGGTGAATCGCGGTTTTCTCCGCCAGATTGGCGTAGGTTTTGTGCAGCTGGTGATGGCGGCTGAGGATATCCTGAATCGTCGCCGAGACGAGGAAATACTCCTGGCGCAGGCGCAGCTCACGGCCGGAGTAGGTTGAGTCATCCGGATAGAGGACGCGGGACACGTTTTCAGAGTGGTTTTTATCTTCCACCGCGGCGAAATAGTCACCCTGATTGAATTTACCGAGATTAATCTCGCTACTGGCCTGGGCGCTCCACAGGCGCAGCGTGTTGGTGGCATCGGTGTCATAGCCGGGGATAATCTGGTCGTAGGCCACGGCCAGGATCTCTTCGGTCTCCACCCAGCGGGATTTTTTGCCTTCCTGCTGAATACGCCCGCCAAAGCGCACCTTGTAGCGGGTATTGTGACGCTTGAACTCCCACGGGTTGCCATACTCCAGCCAGTAGTCCGGCGACTCTTTCTGACGCCCGTCGACGATGTTCTGCTTGAACATGCCGTAGTCGTAGCGAATGCCGTACCCGCGTCCCGGCAGCGCCAGGGTCGCCAGCGAGTCGAGGAAGCAGGCGGCAAGACGCCCCAGGCCGCCATTGCCAAGGCCCGGGTCGTTCTCTTCGTCAATCAGCTCTTCTAAATCCAGCCCCATCTCTTCGAGGGCGGTTTTAACGTCGTCGTAAATGCCGAGCGACAGCAGCGCGTTGGAGAGCGTGCGGCCAATCAAAAATTCCATCGACAGGTAGTAAACCTGACGCGTTTCCTGCGAGAGCTGGGCGCGGTTTGATCGCAGCCAGCGTTCAACTAAACGGTCGCGCACCGCAAACAGAGTGGCGTTCAGCCACTCGTGTTTGTTGGCGATGACCGGATCTTTCCCGATGGTGAACATCAGCTTATAGGCGATGGAGTGCTTTAACGCCTCAACGCTGAGCGTGGGTGAAGAGTAGCTAAATGGAGCATTCATATCAGTAACTTCGCCTCGTTACATCAAGCGTTGATAAAGATCGCGGTACGACTGCGCCGCAACGTGCCAGCTAAAGTCCATGGACATCGCCTGACGTTGTACGTAACGCCACAGCGACGGACGGGACCACAAGACGAAAGCACGCCGAATCGCCCGAAGCAGCGACCAGGCATTACTGTCTTCAAAAACAAACCCGCTGGCGATACCGTCCGCCAGGTTTTCCAGTGAGCTATCGGACACCGTATCCGCCAGCCCGCCCGTGCGGCGTACCAGCGGCAGGGTGCCGTATTTCAGGCCATAGAGCTGCGTCAGGCCGCAGGGCTCGAAGCGGCTTGGCACCAGAATGACGTCTGCGCCGCCCATAATGCGGTGCGAAAATGCCTCGTGGTAACCAATCTGCACGCCCACCTGCCCCGGGTGTTCCGCTGCCGCCGCGAGGAAACCTTCCTGCAGCACCGGGTCGCCTGCGCCGAGCAGCGCCAGCTGTCCGCCCTGCTCGAGCAAGCCGGGCAGCGCCTCCAGCACCAGGTCCAGCCCTTTCTGGCTGGTCAGGCGGCTCACCACCGCGAAGAGCGGCACTTTGTCGTTGACCTTCAGCCCCATTGCAATCTGCAGCTGGCGTTTGTTTTCCGCTTTGTCTTCCACGGAATCGCGACCATAGCGTGCCGCCAGCAAGAGATCGGTTTCCGGACTCCAGATCTGTTCATCCACGCCGTTCAGAATGCCCGACAGGCGGCCTTCCCGATGGCGCTGTTGCAGTAGCCCTTCCATGCCGTAGCCAAACTCCGGCTGGGTGATTTCTCGCGCATAGGTTGGGCTGACCGCCGTGATGTGATCGGCGTAGTACAGCCCCGCCTTCAGGAACGAAATCTGCCCCTTAAACTCCAGCCCGTGCATGTTAAAGAACGACCATGGCAGATCGATGTCATTCATATGATGCGCGTAGTACATCCCCTGATAGGCGAGGTTATGCACCGTAAAGACCGATTTTGCCGGTTGACCGCGCGCGGCGAGATACGCCGGAGCCAGCCCGGCATGCCAGTCGTGCGCGTGCACCACATCCGGACGCCAGAACGGATCCAGCCCCGTCGCCATTTCTGCCCCGACCCAGCCGAGCAGCGCAAAGCGCAGCACGTTGTCGGTATAGGCGAACAGGTTCGTATCATGATACGGGCTGCCCGGTCGGTCGTATAAGTGTGGCGCGTCGATCAGGTAAATCCCTACGCCATTGTAATGTCCAAACAGCAGGGTGATGCGTCCGGCAAACGTCTCACGGCGGGTCACAACCTTTGCATCAGGAATGCCGCGCCGGATATCCGGGAAGGCAGGCAGCAGGACTCGGGTATCCACGCCTCCGGCGATTTGTGCCGCCGGTAATGCACCAAGAACATCCGCCAGACCGCCCGTTTTTAACAACGGGAACATCTCAGAACATACGTGTAAAACCTGCATCATCGCTCCTGTTTGATCTGCAGCTTCCGCAACATTTCCCGTGTGACTAACACGATCCCCTCTTCCGAACGGTAGAAACGACGCGCGTCTTCTTCCGCGTTTTCACCGATGACCATCCCCTCAGGGATGACGCAGGCGCGGTCGATCACGCAACGACGCAGACGACACGAACGCCCTACCCAGACATCCGGCAATAAGACCGCCGAATCGATATTACAGAATGAATTTATCCGCACGCGCGGGAACAGCACGGACTGCACCACCACCGAACCGGAGATAATGCACCCGCCAGAGACCAGCGAGTTCAGCGTCATACCGTGGCTGCCGGAGCGGTCCTGCACGAATTTGGCCGGCGGCAAGGATTCCATGTGGGTACGAATCGGCCAGTTCTGGTCGTACATATCCAGCTCAGGCGTGACTGAGGCCAGATCGAGGTTCGCTTTCCAGTACGCTTCCAGCGTGCCCACATCGCGCCAGTAAGGCTCGGCATTCGGGTCTGACTGCACGCAGGACAGCGGGAAAGGATGTGCATACGCCATGCCAGCTTTGGTGATTTTCGGGATGATGTCTTTACCGAAGTCGTGGCTGGAGTTTTCGTCTTTGTCGTCGTCTTCCAGCAGCTCATAAAGATAATCTGCATCAAAGACATAGATCCCCATGCTGGCGAGGGATTTGGTGTCATCGCCCGGCATGGTTGGCGGGTTCGCCGGTTTTTCGACGAAGTCGATGATTTTATCGTCGGCGTCCACGTGCATCACGCCAAACGCCGTCGCCTCGGCAACGGGCACCGGCAGACACGCCACGGTGCAGCGCGCCCCTTTTTCGACGTGGTCGATGAGCATGTGGGAGTAATCTTGCTTGTAGATGTGATCCCCGGCGAGGATCACAATGTATTCCGCGTTATAGCGACGAATGATGTCGAGGTTCTGCGTCACCGCATCCGCCGTCCCGCGATACCAGTTCTCGCCGTGAACACGTTGCTGAGCAGGAAGGAGATCGACAAACTCGTTCATCTCTTCACTGAAGAATGACCAGCCGCGCTGAATATGCTGAACCAGCGTGTGCGACTGATATTGCGTAATGACGCCAATACGGCGAATGCCTGAGTTCAGGCAGTTGGAGAGCGCAAAGTCGATGATGCGGAACTTACCACCAAAGTGAACGGCCGGCTTGGCGCGCTTGATGGTCAAATCTTTCAGACGGGTACCACGCCCGCCCGCAAGTATCAGGGCAACCGTTTTTAATGGTAGCTGGCGTGCCAACATTAAGGGATCGTTCTTCTCTAATCTAACCATGACTAACTCCTTTTTTATCATCTTTGGAATACGCACACTCCGTGCGCAGGCCCGTGCCAGACAGCCATTACTACCGGATTATCCGCTCCGGCAAAGGGGGGAACAGCGCGCCATTCCCCGTCAGGTAAAACAATCTCTGCGACGTCATCCGTCGCGTTCAGCGTCACCAGCCACTTATCCGACAGCAGGATTTGCAGACAGGTGATGCCGTGTTGCCACTCTTGCGCACTCAACGGTTGCGCGTCTTTATTCAGCCAGCGAACGTTGCCGTCGCCCTCTTCCCACCAGCGATCGGCGTTGAGCGCGGGGATCTGCTGGCGAAGGTGGATCAGCGCTGCGGTGAAATGGGTCAGTCCACTGTTCGCCTCACCCCAGTCGAGCCAGGTCAGGGTATTGTCCTGGCAATAGGCGTTATTGTTGCCGTGCTGACTGTGGCCGTGCTCATCGCCCGCCAGCAGCATCGGCGTGCCCTGCGATAACAAAAGCGTCGTCAGCAGCGCATGAACGCTGGCGCGACGCCGCTCAATCACGTCCAGGCTCCCGCCTAATCCTTCTATACCATGATTAAAGCTATGGTTATTGTTAGTCCCATCGCGATTCTCTTCGCCGTTCGCTTCATTGTGTTTCTGATTGAAACAAACGCAGTCGCGCAGCGTAAAACCGTCGTGCGCCGTCACCAGATTAATGGTGGCCGACGGCCGTTTGCCGTCGCGCCTGAAGAGATCGCTGGAGGCGGCAAAGCGCCCGGCGAACTCCCCCAGTGACAGATCGCGCGCCAGCCAGAAGCGGCGCATGGCATCGCGATAATGGTCGTTCCACTCGGCAAACAGCGGCGGGAAATTCCCCACCTGATAGCCACCCTCACCGATGTCCCACGGCTCGGCGATCAGTTTCACCTGCGAGAGCACCGGGCAATTTTTGATGGCCTCAAACAGCGGAGCCTGCTGGCTGAATGCCGGCGTGCGTCCCATAACGGGCGCCAGGTCGAAACGAAAACCGTCGACGTGGAACGTCTCAACCCAGTATTTCAGGCATTCATAAGCAAAATGCGTGACCGCCGGATGGCTGAGGTTGAGGGTGTTACCGCAGCCGGTCCAGTTCTCGTAATCGCCATCCTCTCTGATCCAATAATAGCTACGGTTATCAATTCCGCGCATGGAGAGCGTCGGGCCGTCGAGATCGCTTTCAGCGCTATGGTTCAGCACCACGTCCAGAATGACCTCAATGCCCGCCGCGTGCAGCGCCTTCACCGCATCACGAAACTCGTCCCGCGCCGTCTCCGGATGGGCGGCGTAGCGGGGTTCAAGGGCAAACATCGCCAGCGGGTTGTAGCCCCAGTAGTTGCTCAGCCCCAGCCGCTGCAGACGGGGTTCATTGGCGAAATGGGCGACGGGGAGCAGTTCCAGCGCGGTGATACCGAGGTGTTTCAGATAGGCAATCATCGTCGGATGGCCGAGTGCCTGATAGGTGCCGCGCATCGCGTTGGGGATCGACGGGTGCAGCCAGGTCAGCCCTTTGACATGCGCTTCATAAATCACGGTGTTGCCCCACGGCGTGCGCGGCGGAGCATCGTCTTCCCAGTCGTAGAGGTCGTTCACCACCACGCTTTTGGGCACGACCGGCGCGCTGTCGCGGTGGTCGGGCTCACCGTAGCCGACGTGAAACAGCGGGTCGTCTTTAAACTCGCCATCGACGCGGTGCGCGCACGGGTCAATCAACAGCTTCGCCGGGTTAAACCAGTGCCCCTGAGCCGGTTGCCACGGACCGTGTACGCGAAAACCGTAATGCATCCCCGGACGCCCACCGGACAGGTACCCGTGCCAGATATCCCCTGTGCGAGACGGTAAATCGTAACGGTGCTCGTTACCTTCCCCGTCAAACACACAAAGTTCCACCCGCTCCGCGTGAGCGGAAAAGAGCGTGAAGTTCACGCCCTTACCGTCAAAACGCGCGCCGAGCGGTTCGGGATGACCTGCCGTAAGCTGCGTCATTCACCCTCCCGCATCAGCCAGATAGTGCCAAGCGGCGGCAGCGTCAGGCTCAGGGAGTTTGGCCGCCCGTGGCTTTCGATGGCGTCGCTCTGCACCAGCCCGCCGTTACCGGCGTTGCTGCCGTGGTAGTGCATGGAATCGGTATTCAGAATTTCGCGCCATTTCCCCGGCTGGTTAATGCCAAAGCGGTAGTGTTCGCGCGGTACCGGCGTGAAGTTACTGGCGACGATGATTTCGTTGCCGGCTTTATCACGACGCACAAAGACAAATACCGAACGCTCATGGTCGTCCACTACCAGCCACTCGAAGCCGTAGGGGTCGAAATCCAGCTCGTGGAGGGCTTTGTGATGGCGATAGGTCAGGTTCAGGTCACGCACCAGACGCTGCACGCCGTGGTGCCAGTTGTCGCCGCCTTCCAGCAAATGCCAGTCGAGACTGGAGTCGTGGTTCCACTCGCGCCCCTGGGCAAATTCATTGCCCATAAACAGCAGTTTTTTACCCGGGAAGGCAAACATCCAGCCGTAGTAGGCGCGCAGGTTGGCAAACTTCTGCCACGCATCGCCCGGCATACGGTCGAGAATGGATTTTTTGCCGTGCACCACTTCATCGTGCGACAGCGGCAGCATGAAGTTTTCGGTGTAGTTATAGAGCAAGCCGAAGGTGAGCTTGTCGTGATGGTACTGACGGTACACCGGGTCGAGCTTCATGTAGTCGAGCGTGTCGTGCATCCAGCCCAGGTTCCACTTATACCAGAACCCCAGACCGCCTGATGACGGGGGTCGGGAGACGCCTGCAAAGTCCGTCGACTCCTCCGCCATGGTAACCGCACCCTCGACCTGCTCACCGATAATACGGTTAGTGCTGCGCAGGAATTCAATCGCTTCCAGGTTTTCGCGGCCGCCATACTCGTTCGGGATCCACTCGCCCTCTTTGCGGCTGTAGTCGCGGTAGATCATTGACGCCACCGCATCCACGCGCAGGGCATCAATGCCGAAGCGCTCAATCCAGTACAGGGCATTGCCGACCAGATAGTTCGCGACTTCACGACGACCATAGTTGTAGATCAGCGTGTTCCAGTCCTGGTGATAGCCTTCGCGCGGGTCGCTGTGCTCGTACAGTTTTGTGCCGTCAAACTCTGCCAGCGCAAAGTCATCAGAAGGGAAATGACCAGGCACCCAGTCGAGGATCACGTTCATCCCGGCGGCGTGCGCGGCATTAATGAAATAGCGGAAGTCATCGCGCGTGCCGAAGCGGCGTGTTGGGGCATACAGCCCGGTTGGCTGGTAGCCCCAGCTGCCGTCGAACGGATGCTCGTTAACCGGCAGCAGTTCGAGGTGGGTAAAGCCCATCCATTTAGCGTACGGCACCAGCTGGTCGGCGAGTTCCCGGTAGCTCAGCCAGAAGTTGTTATCGGTGTGGCGGCGCCAGGAGCCGAGATGCACTTCATAGACGGAGATCGGCGCATCAAAGCGGTTGGCCTGTTTACGCTCTTCCGTCTGGACCACCTTCTCCGGCAGGCCGCAAATCAGCGACGCCGTGTCCGGACGCATCTGCGCCTCGAAAGCATACGGGTCGGCTTTAATGCGCAGCTTGCCGTGAGCATCGATCATTTCGAATTTGTAGAGCTGGCCGTTATGCGCCCCCGGGATAAACAGCTCCCAGATGCCCGTCTCCCGGCGCAGACGCATCGGATGGCGACGACCGTCCCAGTAGTTGAACTGCCCGACAACGGAGACGCGCTGGGCGTTAGGCGCCCACACCGCAAAACGCGTGCCGGTGATGCCGTCCATGGTATCCGCATGAGCACCCAGCGTTTCATAAGGGCGCAGATGCGTACCTTCAGACAGCAGCCAGGCGTCCATCTCTTTTAAGAGCGGACCGAAGCTGTAAGGATCATCAATCAGGTTTTGCTGGCCGTGCCAGATAACGGCGAGTTGATAACGAAAGGGGTTTTTACGACGGGGCATGATGCCCGAGAAGAAGCCACGCGAGTCGAGGCATTCAAGATTGGCCACCTTGCGGCCGGTTTTGGGCTCAATGACCCACACTTCGGTCGCATCCGGTAACAACGCCCGAACTTCCAGCCCGGCCTCTGTACGGTGCATCCCCAGCACGGAAAAGGGGTCGGCAAAATGACCCGCAATAAGCGCATTAATCACGTCTCTATCCACACGATCGGACATGGTATTCATCCTGTTTTTTATGTCGTCCTTTTTTAGCGCCTGGGACGACTTTAATGTGACCTGACGGGTATCCACTCAGTCCCGTCCTAACCTCAGGTAAGAAATGACTCTTCCTTAAAGCATAGCCAACGCTCTACATGACTCCTGATAAAAAATAAGACATACGCGTGTTACTCCATGTAGTACGCAAAAAAAGGGGGTGAAAATCACCCCCGGTCATTAACAAATTATTACGCCAGCTGGCGTAGCATGCGGCGCAGCGGTTCGGCGGCGCCCCACAGGAGCTGGTCACCGACGGTGAACGCGGAGAGGTACTCCGGCCCCATGTTCAGCTTACGCAGACGGCCAACCGGCGTGGTCAGCGTGCCGGTGACGGCAGCCGGGGTCAGCTCACGCATGGTGATATCGCGATCGTTTGGTACCACTTTCGCCCACGGGTTGTGCGCGGCCAGCAGCTCTTCCACGGTCGGAATAGACACATCTTTTTTCAGTTTAATGGTGAAGGCCTGGCTGTGGCAGCGCAGTGCGCCGATACGCACGCACAGACCGTCAACCGGAATGGTGTTCGCGGTATTGAGGATTTTGTTGGTCTCAGCCTGACCTTTCCACTCTTCGCGGGTCTGGCCGTTATCCAGCTGTTTGTCGATCCACGGGATCAGGCCACCGGCCAGCGGTACGCCAAAGTTATCCACCGGCAGCGCGCCGCTGCGGGTCAGATCGGTGACTTTACGCTCGATATCGAGGATCGCGGATGCCGGGTTTGCCAGCTCGGTTGCGACGCTGTGGTGCAGCTGGCCCATCTGGGTCAGCAGCTCGCGCATATGACGCGCGCCGCCGCCGGACGCGGCCTGGTAGGTCGCCACGGAAACCCATTCAACCAGATCCTGCGCAAACAGGCCGCCAAGGGACATCAGCATCAGGCTGACGGTGCAGTTACCACCGACAAAGGTTTTCACACCGTTGTTCAGGCCATCGGTGATCACGCCCTGGTTAACCGGGTCGAGAATAATGATGGCATCGTCTTTCATGCGCAGCGAAGAGGCCGCGTCAATCCAGTAGCCCTGCCAGCCGCTTTCACGCAGCTTTGGATAGATTTCGTTGGTATAATCGCCGCCCTGGCAGGTCACAATAATATCAAGTGCCTTCAACGCTTCCAGATCGTAAGCATCCTGCAACGTGCCTGTGGTACCACCAAAGGACGGTGCAGCCTGGCCGAGCTGGGAAGTGGAGAAGAAGACCGGGCGGATAGCGTCGAAATCGCGCTCTTCAACCATGCGTTGCATGAGTACAGAGCCGACCATACCGCGCCAGCCGATGAAACCAACGTTTTTCATAGCATTTTTTTCCTGCTGAGGGTGTGTGCTGATTGTGCAAGCCAGTATTGAACTGGGATATGCTTCACATTACAAAATGCTGCCAAAGTCGCAAGCGAAATTAATCGATGATTGCCCGGCAATCAGAAATACAGCTAATTATCATAATAACCATAGAGATGTTCAGGGATAATTTACATGAGTGAAATCATTTCCGCAGCGGTTTTATTGATCCTGATAATGGATCCACTGGGCAACCTGCCTATCTTCATGTCGGTGCTGAAGCACACTGAGCCGAAGCGCCGCCGGGCGATCATGATCCGCGAGCTGCTCATCGCCCTGCTGGTGATGTTTATCTTCCTGTTTGCGGGAGAAAAGATCCTCGCCTTCCTGAACCTGCGCGCAGAAACGGTCTCCATTTCCGGCGGGATTATTCTGTTCCTGATTGCCATTAAGATGATTTTCCCGAGCGCCGAAGGGAGCAGCAGCGGCCTGCCCGCGGGCGAAGAGCCGTTTATCGTACCGCTGGCGATTCCCCTCGTCGCCGGGCCGACCATTCTGGCCACCCTGATGCTGCTGTCACATCAGTATCCGAATCAAATGAGCCACCTGGTGATTGCCCTGCTTATCGCCTGGGGCGGGACATTTATCATCCTGCTGCAATCGTCGCTGTTCCTGCGCCTGCTGGGGGAGAAAGGGGTTAACGCGCTGGAGCGCCTGATGGGGCTGATTCTGGTGATGATGGCGACGCAGATGTTCCTGGACGGGATCCGCGCGTGGATGAAAGGCTAGGTAAAAGCAAAATGGCCACGCAGTGGCCATTTTTAGTGTTTGCCCCCTCTCCCCGTGGGAGAGGGCCGGGGTGAGGGCATCAGACCGCAGCGGCGGACCACCTACCCCTTACGAATCAAATACCGGTACGGCAGCGCTTCTGTCTGCTGCGCCACAAGCTCATGCTCCATAAAGGTACAAAACCCGGGAATATCGCGGGTCGTGGCCGGGTCGTCGGCAATAATCAGCAGCGTTTCACCGGGCTGCATGTTACGCACGGTCTTGCGTACCATCATTACCGGCTCCGGGCAGCGAAGGCCCTGAGCATCAAGGGTATGGTCTGGGCTGGAAAACAGGTCGGTCATGGTCTTCTCGGTCTGGTAAAAACGGCTGTAGTTTACGCCCGGTGGCGGACAATGCAAACCAGGTTAACGATTGCGCAAAAATCAACCATTGCAATGTCCAGCCAAAGCAGTATCATGCTGCGGTTTTTATTGGGTTCCCTCACCCCAACGTATAAAAAGGTCACAATATGACGCAGTTCTCTGAATCACAGCGCGTTAAAGCGTTGTTCTGGCTTTCGCTTTTTCATTTACTGGTGATCACGTCCAGTAACTATCTGGTGCAGCTCCCCATCTCCATCTTTGGTTTTCATACCACCTGGGGCGCGTTCAGTTTTCCGTTTATTTTCCTCGCCACGGATTTGACCGTGCGTATTTTTGGCGCACCGCTGGCCCGCCGCATTATTTTTGCGGTCATGCTTCCGGCGCTGTTCATCTCATACGTGGTGTCGTCCCTGTTTTATATGGGAAGCTGGCAGGGCGTTGAGGCGCTGACGCACTTCAACCTGTTTGTCGCCCGTATCGCCGCGGCAAGCTTTATGGCCTACGCGCTGGGGCAGATCCTTGACGTGCACGTGTTTAACCGTCTGCGCCAGAACCATCGCTGGTGGATGGCGCCTACCGCCTCGACGCTATTCGGTAACGTGAGCGATACGCTGGCCTTCTTCTTCATCGCTTTCTGGCGCAGCCCGGATGCCTTTATGGCCGAGCACTGGATGGAAATTGCGCTGGTGGACTACTGCTTCAAGGTCCTCATCAGCATTGTCTTCTTCCTGCCAATGTACGGCGTGCTGCTGAATATGCTGCTGAAAAGGCTGGCAGATAAATCTGAAATCACGGCATTGCAGGCTGGTTAAGGGTTCGCTTTATCAGTTGTGATAAGATGGACGAATGAGCCGTTATGGCCGTTTATCGAAAGGAAGAAGTCAATGCGCAATCTGGTTAAATATGTCGGGATTGGCCTGCTGGTTGTGGGTCTTGCAGCCTGTGATAACAGCGACACGAAAACGCCTGCTCAGGGCGCATCCGCAGAGAGCAACGCGACCGGCCAGCCGGTGAATCTGATGGATGGCAAACTCAGTTTCTCTCTGCCAGCCGATATGACTGACCAGAGCGGCAAGCTGGGTACCCAGGCGAACAACATGCACGTTTACTCCGACGCAACCGGTCAGAAAGCGGTCATTGTGATTGTGGGCGACGATACCAGCGAAGACCTGGCCGTCCTGTCTAAACGTCTGGAAGATCAGCAGCGCGGCCGCGATCCGCAGCTGCAGGTGGTGACCAATAAATCCATCGAGCTGAAAGGCCACACGCTGCAACAGCTGGACAGCATCATCTCTGCCAAAGGCCAGACCGCTTACTCTTCTGTGGTGCTGGGCAAGATGGATAACAAACTGCTGACCCTGCAGATCACCCTGCCAGCGGAAGATCAGCAGAAAGCGCAGACGGCGGCTGAAAACATCATTAACACCATCGTGATCCAGTAACCTTCACGATGATGACGTGGCCTCCGGTGCTTGCACCGGGGGCCATTTTTTTAGCCGCCACGTCAGTAACAAGGCAATTATCACCAGACCCGCTGCGGCAAGATAAATCACCGGTACCCCTGCCCAGGCCATCACCAGCCCCGCCAGCGGCCCGGTAATGCCTAACGACATATCCATAAATACCGTATAGGTCGCCAGCGCCGCGCCCTGGTTCTGCTGCGGCACCGCTTTCACCGCCACCACGCCCAGCGCCGGGAAGACCAGCGAGAAACCGGCCCCCGCAAGGAAGACACCCATTTTCGCCATCCAGGGTGCACTGGCGATACCGGTCAACAGCAGCCCGACTATCTCGACCGCAAAGCAGATCATCGCCACATTCAGCCCACCCAGACGGTTGATGCCGTTCGGGAAAAGCAGGCGCGCGCCAACAAACGCCACGCTAAAGAGGGTTAACGCAAAGGCCGCGCCCTCCCAGCCTTTGGCGTCATAGAACAGGGTAATGAAGGTCGCAATGACGCCGAAGCCGGTCGTCGCCAGGGCCAGTGCCATACCGTACGGCCATACGCGGCCCAGCACAGCCCGAAACGGCAGTGGCTTGCCCTTGCTGGCCTTTACTTTCGGGCGCGGCAGGGCAAACAGAATCGCCAGAAGCGCGACCACCATAATGGTGATGGCGAGTCCATAGAGCCCGCCAAAGGCATAACAGGCCACGCCGAGCGGTGCACCGAGCGCCATCGCGCCGTAGGTAACAATTCCGTTCCAGGAGATCACCCGGCCAATGTGTGATGCGCCGACAACGCCCACGCCCCATAGCGTGGAGCCGGTTCCCGCCAGACTTTGCCCAATACCGAGGATGACGCGGCCCAGGCAGAGGAGCGTCAGACTGACCAGCGGCCAGGCGCTGGTTGTGGCCGCCAGCAGGTAGCTCAGGCCACTGAGGAAACAGCCGCACAACCCCACCACGACGATGCTTTTTGGTCCGAACATGTCCGCGTAGCGCCCGGCATGCGGCCGGCTTAACAGCGTGGCGAAATACTGCAGGCTAATCACCAGCCCCGCCCAGAATGCGCTAAACCCCATTACGTCATGGACATAGCCCGGCAAGACCGCCAGCGGCAGACCAATGGTCAGATAACTGGCAAAGTTGAAAATGACGACGGAAACAATACGCAGATTGAGGCGCAATCCGCTCAGCGCCGGTTCAGCGGCAGGTTCGGGCATGGAGTTAGACCTGAATTTTTTGCAACAGTGTTTCACTATTACCACGACGCCATCAGAAAATCAGCCCCGACTTTCAGATTATCGGTGCCAGACGAAGCGGAAGCCAGGCACTACACTTAATGCGTCATCTTACTAAGGAACGCGCATGATCTCCCCCCAGCCCGATAAAGCAGGACTCCACATTTTATTAAAACTCGCCTGTCTGGTGGTTATCCTCGCGGGTATTCATGCTGCCGCTGACATTATCGTCCAGCTTCTGCTGGCACTCTTTTTTGCCATTGTTCTCAATCCGCTGGTGACCTGGTTTTTACGCCGGGGCGTTAGCCGCCCGGTGGCCATCACTATTGTGGTGATTGTAATGCTGATTGGCCTGACGGCACTCTTCGGCGTACTGGCCGCATCGCTGAGCGAATTCTCCACCATGCTGCCGCAGTACAATAAAGAGCTGACGCGCAAAATCATCGCCCTGCAGGAGATGATGCCCTTTCTTAACCTGCATATCTCGCCAGAACGGATGCTGCGCAGGATGGATTCAGAGAAAGTCATGACCTACGCCACCACGCTGATGACCGGTCTTTCCGGCGCGATGGCCAGCATTTTGCTGCTGGTCATGACGGTGGTGTTCATGCTGTTCGAAGTCCGTCATGTGCCCTACAAGCTGCGTTTTGCATTAAATAACCCGCAAATCCATATTGCCGGTTTACACCGCGCGCTGAAGGGCGTGTCCAAATATCTGGCGCTGAAAACGCTATTGAGCGTATGGACCGGGATCATTGTCTGGCTGGGGCTGATGCTGATGGGCGTCCAGTTCGCCCTGATGTGGGGGGTGCTGGCATTTCTGCTGAACTACGTTCCCAACATTGGCGCCGTACTCTCCGCCGTGCCGCCGATGATTCAGGCGTTTCTGTTTAATGGATTTTATGAATGTATGCTGGTCGGCGCGCTGTTCCTCGTTGTGCATATGGTGCTGGGGAATATTCTAGAGCCGCGCATGATGGGGCACCGGCTGGGCATGTCGACGCTGGTGGTATTTTTATCCTTACTGATTTGGGGATGGCTGCTGGGCCCGGTTGGGATGCTGCTGTCGGTTCCGCTGACCAGCGTATGTAAAATCTGGATGGAGACCACCAAAGGGGGCAGCAAGCTGGCGATCCTGCTGGGGCCGGGACGACCCAAAAGCCGGTTGCCGGGCTAAGCCGCTGGTCGGGTTAGCCATTATCGGGGACAATAGATTATAGTAATGGTTTCGCCGCGCAACTTTGCGACTCTCTGTTTGACTGAAGGCCAGACGTTATATGTACCAGGTTTTTCTGGGAAAAATCTCCTCGCTGAGCACCAACCGCTGGGCTGAAGCGCTCTCCCGACACGCGCCCGAAGGCGCCCATCGCGCGCGCTGGCTCGCTGGACGCGGGTTGCTTTCGCGTCTGTTGGCGCCGACGCCACTCCCGGAGATTATCCACAACGAACAGGGGAAACCCCTTTTTGCCGGCGACTATCCGCTGTGGTTCAGCCTTAGCCACTCGGGAGATGAGATTGCGTTAATTATCAGTGACGAAGGTGACGTGGGCTGTTCCCTGGAACGTATTCGCCCGCAGGATAACTGGCGCACGCTCGCCAATGCCGTCTTCAGCGGCGCCGAGCATGAAGAGCTGGAGAAGGAAACGCCAGAGCGCCAGCTTACGGCATTCTGGCGTATCTGGACGCGAAAGGAAGCGATCGTTAAACAGTGCGGCGGTCACGCCTGGCAAATGGTTAGCATTGACAGTACCGCCAGCGCGTTTCATTCAGTCAGCCACTGCCGCATAGACTCGCTGAGCCTTGCGGTCTGTACCGCAACACCCTTCGAACTCAGCGCCGGCCTGATCCATTCTGCTGACGACGTGCTGGCCTAAAAATCGTTAATACACCCAGCATAATAAACCCGACGCCCACCAGCCCGTGCCAGGAGAAGTGTTCCCCCCAGCCGGGCAGGACGATTGCCGCGGCCCACACCAGAATATAACTGAGGCTCAGCAAGGCATATGCTTTGCTGAGCGCCATGCGATGCAGCGCCAGATACCAGCAGCCCATAGAGGCCACATACCCCATCAACCCCAGCAGCAGCGCGCCCGTGCCGGATGAGAAGTGCCACAGCGCGGAGATAAGCGCCAGAACATCGCTGACCGGCGGCAGTGCCTGCATGGCATCGCGCAGCAACAGCTGTGCGGCGCTGACTAACAGCACGCTGCATAACGCCCAGAACGCGCCTTTCACAGGCTTCCTCCCAGCACGATAATCCCAATGATGATAAACCCGACCCCCAGCCAGTGGTGCGCAGCAACGTGTTCGCGCCAGAATACTTTTGCCGCCAGCGTTACCCAGACAAAGTTGAGGCTCAGCATAGGATAGGCGACGCCAACGGGCAGGCGTTGCAGCACCACCAGCCAGACCAGCATTCCGCTACCCAGCGCCAGCCCTGCCAGACCCAGCCACAACATAATGTGCGCGCCGCGCCGCCCGGCTTTCGCCGGACGGGTGGCCTGTTTCTGGCATAACTGCCCCGCGCAGCTGAGCAAGCTTGCCAGTACCAGCCAGGTCCAGGTCATCACTTCGGCAGATACTCCAGCAAGGCAAACCGTCCCTGGATATAGAGATTGTCCGGCTGCGGTAAATTCGCCCGTGAGATATCGTCACGTTTTGACAGCAGAACCACCAGCGACACACGCCCCTGCTGACGATGCGTCGCCAGCCACTGCGCGAAGTCATCTTTGTCGACGTAACGATCTTTCACATCGGGATAATCCAGCCCGTAACGCAGTTCGCCGCTCTGACCAAACAGCGTAATGTCATTACGCTTCAGCTCCCACGCCAGACCCGCGGCCACGCCAACGTTATTGGCCAGCACAAATCGGCTTTCCTGAAGCGGCTCGCGCACGGTATCGACCAGCGACTGCGGCTGTTTGGAATCCACCACCAGGTTAGGAATGGCAAAACCAATCAGCAATGCCAGGCCTGCAGGACACAAGGCTGCCAGCCACCAGCGCTGCTGACTCTGTCTGAACGTAAACCAGCCCACCGCGGCCCAGAGGAGGAACGCCACCACTGCACAGAACACTTTGTACAGTTCGACCGGCGTCCAGACCGGATGCTTAGCCAGCCCCCATGGCGAGACCACCAGCGCCGCAATCACGCCGATCACCCCAAACGCCAGGTTAATCCCACCGTTAATGCGCAACGCTCTCGCACCTTTTTCCGCCGCGAGGCAGGCATAGCGCGCCATCAGGATAGCCAGCGGGGCAAAACAGGGCAGGATGTAGGTCGGCAGTTTGCCTTTGGCGATGCTGAAGAACAGCAGCGGCATCACCACCCAGCCCAGCAGATAGAATCCTCCCCCCGCGCTTTGTCTGTCATTCCAGCCGAGACGACACGCGCCCGGCAACAGTGCCAGCCACGGCAGACTGCCCGCGAGCAGGAACGGCAGGTAATACCAGAACGGGGCTTTATGCTGGGCGTCGCTCTGGGCAAAACGCTGAATATGTTCAACCCAGAAGAAGTAACGCCAGAAATCAGGCTCCCGATGCGCAATCGCCAGCGCCCACGGCAGGACAATCAGCACGCAGCTCAGGATCGCGAGCCAGCCAAAAATCAGCACCTCTTTCCAGCGCTTCTGGACGATCACCCACGGCAGCACGCCAATCACCGGAACGGCCAGCGCCAGGAAGCCTTTGGTCATCACCCCCATCCCGCAGGCCAGCCCAAGCAGCACATAGCCACCCGCTTTTCCGGCCACGGTTTGGGCCTGCGAGGCCAGCCAGAAGCTGCACATCGCCGCCACCAGCCACAGGGTGATGATAGGATCTAGCACCGCATACGTGCCGATACCGTACACCAGGAACAGGGTCAGGAAGATAAGGCCGGAGAAAATGGCTACTCGCTTATCCCGCCAGAGACGCCAGGCCATCCAGATCACCAGCAGCGCCGTTAACCCGGTGGAGAATATCGCCCCGGCGCGTACGGCAAAGTTGGTGTGCCCGAACAGCAACTGCCCGAGACTGTTGATCCAGTAGCCAGCAATCGGTTTTTCAAAGTAACGCAGCCCCAGAAAATGCGGGACGATCCAGTCACCCGATGCCAGCATTTCGCGGCTGATTTCCGCATAGCGCGTTTCGTCAGGCTGCCACAGCAGGCGGACATCGACAGGAATGAGGTAGTAAACGATAAACAGTGCGAGAAGCGCTAAGCCATAACGGGCTGTTTTCATGGGACCGGACTCACGGTGTGTTGATGGCCAAGCCAGCCTTCCCGGCCAGCCAGTTCATTACGGACAATTTTTCCCACAGGCAGGGTGCTGAGGTCGTCGGGCAGCAGCTCGCTCAACGGGCAGAATTCAATGCCCTCCTGAGCGGCCAGGGTCAGCAACGCATCGAAATCATGCTGATACGCAATCCCCTCTACTTCTGCATGAATGGTATACACCGGCGTACCCGTATCGCGATGCATACGGTCCAGAATATAACGATTAAATTCTTCCGCCTTCACCTCGCGTCCGACCACTTCATCCCAGGTGGGAAGCGTGACCGGAATTTGCACCGTACCGTAGTGATTTTCGCCTAACAGCGGCAAAAACGGCCCGGTTCCACGGCAATCGCTGTTGTAGCGAAACGCAAAGGCTTCTTTGGCCTTTACGACCCGTTGATCCGCACGCCATCCTGCCACGGCGGAACAGCGCACGGGCTGACCGGTGATGGCCTCCAGCTCCAGCATTCCACGCTCAATTTCACGGGAGAGACGCGGGATATCCCAGACGCCTGCCCACGCCTGCCAGGCGTGGTGATCCCAGGCATGCAGGCCGACCTCATGCTGCTGCGCCGCCTCAAGGATAACCGCTTCGTTACCCGCGCCGATGCGTCTACCGGGCCAGGCGGTGCCGGCCAGCAGAATATCCCAGCCGTAGAGAGATGCTGCGCGTGAGCGCAGCATTTTGAACAGAAATGCCGGTTTAATCAGACGCCATAAATGGCGTCCCATGTTGTCAGGCCCCACGCTGAAGAAGATGCTGGCACGCACACCGTGCTTGCTCAGCAGTTCCAGCAGCCTGGGGACGCCGTCACGCGTTCCCCTGAAGGTGTCGACATCAATGCGTAAACCGACTTTTTTCATGAGACCTGTTCCGACAGCTCCACGGTGCGCAGGAAGAAATCGAGCGTCTCGTCAATGGTTTGCTCCATCTTCACCGTCGGTGTCCAGTTCAGGCAGCGCTTCGCATTGCGAATGCTCGGCTTACGATGCTCAACGTCCTGGTAGCCTTTACCGTAGTAGCTGCTGCTTTCCACTTCACGGAAACCGGCAAACGGTGGGAATTTATCGCGCAGCGGATGGCGCTCAAAGCTGGCCAGCAGCATCTCAGCCAGTTCGCGAATGCTCGCTTCGTTGTCAGGGTTCCCGATGTTGATGATTTGACCGTTGCAGCGGTTATCTTTGTTTTCGATGATGCGGAACAGCGCTTCGATACCGTCGCTGATATCCGTGAAGCAGCGTTTCTGTTTGCCGCCTTCAATAAGCTTAATCGGTGAGCCTTCCACCAGGTTCAGGATCAGCTGGGTGATCGCACGGGAGCTACCGATACGCGCCGCGTTCAGGTTATCCAGACGCGGGCCCATCCAGTTGAACGGACGGAACAGGGTAAAGCGCAGCCCCTCTTTCTCACCGTAGGCCCAAATCACGCGGTCCAGCAGCTGTTTGGAGACAGAGTAGATCCAGCGCTGTTTGTTGATCGGCCCGACCACCAGGTTAGAGGTGTCTTCGTCGAAGTTTTTGTCGGTACACATGCCGTACACTTCAGAGGTGGACGGGAAGATGATGCGCTTGTCGTATTTCACGCAGTCGCGAATGATCTTCAGGTTCTCCTCGAAGTCCAGCTCGAACACGCGCAGCGGGTTACGGGTGTACTCGATAGGCGTGGCGATGGCGACCAGCGGCAGCACCACGTCACATTTTTTAATGTGGTATTCAATCCACTCGGAATGGATGCTGATATCCCCTTCCACGAAATGGAAGCGTGGGTTGTCGAGGAAACGACTGATCGCATCCGCGCCAATATCCAGGCCATAGATTTCGTAGTTATCGTCTTTGAGCAGGCGTTCAGTCAGATGGTTACCGATAAAGCCGTTTACGCCGAGGATCAGCACGCGGGTACGGCGTTTAACGGCAACCACCGGGGCGCTTGTGATCAGCGCCCCGGCGACCAGACCCAGAGACTGGGCCAGCTGCGTGCCCTGCACGTAAAGACCGCTGTCGGTTTGCCCGGTAATAATCTCCAGCGCCTGCTCGCCGCAGCTCACAATCAGCGGGGAGACGGAGACAACGGTGCCCGGTTTTGCCGCCGGGATGTCGTCGCGCACGCGGGATTTCCAGACGATAAATTTGCTCACGCCCGCAAAGCTGTATGCCCCCGGCCACGGGTCGGTCACGGCGCGCACCAGGTTGTGCAGCTGGCGGGCGGGTTGGTTCCAGTCCAGGCGGCCATCCTCCGGCGTGCGGCGACCAAAGGTACTTGCTTTGCTCTCATCCTGCGCGGTCTCGCTGAAGGTGCCGTTCAGGATAGCTGGCAGCGCGTCGCGCAGCAGGCTTTGTGCCACGGTGCAAAGTTTCTGGTGCAGCTTCAGCGCCGTTTCATCCGCATCGATTGCCACGCGGTGCTGGGCAATGATGGCCCCCGCATCCGCACGGTGGACCATCCGGTGCAGGGTCACGCCCGTTTCCGTTTCGCCGTTCACCAGCACCCAGTTCAGCGGCGCGCGCCCACGGTAGGCTGGCAGCAGTGAGCCGTGAAGGTTAAATGCTCCTTTTGCGGCCAGGCCGAGGATCTCGTCGCAGATCAGGTTGCGATAGTAAAACGAGAAGAGGACATCAGGGGCAAGCGCGCGGATGCGCTCCACCCACAGCGGATGGTTCACGTCGTCCGGGGCATAAACCGGAATCCCCCGCTCGGCGGCGATGCGCGCCACTGAGCTGAAAAAGTGATTTTCGCCCGCCGTGTCCGGATGGGTAAAGATTGCCGCTATGTCATAGCCCGCTTCCAGCAGGGCCAGCGTGCCCGTGCACCCCATATCGTGATAGGCAAATACAACAGCTTTCATGGGTGGATTTCCTCTTGAGATGCTTTGTGTTCCTGACGGACAACACGTTGAATAAAGTAGCGCGGACGTGCGCGGACATCGTTATAAATTCGGCCAATGTATTCACCGAGCAGGCCCATGCCGACAAACTGGGCACCGATGAACATAAACAGCACGGCAAAAAGCATGAAGACCCCTTCCGCCGCCCACTGCGGGCCAAAGACCAGCCGCAGCACCACCAGCAGGACGGAGAGCGCGAACCCCGCCAGCGCGATGATGCTGCCGAAAACGCTCAGCAGACGCAGCGGCGTGGTGGTCAGGCAGGTGATGAGGTCGTACATCAGGTTGATGAGACGCATAAAGCTGTACTTTGATTCCCCGTGCTCGCGCTCGGCGTGCAGAACCGGAATTTCCGTTGCCTTACGGGCAAAGGTATTCGCCAGAATCGGAATAAACGTGCTGCGCTCGTGGCAATGCAGCATGGCGTCGACAATATGACGGCGGTAGGCGCGCAGCATGCAGCCGTAATCGCCCATCGCTTTACCGGTCGTACGCTGGATAAGACGGTTGATCGTGCGTGAGGCCAGCTTGCGGAACAGGCTGTCCTGACGGTTCTGACGCACCGTGCCGACCACGTCATAGCCTTCATCGGCTTTCGCCACCAGGCGTGGGATCTCCTCCGGCGGGTTTTGCAGATCCGCGTCCAGAGTGATGATCAGATCGCCCGTAACGTGGCTAAATCCGGCCATGATCGCCGAGTGCTGGCCGTAGTTACGGTTCAGCAGCACGGCAACAATATGGCTGCCTTCAGCCTGGGCAGCATCGGTCAGCATCATTGCGGAGTCATCGCTACTGCCATCGTCCACCAGCAAAATTTCATACGCTTTGCCCAGCGTCTCGCAGGCGGCCGTCGTGCGGCGAATCAGTTCAGGCAGGCTCTCCTGTTCGTTATAAACAGGAATGACGACGGAAACTTTTTGTACGGGTGGTGCACTGAACATATCAATGTCCTGCAAGCTGATGGAGCGCGGTAATGACGCGGGTTGTGTCGTCATGAGTCATGTCCGGAAAAAGAGGGAGAGAACAAATACGCGCGCTATTCCATTCCGAATTCGGGAGCGATACATCAGGAAAACGCTCGCGGTAGTATTTTTGAGTGTGCGCCGCGCGGAAGTGCAGGCCGGTACCAATGCCCTTCTCCTTCAGCGCCGCCATCAGGTTATCGCGTGAAATCCCACAGCGGGCTTCATCAACGCGAATAATAAACAGGTGCCAGGCGTGAACGTGCGGCCATGCCGGGATGGTCAGCGGCTGGAACGGCGTATCGGCCAGCTCCCGCAGATAGCGTTGCGCGATTTCCTCACGGCGTTTGTTGGCCTCTTTTAATTTGCCCAACTGCACCAGCGCCAGCGCGGCGTTAATATCCGCCAGGTTGTATTTATAGCCCGGCGAGATCACTTCAGCCTGCGGTGCACGACCGTGCGTCTGGCGGTCATAGGCATCCACCCCCAGGCCGTGGAATTTCAGACTGCGGATCCGCGCAGCAAGCTGAGCGTTATCCGTGACAACTAAACCGCCTTCTGCAGAGGTCATATTTTTAATGGCGTGGAAGGAAAAAATCGCCGTCCCTTTCCAGCCCACATGGCGGTTCTTGTAATAGGTTCCGGCGGCATGGGCAGCATCTTCAATAACGGGAATACCGTGACGTTCGCCAATGGCATGAATCGCGTCGATGTCACACGGTGCGCCAGCATAATGGACGGGGATAATGGCTTTAGTACGCGAGGTTATCGCCGCTTCAACGGCGTCAGGCGTCACCATCAACGTGTCGTTGTCCACATCAATCATCACCGGTGTGGCACCCAGCAACACGATCATATTTAGCGTGGAAACCCAGGTCTGGGAGGGGGTGATCACTTCATCGCCGGGGCCAATATTCAGCGCCATCAGCGTGACATGCATGCCCGCGGTGGCAGAACAGACGGCAATCGCATGCTGATTGCCCGTCAGATGACAAAATGCCTCTTCAAGCTCCTGATTTTTAGGCCCCGTGGTGATCCAGCCCGACATCAAAACGTCCTGAACCGCCGCCATTTCTTCGGCACCCATTGAGGGTCGCGAAAAGGGCAGAAAATCACTCATTATTAATTTCCTTGCAATAAAAATGGCACGTTTTTGATATTAACCAAATGCCGGTCCGTTTATTTCAACGAACCATAAACTCATATCAAAATAGCTTTCATTTCTTAGGGAAAAATTAAGACAACGTTTATAACGTTATAGAACTACTAGCAGACACTTTAAAAACAATAAGTTAAATTAATATTAAATATTTTTTATTGTGACCTTCACAACGTTTTGCCAGGAAATGATTTAAACCAAACATCAACAAACAAAAAAAATCCCGGCCATTTCAAAATAATATGAAATAGCCGGGAACTTTTCTTTTTAGTTAATTGTCGCGCTTATTTTAAGTTTTCTGGAAAGTTTTCAGGTAACTCGCTGGCCGCACAGGCAATCACGCTGTCATCATTTGGACCACAGTCGCGCACAAAGGTGATTGTCGCGAATTCATCAATCACTTCTGTGGGATATGCCGGACCGGCATCGCGATAGCTATTCATCAGCGGAATATGATCGTTCTGGAAACAGACGGTTTTTTCCGGATTGTTCATTACCCAGCGCGGGAAGAAGATGGTGCCGTGGAACAGGTTGTCGCCCAGGTTAACAATCAGGCTCACGTCAGTACCGGTTGGCTCTGTCCAGGAGATTTTATAGATGCTCTCCCCGACGCGAACGATATACGCCTGCTGATCTTTTACCCAACGGTTTCCGACCAGGCCGCTGTGAATACGGTAGTCGAGGGTGTTTTCATTTTTGACGTAAATCTCGTAGTTCCAGCCGTTATCGTAGGTATAAACCAGATGTTTGCCAACGAAGCCGCTTAAGTCATGCTTGTCGAAGTTGCTCATGATGTGTCTCCTTTGTTTTGATGAACGTATCGTACCCCTTCAAAAAATGAATGAATAACGCTATGTTTGAATCAAATTAATTCAAAAATTAGATATGTCATGCATAAAACAACTCTTGAACAGTGGTCACTCCTGGAAAAAGTGGTCGAGGCCGGGAGTTTTGCCAAAGCGGCAGAACAGACACACCGCAGCCAGTCTTCCGTCAGTTACAACCTCTCTTTACTCCAGGAGCGCCTGGGCATTGCGCTGCTGGTGGTGGAAGGGAGACGGGCAGTCCTCACGCCCGCAGGAGAATTATTGCTGAATCAGGTAAAACCGCTGCTGAAAGCGTTCTCTTATGTTGAGACGCGCGCCGCGACGCTGCATAGCGGCATGCGCACCCGAGTCGATCTGATCGTAGACAGTATTTTTCCCCGCCGCAGGCTGTTCGCGATTTTAAGACAATTCCAGCAACGGTATCCGCAAACCCAGGTGCGCCTTACCGAGGTGCTGGAAAATAGCCGCGCGGACACGATAAACGACGAAGCGGACGTAATGGTCCTGACCCGCCGCCAGGACATTACCGGGCTTGGCGAGTGGCTGATGAATATCGACTTTGTCGCCGTGGCGCATTACCAGCATCCGCTCTTTTGTCTTGATGCACCGCTTAATGATGAGATGCTGCGCCCGTGGCCGCTTATCCAGATTGCGGACAGCCAGAACGCCGCGCGGGCTGCCGGCGAGTCGTGGACGTTCTCCACCATTGATGCTGCCATAGAGGCGGTTGTCTCTCAGGTCGGCTACGGCTGGCTGCCAGAGGAACGCATCCAGCCCCTGCTGGAGCAAGGCTTACTGAAAATCCTTCCGCTGAACCACGGTGTCCGCCGGGCCACGCCGCTGCATTTGATCGTGAAACGTACCCTCGCCCCGCTGGATGAGCAGGTTGAAACCCTGCTGCGCCTTTTTAGCCAGGAGCCGTCATCACCACCTGCTACGCTTTAAGGTCCGAACGCTAAAACGATAAGGAGCAGAAGATGAAAATCGACTTTGCGGGGAAAGTGGCGCTGGTGACTGCCTCAACCGGCGGTATCGGGTTCGCCATTGCCAGAGGCCTGGCGGAAAGCGGCGCGGAAGTGATCGTGAATGGCCGCAGCATCGACTCGGTGAACAAGGGTATTCAGCAGTTACAGCAGGTTGTACCCGGCGTACAGGTGCGTGCCGCCATTGCCGATCTCAGTACGGCAGAAGGGGTGGAGTCGCTGCTGAAGGTCGCAAGTGATGTCGATATTCTGGTGAACAACGCCGGAATTTACGGCCCGCAGGACTTCTATAGCATCGACGATGAAACCTGGGAGCGTTACTGGCAGACCAACGTGATGTCCGGCGTGCGTCTTTCCCGCGCTCTGCTGCCAGGCATGGTGAAAAAAGGCTGGGGACGGGTGGTGTTTATCTCTTCCGAATCGGCATGCAATATTCCGGCGGATATGATCCACTACGGGGTGACCAAAACGGCACAGCTCTCGCTCGCGCGCGGGCTGGCGAAGTTCGTGGCGGGAAGCGGCGTGACGGTGAACAGCGTACTGCCGGGGCCCACCCTGTCGGACGGTTTCGCTGAAATGATGAAAGATGAAATCGAGAAAACCGGGAAATCGCTGGAGCAGCTGGCGAAAGAATTTGTCATGGCCAACCGCCCCAGCTCGGTTATCCAGCGTGCGGCCACGGTAGAAGAGGTGGCCAATATGGTGATTTATGTCTGTTCGCCTCAGGCCTCCGCCACCTCGGGCGCAGCGTTGCGCGTTGACGGTGGCGTGGTGGATGACATCATCTGATCCCGTTACGCCGCACTGCCCGTCACGCGGCGGGCCGTGATGTAATGTGCTTGCCAGTAGTCATCGGTCAGGGTTGACACCGTCACCCCCTGGCTGCTGGAGGCGTGAATAAACCGGTTGTCACCGATGTAGACACCGACATGCTTTCGGTTTGGCCCCGTCTGGAAGAAGACCAGGTCGCCGGCCTTAAGACGGTACTGCGCCACCTGCACGCCGCGATGGATTTGCTCGCTGGTCGTGCGCGGCAAATTAAGATTCGCCGCATCGCTGAACAGGTGCTGCATCAGTGCAGAGCAATCCACGCCGCGGTGGCTCGTGCCGCCCCACTGATACTGGGTTCCCTTCCACTTCTGGTATTGATCGAGAATGCGCGAGCGCAGCGGGCCCGTTTCCTGATGAAACAGCGCCGATTTCGCGGGTGATTCCGCAAACGCAGAATTCATCGAGATCATCGATGCAGGCAGTTGAAAACTCATTGCAGAAAACGAAGCAAAACTGAGTGTGAGGATTGAAATAAGCGATCTTAACGTCATATCAAAAATTGTGGCTTAGAGTGAATTTTTCCTTACGCGTGGGGGCCAAAGTTCCCCCGAAATATCTTTCGATGTGGCGATAATATAGACAGTTCATTTTTTCACCAACGACTATCGAGGCCAAAAATGGACTCACTTTTAGACCGCAAGATCGTGAAAAAAAGAGTGGTGATGTAAGGACTGTTCAGATAAAGCAGGTAAACTGATCCGCAGAATGTGTATTTCAGCTAAGACGTATTTATGACCAATATGATTGCCGACGAGACGGTGGCTAAATCCAGCGTGCTCTCTGTCTTTGATTTTGATGGGACACTAACGCACCACGATAGCTTTATCCCTTTCCTGCGTTTTGCCTTTGGGAAACGCTACTTCGCAGGCCGCCTGGTGCGCATGGCGTTACCTACGCTGCACTGCGTTCGCCGCAAGCTGACCCGGGATGAGCTCAAGGAAGTGCTGATCAAAACATTCCTGACGGGAGTGGATGAGCACTGGCTGCGCCAGCAGGCGGAAGCATTTTGCGAAAAATACTGGAACAAGCTGATGCGCCCCGAAGGGGTTCTGGCCGTGGCGGCGGAGGTGAATTCCGGTGCGGAGGTGACGATCTGTTCTGCCTCTCCGGCGCTGGTGCTTCAGCCCTGGGCGGATAAGCTCGGTATTAAGCTGATTGGCACCCAGCTGGAAGTGAAAGACGGCAAGCTGACAGGACGCATCACCGGCAATAACTGCCGCTGTGCCCAGAAAGTCGCAAGACTGGAAAAAGTGTATGGCGATCTGAAGGCCTATCACCTGCGCGCCTGGGGAGATACCCGCGGCGACCACGAGCTGCTGGCCGCGGCGCAGGATCCTCACTGGCGGCATTTCCACCACCCGCGCAAGCGCCGGAATTCGCCGATTAAGGGTTAGGTGCGGTCTGGTGCCCTCACCCCAGCCCTCTCCCACGGGGAGAGGGAGAAAGGCAAAGCATCAGGCCTCACGTTTCCCAGGGAACATCACGCTCGCAATAATCCCCAGCGCCAGCACGCCTAAGACCACAAACAGGCTCGCCGTCGCGCCAATGCTGTACCCGTGATGCCAGAAGTGATCGGTGGCATTTAACCCCAGCTTGAACGCCACGAAGAACAGCAGCAACACCACGGCTTTCTCAAGGTGGACCAGATACTGCTTCAACGCTTCCAGCACAAAGTAGAGGGTACGCAGGCCGAGAATGGCGAACATCATGGCGCTATAGATAATCAGCGGCTCGCGGCTCACGGCAATAATGGCCGGTACGGAGTCAAATGCGAACATCACGTCAGAAAGTTCCACCACTGCCACGCAAAGCAGCAGCGGCGTCGCGTAGCGTTTCGCCTTCTTCACGCGCCCGACCATGACGTCCTGGTTTTCCGGCTTTTCAAGCTCCGCATCCACCTCTTTCTGGGTCAGGATAAAGGCATTGCTGCTGATTTTCGGCCAGACCGGATAGAAGCGCTTCACCAGGCGGTACGCGAGATGGCCGGAGTAATCTTCCACTTCGTCACTCTCTTCATTGCGTTTGAGCATCATCACCGCCGTCCAGCCGACAACCAGCGCAAAAATGACCTCCACGTACGGCCCCAGGCTCAGCAGGCTGGTTCCGATCGCCACGAAAATACCGCGGAAAACAATCGCCCCCAGCACACCCCAGTAGAGCACGCGGTGACGGTACTTATCCGGCACGCCGAACCAGGCGAAAATCGCCATCATCACAAAAAGGTTATCGACGGAAAGCACCTCTTCCAGCGCATAGCCGGTGAGGAACAGGCTCGCCATCTCTGCACCGTGGTGGACATACAGGAACCCGGCGAACGCCATCGCCATCATGACCCAGAAGATGGACCACATCGCCGCGCTTTTCAGCGAGACAGGTTTATCGTGACGGTGCATAAAGAGGTCGATAAACATCGCCCCAACGGCCATCACCACAAAGACAACAACGGTTTCCGTCGGGAAACCGAGATGAGCAGCTGACATACACAACCCTTTTTTGGATACAAAACACCATGCAGACAATAAAAAGCGCGAGCCCGTTAAGGGCACAGCACGCAAAAAAAATAAATATTAACTGTTCTTTTCGGCTGTGTAGAGACATTAAAGTTGTATCCTTTAACCTGAAAAAGACTTTAAAGTTGTAAAGTTTTAAAAAAA